>JALOON010000123.1 GCA_025454405.1 Oscillatoriaceae cyanobacterium Prado104 | reverse complement strand
ATTTCTCCTGCGATTAACTCGGCAATTAAAGCTTTTGCTCCTTGGCCGGCACCGCGAAATTTGAGTACGTACATCCCATCATCGTCGGCTTCTACAATTGCTGGCAGCGAGCCGCCTTCCCGCAAAGGAGTTACATATCTAGTAACAACTACTGTTCGCAAGTTCATCTTTTATTGAATTTTATACCATACAATTATACTGTATTTCTCGAACGAATGAGGTGCTTTTGGTAATTGGTGATTGGTAATTGGTAAGGGGTTGTGAATTATAAATTTTTAATTTTGAGTTAAAGACAGTTCAAAATTCAAAACTCAAATCTTCGATCGACTCTCAACTACTCAAGACTTATCGAGTCTAAAGAATAATGTTGGATAATTGGGACTTTCATTCATGATTCTTTCTTCTACCTGTTTCATGCCGAGTCTTTCTGCTACTTTTTGCGATTCTAGATTCGGTCGATCGCAGCTTGCAATCAGATAATTAAATCCAAGTTCTTTAAAAGCATATTCTACTATTTTAGTTGCTGCTTCAGTAGCGTAGCCTTTTTTAGTTGCTGCGGGCATTAGTGCGTAACCCAACTGCGGCTGCGGTTCGCCGAAAAAATACCACAAACAAACAAATCCCACGATTTCTCGATCGCTCTTGGTTTCAATAAACCACAAACCTAATTTCTCTTCAGCAAACAGTCGGGCATTTTCAGCTAACATTTCTGCGACTTTTTCCAGCGGCCAGATTTCGTTGTCACAGAGATATCTTCTGACATAAGCATCGATAAAAATGTTGTGGAGCGTGTTGATGTCGCTGTTGGCGATCGGTGTTAAAATTAGTCGTTGAGTTTCAAATATCATAGTATGGTATTTCTATTTTGGGTTGGCAATGGCTTTATTGAATAAATTTTCGCTTGAGATTGCAACCGCCGATCGATCGGATAAACGCAGATAAACGCAGATAACTATATTTTGTTACTCCTTCCAGCTAGAAGATTGCGTACTTCTTTCTTCTTCTTCTCTTTGCGTCCTTCGCGTCTTCGCGGTTCGTTCTTCTTTCTTCTTCTTCTCTTTATGTCATAGCCTAGTTTAACGATAATTAACGGGCGATCGTCCTTAGCAGAAATGCGATCGCCCGCAGCAAACTTTTAAGAAAAGCGGTCGAGCAATTACCGATTCCAAAATTTATTTCGCTGTCGCTTGTGCGCCACCGATTCTACCAGTCCCAGCGCTATAAAGTTACTCAGCAGCGAGGCATTTCCGTAACTCAAAAAAGGTAGCGGAATCCCAGTCACCGGTGCTAAACCGATGTTCATGCCGATATTGACGAATACCTGAAAAATTAACATTGACAGCACGCCGATCGCCAGCAAAGAACCAAAATTATCTTGAGCCGTTTGAGCGATAATTACCAACCGCAAACAAATTATCCAGAAAACAAACAGCACGCAAATACAGCCGATAAAACCCAATTCTTCACCGATTGCTGAGAAAATAAAGTCCGTATGCTGTTCGGGAATAAAATTAAGTTGAGTCTGGGTTCCGTGAAACAAACCGCGCCCTTTGAGTTCCCCAGCGCCGATCGCAATTCGAGATTGAATCAAGTGATATCCGCTACCTAAAGGGTCTTTTTCGGGGTTTAAAAATCCCGTCAGCCGTGTTTTTTGATAATCTTTGAGCAAACTCCAAAAAACATGACCGACATGTCCCGAAACCACGTTCACCAATACCGCGCCGAAAGCCCCAAACCAAGGAAAAGGCAGGGTTCGCCAAGCAATAATTCCGGTACAAACAACCCAAGCAACCCAAACGGGCATCGATAAGTTGTTGAGGAGTACCGAGATTAAGGGAGACACCAGCAAAATCAGCCAGCCTGGATTAACATTACCCCAATAAAGCATTCCCATGGCGATCGCCCCGAACACCAGCGAAGTACCCAAGTTGGGTTCGGCAAATACCAATCCCCAAGGTACAGCAACAATCGCCAGCATCTTTAACATATCCTTCACCGTCGGCTGCGTCTTGTCGTGCAGCAGAGCTGCTAAAGTAACGATTATCCCCACCTTGGCAAATTCTGACGGTTGCAGGTAAAAGCCGCCGATATTAATCCAGCGCTGGGCACCGAGCCCGGTAGTACCGATAAACCGCACCGCAATCAGCGACAAATTGATAAATGCGTAAATCGGCCATTTCCACTGAATCAGAATGTCGTAGCGACAGCGGGAAAAGATAATTGCGATTAGCAAACCGACTCCCCCAGTCACCCAGTGCCGCCACCAGTCGATCATTCCCTGATTTCGTTCGACGCTGTGAATCATGACTCCACCCAATACAGTGAGGGCGATACAGGATGCAAACAGCCATCCGTCTATTTCTTCCCACGGTTTGAAAACAGGTTTCCAGCGATTTTTGGCTTGTATTCTCTGCAACATGATAGTTTTAGATTTTAGATTTTAGATTTTAGATTATGAGGGCTTGGTTTGGGGCATCTTCGATCGGAGCGATCGTCCACTTGCAAGATTGTTAGGTTTCAGTTTCAATTATTCTGCCGATCGTATCGCTATTCCGGACTCTAGGCATATCGGCATAAGACGGAATGAACCGTGCTAAGAGATTTTTCGTGCTTTTGCAGTTACAGTGGCGGTAAAGCTGTCGGTCCCCAGATACCGCCTGCATCTCTAATTTTATCGCGCATCGGGTCGCAGTCGCGGGGTTTGCTGTCGAGGCGGATGCGGGTTCTGCACTGCTGAAAGAAGATTTCGGCTACTAAACTGCGCGGTAATTGGTCTGGTTTTGCTAAGGCTGCATCGAAGTTTTTTCGGGCTTCTTCTAGTAAGGTTTTGCTGTTGGGTTGATTTTTAGACTGAGCGAATAAGATTTGGGCTTTGAGATAGTGGATTTCGGGATTTGTCGGCGTTTCTGCTAGTGCTTTGTCGGCAAATTCTAGCGCCCGATCGTACTTTTTCAAGTCCCGATAGCCTACTGCCATTCCGCGATAAGCTAAATAGCGGGGAAAGGCTTTTTCTTCCAGTCGCTTAATAGCTTCGCTGGGGTTAGAAAATGGCAAGTTGCTGGCTAGCATTAAATCCATATAGCCTTTAAGCAAATTGAGTTCTGGATCGTTGGCATCTATTTTTTCCGCTGCATCTAAATATTGAAATACCGATCGCAGTTTGTTGAGGGCTGCTGGCGCGCCTTTAGCTGTTCCTTCTTTGGCGATCGCGTGCGCGCCTTCTAAAAAGTGACCTGCTGCCGTGTAAATGTTACCGCGTAAAGGATTAGTTGGTGTCAATTTTTCGGCAACTTCGCGGGTTTTTGTCGCGTAGGAATTCATCGAGTTTAAATCTTGCTCGATGTAGGATAATGAAGCTGCCATTGCGTAGGCTAGCGGTTCGTTGGGTTCGGAGGATAGTGCTTGTTGGACTTGGGCTTTTGCTTGTTTGTAGTTCCCTTCTTGGAACATAGTTTTAAAAGCGGTTTCGGTGTAGAGTCCGATCGCCTGCGGGTTTCTCGTGCGAAAGGGATCTCCCGCTAATGCTGAGTTGATGCCGACGATCAGCGCAACCGCCGCACTCGCGATCGCCCGTATTGTCTGTTTGGAACTTAACATTTGCTTGCCAAGCGAGGCCAATCTGGTTTTCCTCATTTTCACATCCTCCAGTATAATCTTCGAGTGTTCGCCGACTCGATTTTTGAAAGTTGAAAGTTCCGACTCTCTCGGTGCGACAAAAAAAATCGTCAAATTTTCTTGATTTTTAGTTTCTCTTGCGTTATATTTTAATAATAGGAGTGCGATCGACCATATATGAACGCACGGATTTCCATTATTAAAATATACCATGAAACAATCTGAAAAGTAAATGCCCAACCTTGAAAAAAAAGGCGATTTTTTGTAAAGATTTATGTAAAAAAGATTGTGTAAAAAAGATGTCAAATAATTTATGTAAATAATTGCGGGCGATCGACCGCATAGCAGCAAGCTACTTTAATAGCGCGATCGGAAAACTGAAGACAAACAATTTCCAATTCCCAATTTCCAATTCCCAATTTCCAATTCCCCATTCCCAATTCCCCATCCCCAATTCGGTTAATGCTTTATCTAAAAAACTTAGTCTACCATCCTACAGCCTGTTCGCATCCCATTCTCAAAAATATCAACCTAGAACTGCCAACGCAACAAATGGGATTAATTGTCGGCCGCAGCGGTTCGGGAAAAAGCACGCTCTTAGAAATCCTAGCAGGTTTAGCAGAAAAAACTAGCGGCGACATTTACTGGCGCGAACAAGAACTAACACCGGAACACTTGCAGCAGTTAGGAGGTTTAGTATTTCAGTTTCCTGAAAGGCATTTTTGCGGGGGCACAATTTTAGAAGAATTGCGCTTGGGACATCCCGAATTGGGGCGAGAACAAATTAACTCAGCAATGGCAGAAGTCGGGCTGGGACACTTATCGCTGCGCGCTTCCCCCCACGCTTTAAGCGGCGGGCAGCAGCGCCGGGTAGCCCTCGCAGTGCAACTAATTCGGCAACCGCATTTGCTGCTGTTGGACGAACCGACTGCTGGTTTGGATTGGTCGATGCGGCGGCAGTTGGTTAACTTGTTGGGCAAGTTAAAAAATCACTGGACTTTGTTAGTTGTCACTCACGATGCTAGCGATTTGTTAAGCGTTGCCGATCGATTTTGGACTTTAGATAGCGGAAATTTGCACGAGGTCGATCGAGCTAAATTAGAACCTAAGGAAGCAAGCTGCGTTTCTTAAGGAGTTTTGAGTTTTGAATTTTGAGTTTTGAGTTAAAGACAGTTCTTAAGGAGTTTTGAGTTTTGAGTTTTGAGTTTTGGGGTTTGAGTATTGACAGTTCGTAAGGAGTTTTGAGTTTTGAATTTTGAGTTTTGAGTTAAAGACAGTTCTGAAGTTCACAACTCAAAACTTAAAACTCAGTATTTCCCCTCTACCAATCCCCCAATCGCAAATCGCAAATCGCAAATCATTCAATTCCCCAATCTAAAATCTAAAATCTAAAATCTAAAATCGGATGATCGATCGGATTGAAACTACCATTTTGCCACAGATGACAGAGTTGTGGCAGCAAACGCTTAATTGGCAGCCGGATGAGTTGCAGCAGCAACAATTTCAGCGGTTGTACGAATTAATTGTTGCAGGCAACCGCCGTTTAAATTTAACACGAATTACCGAACCGATCGAATTTTGGGAAAAACATCTCTGGGATTCCTTGCGAGGAATTTCCCAATTACTACCAACTGATAGCAATACAAACCTGCTATCGGTGCGGAAAGTTATTGATATCGGTACTGGTGCGGGTTTTCCGGGATTGCCGATCGCGATCGTCCTGCCAAAACTATCAGTTACTCTGCTCGATTCTACTCGCAAAAAAATTGCTTTTTTAGAAACAGTTGTTGCTGAATTAAGAATAGAAAGTGCTGTTCCTTTAGCAGGCAGGGCCGAGGAAATTGTCCGAGATTCCCGTTACGGGAAAGCTTGCGATATTGCATTTCTTAGGGCAGTTGCACCAGCATCTGTTTGCGCTAAATATGCCCTACCGCTGCTGAAAAAAGGAGGTTTTGCCGTTCTTTACCGGGGGAATTGGACTGCGGAAGAAGAGGCAGAATTAGCAAGCGAGATCGAGCCTTTGAGCGGTATCATAGAGTCGATCGAATCTTTTATGACGCCAGTGAGTAACAGCGCGCGACACTGCATTTATTTGCGCAAAGTCAGTTGACAGTTGGTAAGGA
This sequence comes from Oscillatoriaceae cyanobacterium Prado104, assembly GCA_025454405.1. Taxonomy (GTDB): domain Bacteria; phylum Cyanobacteriota; class Cyanobacteriia; order Cyanobacteriales; family Microcoleaceae; genus Microcoleus. Next base: position 14,453 of record JALOON010000123.1, on the reverse strand, counting down.
GTTTTGAGTTTTGAATTTTGAGTTTTGAGTATTGACAGTTCTGAAGTTCAAAACTCAAAACTTAACACTTAGAACTTCCCCTCTCCCACTCTCCCTCTCTCCCCCTCCCCCACTGTCCCCCTCTCCCACTCTCCCACTCTCCCCCTCTCCCCCTCCAAATTTAGTAACGTTTTATTGCAAAGATTAAATTTTATTGTTAAAATACCACTTAAGAGGGAAGATGTATTTCTTGTAACCCAGAGCAAGGCAACGCGCAATTTGGGTTTCCTCACTGTGAGAAAACAACGGATTTAACTTATTTGCAGGCCAGCTTTTGACTAAAGCTGGTCATTTCTGTTTTCACTTTACAACCCAGGCTCGCATCGCACAGACTTATAATTATACAAATTTTCTCAGGACTCAGGCAACTGTCAGATTAATGAAGAAGTCTCCGATCGACATTCTCCTTTTAGAAGATAATACACTGCTGGGTGCAGCACTGGTCAAAGTGCTGGAAGCAAATCACTACTCGATCGCTCGGGCGATCGACGCACAAGCTGCCTTAGACTTGGCAAAGGTGGTTGAGTATGACCTGATTTTGCTAGATCTGCGGGTGCCAAAACTAGATGGAATTAGTTTGTGCCGCCAACTGCGATCGCAAAAATACACAAATCCAATCCTGTTACTGACAGCAAACGACTCCGATGCAGATGTGGTAGCAGGATTCGATGCCGGTGCCGATGATTATATCAGCAAGCCCTACGCCGAAGAAGTATTGTTAGCAAAAATCCGCACGTTGTTGCGCCGCAGTAAAGCTGTTTCCCCTGGGGGTTTTGCAAAGGATTTATCTGCTAGATTAACTTGGGGAAATCTTTGTTTGGACATGGATGCAGGACGAGTAACTTTTGGCGAACAAGTTATTTCCCTAACGGTGACAGAATACAATTTGTTGGAATTGCTCATGCGCAATCCCGATCGAATTTTCAGTCGCAGTGCCATTCTCGATCGTCTTTGGGGATTTGATGACGCACCGACCGATCGCGCTATTAACACTCATATTAAAGATATCCGCAAAAAACTCAAAGCTGGCGGCTTAACAGAAGAAATTATCGACACAGTTTACGGCATGGGCTACCGACTCAAGCAGCGCCCTCAAGCAGCGCTAATTAATACAGGCAAGGCTGGCACCGATAGCACTCGCAAGCAGAAATCTCGCACGGGAGAAACGCTGGCGATCGACAAATTACTAGAGCGGTTTCGGGGAGTATTCAACCAACAAATAGCAGTCCTGGTAGAGGCAAAAAATGCTGCATTCTCAGGAAATTTAGATGTCGAATTACACAAATCTGCCCAGCATGAAGCGCATAAATTAGCCGGATCTCTGGCATCTTTTGGCTATCCAGAAGGCTCGAAATTGGCGCGATCGACCGAACATTTACTAATTGCAGTTAGCGAAAAAGCAGGCGATCGCGCCCTGGGATCTTTCACTCCTGAAGAGAGCGATCGATTTGCTCAATTGGTGACAGCAATCCAGGAGGAATTAGCCAAACCAGCAATTACCTTAACGGCCGCACCAGCACCGACAGTTTTATCCCATCGAGTGCTAGTAGTTGACGACGATGAAGCCTTAACCGAACGCTTGCAAGCAGCAGCAGAAGCGTGGGGATTGCGGATGAAAATTGCTCCAAACATTGCAGCAGCCCGATCGCGCCTTGCCATCTCAATGCCCGATTTAATATTAATAGATTTAAGCTTTCCCGATACAGAAGAAGACGGATTGACACTGCTGCAAGAAATAACCGATCGATTGCCCAATCTACCTGTAATTGTATTTACTGGGCGCGACAATTTGACCGATCGGCTAGCAGTATCTCGCTTGGGTGCCAAACAATTTCTCCACAAACCTGCCACCAGCGACCAAATTTTTCAAGCAATATCCCGTTTGTTAACTAAAACTCAAATCTCATCACCGGGCAAAGTATTAATTGTTGATGATGATTCTGCGATGTTAGCCTATTTATCGACATTGCTAACACCTTGGGGTTTGGAAGTAATAACTTTAAGCGAACCGCAACGATTTTGGGAGACGATCGTTGCAACTTCGCCTAATTTAGTCATACTCGATCTGGAAATGCCGCAAATTAGCGGGTTGGAATTATGCCAAGTAGTGCGGCAGGATGCACAGCAGGCAGATTTGCCCATCTTAGTTGTCACTGCTCATACTGATGCTGAATCTCTCAGCCAAGCCTTTGCCGCCGGGGCTGATGATTTCATCACTAAACCCGTTTTAGGGCCAGAATTGGTAACGCGGGTACTCAGTCGCATCGAGCGCAATCGCTGGCGTTATTAAATAGTTGACAGTTGACAGTTGACAGTTGACAGTTGACAGTTGACATTAGTGCGAGCCTCCCCGCGAGCGATCGTTATTAGTCAATAGTGAATATTTCCTTTGGTAGAATCGATCGTCTCGTATACTTGTAGGGGAGAAGCATTCGGGCGACAATTTCATTAATACAGCAGTTCAGCAGTTTTCAGGTATGTGAGGGACTCCAGAAACCCGGTTTCGCCGAAGTTACCGGGTTTCTGAGGTGTACTTCATAAACTTGCAATCTGCTGTAAGTTTCAAGCTTTGTGTCCGAATGCTTCGCCCCGCCTCTCGCGCAACCGATCGAACCGGACTAGATCTAAATAATTACACATTCCCAATTCCCAATTCCCAATCCCCAATTCCCAATTCCCAATTCCCAATTCCCAATCCCCAATTCCCAATTCCCAATTCCCAATTCCCAATTCCCAATTCCCAATTCCCAATTCCCAATTTAAAATCTCAAATGTCTTTAAAAATTCTTTTGCCTTATGCAGTTGCTATGGGATCGACAGCGATCGCCATTCTTCTTACTATTTTGCTTGAAGTGTTTCTATCTCGCACTCTTGGAGCATTTTTCTACATCGCGATCGCAGTCAGTGCTTGGTACGGTGGCTTTCGATCGGGAATCGTCGCAATTGTGCTATCAACCTTAGCAATAAATTACTTCTTTCTCCCACCCTATTATCAATTTTTTATCAACCTCAAACTGGATGTATTGCGGTTAGGCATTTTTATCCTGGTTGGCTTGGTAATTAATTTACTGACTAGCAACCTGTTTGAGAGTAGAAAAAAAATTGAGCGACTGAACCGCAAATTAATTCAGGAAAGTGCCGAACAACTGCGAATGGCTTTGTCCGCCGCGCAAATGGGATTGTGGGATTGGAATTTAATAACGGGCGAAATCAAATGGTCGCCAGAACATTCGCTGCTATTCGGATTAAATCCAGACGCTTTTGATGGCAAATATGAAACCTTTGATGCCCGCCTCAATCCAGACGATCGCGAAGGCTTAAATAATGCAATCCAACAAGCGTTAAAAAAGCGAAACATCTACCAGCATGAATTTCGCGTAATTTGGCCCGATGGCAGCATTCACTGGGTGGAAGGACGGGGACAAGGCTTTTACGATGCAGTCGGTAAAGCGACGCGCATGACCGGCACAATTATGAATATTGACGATCGCAAGCAAGCAGAAACTTTGCTGCACCAACAATTCGATCGACAGCGATTGTTGGTCGAAATGACTCAGCGCATCCGCCAATCTTTGAACTTACAAGATATACTGCAAACTACTGTGGCAGAAGTGCGCGGATTTTTGCAGTGCGATCGCGCTTTGCTGTTCAAAATAGATACAGATGGCAGCGGCATAGTTTTAGTAGAATCTGTCGATCCGGCATGGAACGCTATCTCAAACAGCCGTACCTACGATCCTTGTATCGGTGAAGAGTATATCGAACCCTTCAAGCACGGTTTAGTCACTGCCAAATCAGATATTTACAACGCTCAAATCGCCCCCTGCCATCTGGAAATGCTAGCAGGTTTCCAAGTTAGGGCGAATCTAGTCGTGCCGATCCTCCAAGGAGAAAATCTGTGGGGATTGGTCATCGTCCATCACTGCGCCGGGCCTCGCGAGTGGCAAGATTCAGAAATAGAATTGCTGCAACAGTTGTCCGTACAATTTAGTGTTGCCATCCAACAAGCCGATTTATTTGAACAGCTAGAAACCGAACTGCGAGAACGCAAACAAGCACAACAAGCTTTGCAGGAAACTCAAGAAAAACTGCAATTGTTCATCAAATATGCTCCCGCTAGTATTGTAATGTTCGATCGCGAAATGCACTACCTGGCGGCAAGCCAGCGATGGGTTGATGAATTGCAGATTGACGATCGAGAATCGATTATTGGCCGATCTCACTACGAAATTTTTCCCGATTTGGACGAGGGGTTGAAGCAAAGTCACCAACGCGGTTTGGCTGGTTTTATTGAAAAATGCGATGAATATAAATTTGTGCTATCGAATGGCTTGGAACAATGGTTCCGCTGGGAAGTTCATCCTTGGTATCGCAGCAATGGCGATATTGGCGGCATCCTGCTATTCTCTGAAAATATTACCGATCGCAAACTAGCACAATTAGCTTTGCAGGAAACTCAAGAAAAACTGCAATTGTTCATCAAATATGCTCCCGCTAGTATCGTAATGTTCGATCGCGAAATGCGCTATCTGGCGGCAAGCCAGCGATGGGTTGATGAATATCGGCTCAATTCTGTAGAATCGATTATTGGGCGATCGCATTACGAAGTTTTTCCGAATATTCCAGATAATTGGAAGCAAGTCCACAAGCGCGGTTTGGCGGGTTTTATTGAAAAATGCGACGAAGATATGTTTGTGCTATCAGATGGGTCGCAGCAATGGTTGCGGTGGGAAATTCACCCCTGGTATCGCAGCAATAGCGATGTAGGTGGCATCATTCTTTTCACTGAAGATATTACCGATCGCAAACAAGCAGAAATTGCCCTCCAACAACTCAATGCGGAACTAGAACAACGGGTAGCAGAAAGAACATTTGAACTCACCGCAGTCAACGATCGCCTGTTAGTTACTTTACTAGAAAAAGAACAGGCATATCAATTGCTAAAAGAACAGGCGCAACTGCTAGATCTTGCCCACGATAGTATTATTACCTGGGATTTAAACTCGGCGATCGCATTTTGGAATCGGGGAGCAGAGTTTATGTATGGCTGGACAAAAGACGAGGCCTTGGGAAAAGAATGTCACAGTTTGTTAAAAACTGAATTTCCTCAGCCCTTGCCGGAAATTAAAGCACAACTGTTAGCAAACGGTTATTGGGAAGGAGAATTAGTTCACTGTACCAAGGACGAGCGATCTATTGCCGTATCTAGCCGTTGGGTTTTGCAAAAAGATGCTGCGGGTCAGCCGATTAAAACCCTCGAAATTAACAACGATATCACCCAGCGCAAACAAGCCGAATTAGTCTTGCAGCAATACATCCGCGAAGTAGAAGACCTCTACAATAATGCTCCCTGCGGCTATCACTCCCTAGACGCCGAGGGGAGAATAATTCGGATTAACGATACTGAACTGCATTGGTTGGGCTATACCCGCGATGAACTCCTGCACAAGATGAATTTTTTGGATTTGCTAGTACCTGATAGCAAAACAATATTTCGCGAAAATTTTCCGCATTTCAAACAACAGGGCAGGGTCGATAATATAGAATTTCAGATGTTGAATAAAGATGGTTCGATCCGTTGGGTAAATCTGAATGCTACTGCCCTCAAAGATGCAGGTGGTAATTTTTTAATGAGCCGATCGACCTTGTTTGATATCAGCGATCGCAAGCAAGCGGAAGCAGAATTGCTGCAAAAATCCCGACAGGAAAAGTTGCTCTGGATCGTTACTCAATCGATCCGCCAATCTTTAGATCTGAATGCGATTCTGAATACTGCTGTCACCGAAGTAAAGCAAACATTGCAAGTCGATCGCGCTGCTATTTATCGTTTCAATCCCGATTGGAACGGCGATTTTGTAGTCGAGTCAGTCGATCCGGGTTGGGTAAAACTGGTAGAACCAGGTATTTGCAAAATCTGGGAAGACACCTACTTGCAAGAAACTCAAGGGGGTCGCTTCCAAAATAACGAAACTTTTGTTATTTCAGATATTTATACTGCTGGACTTCAGCCTTGTCATATCGAACTGTTGGAACAGTTTCAAGCTCGATCGTACACGATCGTCCCGATATTTTCAGGAGAAAATCTTTGGGGTTTGTTAGCCATCTATCAAAATGCCGCACCTCGCCACTGGCGATCGTGGGAAATCGAATTAGTCGAACAGATTGCCAATCAATTAGCGATCGCCATTCAGCAAGCCGAACTCTACAACCAACTGCAAAACGAATTGCAAGAACGCAAGCAAGCAGCAGCCACAATTCGAGAAGCCGAGAGACGCTGGCGATCGCTCTTGGACAACGTACAATTGATAGTTGTCGGACTCGATACATCGGGAAATGTCAATTATGTCAATCCCTTTTTTGTCGCTCTCACGGGATACTCTAACGCAGAAGTTTTAGGCAAAAATTGGCTGGAAAACTTCTTACCTCGCGATCGTCAAGCATCAACTGAAACGGATTCAGAGCTAGTTTTGCATCGCAGCGATCGCGCCTATTATCGCAATACCATCTTGACCAAATCCGGTGAGGAAAGATTCATTGCTTGGAACAATACAACGCTGCAAGATGCCCGAGGAAGAATTATTGGCAGTATCAGCATCGGGGAAGATATCACCCAACGCAAAAAAATCGAACAAATTAAAGATGAATTCATCGGCATTGTCAGCCACGAATTGCGCACGCCTTTGACAGCAATTCAAATGTCACTGGGACTGTTAAAAACAGGGATTTACGATAAAAAGCCCGAAAAGTCCCGACGCATGATCGAAATTGCTTTGCTCGATACCAATCGTTTGGTGAACCTGGTGAATGATATTTTAGATTTGGAACGGCTGGAGTCCGGGCGAGTGTTTCTAGACAAAACTGTTTGCAAAGCAGCGGATTTAATGCAGCAAGCAGTAGATGGCATTCAGGCGATCGCCACCCAACAGCAAATCTCATTAATTATTACTCCTACCGATGCAGAAGTCTGTGTCGCAGCAGATGCGATCGTCCAAACCTTGACAAATTTAGTTAGTAATGCTATTAAATTCTCACCGGCTGGTGCTGAAATTCACCTGAGTGCCGAAACTCAAACAGACTGCGTGAAGTTCCAAGTTCGCGATCGGGGGCGAGGCATTCCTGCTGATAAATTAGAACTGATTTTTGGGCGATTTCAACAAGTTGATGCCTCGGATTCTCGCGAAAAAGGAGGCACCGGTTTGGGATTGGCCATCTGTCAGAGTATTATTGAAAGACACGGCGGCAAAATCTGGGCTGAAAGTGTTTTAGGTGAAGGCAGCAAATTTTGTTTTACTTTGCCTTTACCCCCTTCAGATACGTAGGTTGGGTTGAAGAATGAAACCCAACATTTCACTCTCGCCCAACATTTCACTCTCGCCCAACATTTCACTCTCGCCCAACATTTCACTCTCGCCCAACATTTCACTCTCGCCCAATGTTTCACTCTCGCCCAATGTTTCACTCTCGCCCAATGTTTCACTCTCGCCCAATGTTTCACTCTCGCCCAATGTTTCGCAAAGCCCCATGTTTCGCAAAGCCCCATGCTTCACGAAACCCCATGTTTCATGGAACCCGATGTGTCACCAAAAAACCAGCGGAAGCCCCTGGCTTGAGACATGGGGAGGTAAGCGATTTGCGACTGGAGTCGCTTTGAGGTATTTCTATCACATGTGATATAATTGGCAGCATGGAACAATTATTGACAGTAGCCTGCAAGATTGAAGTATCTCCTGAAGTTGCCCTTAAACTGGATGCAACACTTGAGGCTTTGGCCGATGCTTGCACCTACATCAATCAAACTGTCGATCCTAAACTGACAAATAAACCTCGCATCCAAGGCTTGGTTTATGAGCAGGTAAGGGAGCAGTTTAAGTTGTCTGCTAACTTGGCAATTCGGGCGATCGCTCGTGTTTGTAGTAACCGCAAAACCGCAAAACACAAAGGTAAGCCTGTCCGAGCATTTCAGCCGACTAGCGTTGACTATGATGCTCGAATCTTTGCTTTTAGAGAACAGGACTGGACAGTTAGCCTGACAAGATCCAACACCAATTTATAGTTAATGTTGGGTTTCACTTCGTTCAACCCAACCTACAAATCTCAATCTAAAATCTAAAATCAAATGACTGACAAACAAATTCTAGTTGTTGACGATGAAGAACACCTTCGGGAACTCGTACAGGCGTGCTTGGAAGATTTAGGTGGATGGGAAACGCTAGTTGCAGGCTCGGGAGAGGAATGCTTGCAAATCTTGAAAACAGAAAAACCCTCAGCCATTTTACTAGATGTCTCGATGCCCGGAATGAACGGGATTGACGTACACGATCGCCTCCAATCAGATCCAAAAACTCGATCGATTCCGGTGATCCTGCTAACAGCAAAAGTATTGCCCAGCGATCGGGCTAAATTTGCCGAGATGGGCGTTGCTGGAGTGATTTCCAAACCCATCCAGCCTACCACCCTAACAGAAGAAGTCGCAGATATTTTAGGCTGGGTGGAAGAAATTTAAGTCAAGAGTTTTTGTAAAGTTTTGTAACAATAGCTGAATCTTTACCAATTCCTTACCGTTACTATTTAGCCTCCTAATTATCGAACTAAAACATTTGATATGGGAGGAAGCCAATGAAAACTTTTCAACCATCGCACGATTTGAGGGAGTATCTGGAAGGTTCATTTTTAAATTGGCTCGATCGCCGACCGCGATCGATACTTTGGATCGGCAATACAGAAGACTCGCCGATCTCCACAATTAAGACCTACGAAACAAAGGCAACACTGATCCTAAAAATTAAGATTTCCGACATTCATCTTGTCAAGCTGGATCTCCAAATCACTCCAGAAACTTTACTAATTAAAGGTCAACAGACGGCAGCGAGTGTCGTAGAAGGTTATTTCCGTCCCAGCGGATTTGAAAGTCTCATTCCGCTACCCCACCCCGTGGAACCTGAAACCTGTTGGGTTCAAATCCAGCCGGATGGTGTAGAAATTCAATTGGCCAAGAAGCTAAAAAATCAGCCACCCCAACACTGGATCGAACTCTCAACAGAAAATGCGATCGATTCCTCAGAGAATGTCCGCTCGCACTAAATATGGTAACTCGATCGTTGATTTTAAACACCGAAACCAATGAACGCTTTACAAGTGGTTGCTATGACCACTAAAACAATGTTATTGATTTACAAAGAACCAAATATGCAGGAGATCGTGCAAGCTTGTTTGACAGACTTGGGAGGTTGGAACGTCAAAGTTGCCAATTCAACTTTAGAAGGTTTGCGACAAGCAATGCTCGATCGACCGGATAGCATTATTTTGGATTTTTCCATTAGTAAAATAGATCTATTTCTATTTTTGAAGGAACTCCGAAGCGAACCCGCGACCAAAGATATTCCTGTGGTAATGCTAACTCTGAAACCGAAATGGATGGATTTACAACAAACTTACTTCCAACAATATAATGTAGCAGCAGTAATTGTGAATCCCTTCGATCCAGCTTTGCTTTCAGTTCAGATTGCTCGGATTTTAGGTTGGGAATAGAAGATTTGAGATTTGAGATTTGAGATTGGGAATGATATCGTTTCCGGTTGCATCAGAATTATATATTTCGATAAACGAGTGCTCCCGTACTCGCTCGCGCGGGTGGTGCGGCGAGCGAGTACGGGAGCACTTTATAATTCCGATGCTACCGGATTTGATATGATTCGGGGCGATCGGATGAAAACTCATTTTTACCCGAGTCTAGAGCCCCCTAAATCCCCCTTAAGAAGGGGGACTTTAAGAGCAATTCCGGTTCCCTCCTTCTTAAGGGGGGCTAGGGGGGAGGACTTTAAATATCTCCGGTTCCCCCCTTCTTAAGGGGGGCTAGGGGGGATCGATATCTAATTAGTTAAACAGCAAACTCCTAATGTTTGCAACTCGCACGAGTTATTCGATCCCTGCATATTGTAAAGAAATATTTAAAACTGCAGTTTCCTACGTTTTAAACTCGCACAAGTTCTTTACATTTTGCATGATGTAACGAAATATTTCAGTTCAAATCAATTTATTAACAGCAGGAAAAACTTTACAAAATCTTTATCTTTCATTTTTAGAGTGTTGTCATTGGTAAATCAATCCAGCTTGCAGCATTTTGCTACAAGACTGAAATACATCCAAGTTCGACAAGAGACTTTTTTATGAAACCCTGCCCCTGCTGCTCCAATCAAATGCTGCGTCACGTTCGCCGGAATCAAGTGTACTGGTTTTGTCGGGAATGCTGGCAAGAAATGCCCGTTTACAATCTTAATTTGTATTGTTCGCTGGTGGCGATCGGAAATGTCAGTCAATCGCTCGTGCAAAGCGGCAAGAGTTTTTCAACCCACGTGAGATTAGCTGTTTGAGATTTGAGAAGAAAACCGCCACTCCCAAATCTCAAATCCCAAATCTCAAATCCTAGAAAGTAAAGGTAGTTCTGACCACCCCAATCACCAAATCGGAATTATCATTATTGTGGTCGGGAGCACTCAGCCAAATCAGACCGGGAGTGACCGAAATATTGTCACTCAACTTAAACTGATAGAAACCTTCAATGTGCAGCGAAGTATCCTTATCTTCCGGCAAAGTCCGATTGGTAGAACTCGTCACCCGCGGCTCCATACCTACCAGAATCCCCGCCACATCTCCCTCCTTCAACAAATCGGGAAAAGCCAAAGTAACCGCCCAGTTCCAGATTTTTTGGTCGCCTCGCTGCACCGAACCCGTAGGAGTAACCAAATTGGATAAAATGCGCTGGTTCGTATAACCAACCCAACCTCCGAGAGCAAGTCTCCGGTTCAATTTCAACGAAGCCTGCAAGCCGTAGGAGTTGCTAGAAACAGGCAAATTATCTTCAGTATCGAGTCCGAAAGAACCGAGACGCACCGGGAAATTAGAAGCATTGCTGCCCGTACCGGTGACAAAATTGTAGGAATTAACGTAAGTTAAACCTACAGCAAAACTTTCGCTAGGTGTAAAAGTCAACTGAGCCAAAGCACCGTAGGAACCGTTGAACAAACCGTTACCCTGCGTCGGGTTGGCGGCGCTGCCGGCCAAATATCCCAAACTCAGTTCTAGTTTCTCTCCAAACTGATGCCGCAAAGCTAGACCCGAACCGCCTGTCAAATAGTAAATCGGGTTGCGAGTACCGAAGTTAGAAAGAGCACCGCTGCCGCCATCTCCATCAAAGTAAGGATTGACAGTATTGGTGAAATCATCAGCAGCACCGGCGTTAGCTTCGAGAATTACAGTCGTCCTGTTTCCTAGGGGGAATTGGTAAAGCAACGCATCCAAACCTACAGTATTGCTAGCCTCGCCGAAAGGTCCGGCATTAAACCGCAATTCGCCTTCAGCAGTTTTAGTATTATTAGTCGAAAACGAACCCAAATTCAAAACTTGCAGTCGAGTTCTGAGCAAGTCTTTACCAGAAAAACTCGTATCAAAATTAAGGCGCACTCTGCTACCAAAAGCCGTCGCGCGATCGGCCTCATTACCCTCAGCATCATCTCCGCCACCGACGCCAGTCAAAGCAAATATTACTTCACCGTTAAGTTTAGTAGTAGTCGAAAATTGATTGGCTTCTAATTCAGCAGTGCGAGATTCCAAAGCATCGACGCGGCCGCGCAAAGTTGCCAATTCCGCTGCAAATTCTTCTTGCAATCTTTGCAGGGCGGCCAAATCTTCTTTTGTTGCGAAATTCCCCCTACCGCCACTAATCAGCTCGGTCACTTTATCCAAGCAAGCATTCAAACCGGCGGCGAATTCGTAGCGAGTCATCGCCCGGTTGCCGCGGAAAGTGCCGTCTGGGTAGCCGGCGATGCACCCGTAGCGTTCTACCAGGGATTGCAAAGCTTGGAACGCCCAGTCTGTGGGCCGAACGTCCGAAAGTTGCGAAACAGAGGTTACTTGACCGGCTTCGCCATCACTGCCATTGCTTTCGGCGCTGTATTGGTTGATTTGTTCTAAAGCATCCGGCTGTATTTGAGGTTGGGCTGTTGGAACAGGAGATTGGGCAATTTGTTCGGGTTGTTGTGGGGCTGGTATTTCTGCACTGATGTTTTCCGCTGCGGGCTGCGTTGCACTGGAATTCGCCTCTAAATTCGCAACAGTCTCGGTGGGTGCGGCGGCGGGCTGTGTTGCGCCTAAATCTGCTGCTGCGATCGCATTTTCCGGTGCTTGTGACTGTTCGGCAACCGGGGATGCAGGCTCGATCGCCCCTAATTCATTCTCAATCTCAATAGTCCCAACCGTTGTTTTGGTAGCAGGTGCAACTGACTCGGCGGACACCGTTGCGATTTCAGACTCAGCAACCTCTGTTGCAGAGCCTGCTAATTGTAATTCATTAGCTTGAGTTGTTGCAGCAAGTTCGTTAAGCGAAGCTATCCCGTAGGGAATAGCCCCTTCTGCTGCAAGGGCTGCAGAACTCACAACTAAACTTGCTGCCAGCAGGGCCGGACTGATGGACAGTCCTTTCCACAAAATTCTTGACATTTTTACCTCACACCGCAGGTCGTCGATCGCCCGCAAAGCAGATTGGGGCGATCTTTAATTCCCCTTTAGTATTCAGCCTAACAGTATTTTTTGTCAATAAGTACAGTCATCTTTTCCGCACAAAGAGAGGGGAGAGTGGGAGACGGGAAGCCCCGGATTTGAGATGGAAACCGCTCGTTTCAATTCCCAAATTTTAACTCTCAATTAATTCTCCAACGATCGCTCCTAGAGCGCCAGTCTAGTAGAATGATTATCAAAAAAACTCTGTCTCAAACACCTTCTTCAGCGGATGGCTTTAATTCGATAATTTGAGGGCGGGGGATTATTTAGAGTTTCTAGGTGCTTTTGAAACCTGGATTGGTCGCCAATTTCTCCCTCTCCCTCTCTTCCCCTCCTTACTTGGCAAGGGTTTGGGCGATCGTTTCTTCCAAGTCCCTTTGAGTGAGAGTAGTTAGTATAAAGACTTCTTGTACGGTTTTGCCCTGTCTGGCAATGAGTTTAAATCCCCCGCGGATGGGTACTGACACTCTTAATGTCATGTGGGGAATGTGACCTTTAACTTTGCTAATGACGCCTGGGGTAACGGTTTGAATGCCTGTTTTGAGGGTGAGGCGCTCTAAAATCGGTATTAAACCGGGAAGGTGAGTAGAGTGATTCCAAACTAGGCGACCTTTTGACTGTACGTTCATAATTTTTTAACAAATTCAACATACCCAGTCTAAGCCGCACTTGCTGCGAAGCAATTCGATCTTCTGAAAATTCAACACTTCCGAGCTGAATACTGGCGCGCGCGAGCGGATTGTCGGTCGATTGTAGGGCGATCGATTGGAGATTTTCGATCGCGCAATCTCAAATCTCAAATCTCAAATCTCAAATTGCATAACATACTTTCCTTTACGTGCTTCTCAATCCGGCTTTGCTACACCCTTAAAGATTAGCTGCTAATTTCTCGTGCTACACCTCTCCTACCTTCAATAATCAAAGGGTTTTTAACCCGGATTTAGGATTGGTATCGTTTGGCGTGAATAGTTTGCATTTAACAAAGCGATGGCAGCTCAAAACGAGCTGTTTGATGTAACTCGCGCAAGTTTTGAGGCTGTTTGGCAGAATTTGCCTGGATTTTGGCGGATTTGCCGTTGGTAGCTGCCGATTTTTCTAGTAGAAGCGCGATCGCTCCTACCATTTCTTTTACACTGCAAGGTTTGGGGAGATAGCCGTCCGCTTTGAGTTCCAGGGCTTGTTCCATTTCGGAACCAGTCATAAAGATAAATGGAATGCGGGCTGTTGTTGGGTGCGATCGAACTGCGGCAAAAACTTCAAAACCGTTGAGTTCTGGCATCATCACATCGGACAAAATTACATCGGGAACTTGGGCAACAGCTAACTGGATGCCTAGTTGTCCGTTGCGAGCGCCGACAGCTTCAAAACCGCGCGCTTCCAAAATTTCCAATAAAGTTTCTCGGATGCTATTGTCGTCTTCAATTACTAATATTTTTTTCATGTTTTTAAGTTGCCTCTTTATTTTATGCAAATTTGTATGTTACGATCTTCCCAGGTAAGTTTTAAAAATTTCAATAGGGTTATTGCAAAAACCCACTTTTCGCTAGGGATAGCTATCTGTTCTCTCCTTCTGCGTAAAAACACTTATTTAATTGACATTAATTTCGATATTAATGCAGGTAAAATTTTCATAAATATTTGCTCTCGATGCAGTTCTAGCCACCCTTAATAAGGGGAGATCAGAAGTGTTTAAATTCCCCCGACATAAGGGAGATTTAGGGGGTTCTAGCGATATTTGTAGGGACACGGCACTACCCATTGGTGTCAACTTAAGGTCAAATCCCTTCAGAGACTACTGTTTGGCGATTAAGGCCAGATCCCCCCTACCTTAAGAAGGGGGGAACAAGACTTTTCTCAAA
>JALOON010000122.1 GCA_025454405.1 Oscillatoriaceae cyanobacterium Prado104 | reverse complement strand
GGCGTCCACAAAGGCAAGCCCGGACCTACCGGATCGGCAAAAATAAATAAACCCAATTCTTTGCCGAGTTTGCGGTGATCGCGCTTCAATGCTTCTTCTTTGCGGCGCTTGTATTCTTCCAATTGTTCGGGAGTTTCCCAAGCAGTGCCGTAAATTCGCTGCAATTGAGCTTTGGTTTCATCGCCGCGCCAATATGCACCCGCGACGCTTTCAAGTTCGATCGCCCTGGCATTCAATTCGCTAGTATTTTCTAAGTGCGGTCCCGCGCACAAATCCCACCATTCGTTACCCAAATGGTACAGCGTAATCGGTTCGGTCAAACCAGCTAAAATTTCTAATTTGTAGGGTTCGTTAATTTCCTTAATTCTGCGTTCCGCTTCTTCGCGGCTGACTTCTTCGCGAATTACAGGCAATTTGCGGTTGACGATTTTGATCATTTCTTTTTTAATTGCCTTGAGATCCTTTTCGGTAAAAGATTCGGGGCTGTCAAAATCGTAATAAAAACCGTTCTCAATCCAAGGTCCGATCGTCACTTGGGCCTTGGGAAATAACTTCTGCACTGCCATCGCCATCACGTGAGATGCTGTGTGGCGAATTTTCTTTAATTGCTCCGACTCGCTCGTGCGGGGCAATTCAATTTTAGCGGGCTGTTGCGGTGGGGAAATAGATTCTGAACTAGACATCGGTTGCTAATAAATAGAAGGAAGAAGGAAGAAGGAAGAAGGAAGAAGGAAGAAGGAAGAAGGAAGAAGGAAAAATGCCGTTTTCGTAAGTTTTTGGGTCATTTGGAGCGGAATTTTAATGAGGTGGACTTAATTTTAGTTGACTTCAACTATTTGTATTTTAGCTAAATCCAGGGGACAACCGCCGAGTTTTTGCTCGATCGAGTCGATCGCACTACCCGAATATACATCCGGCAGGTGATGCTAAATCCACTCAGTTACCCTCTAACAGGAGATAGCGATAACTTCTCCCCCTCCCCTCCTCTCCCCCTCTCCCCTCCCCCTCTGCTTCGTCACATCACTTGAAAAATTCTTCAAATTATGTTACAAATTGTAAAGAGCGTCTAAGATTAGAATAGATAAATAACCTAAATTTCGATCCATGCCCGATCCCAACTCGCCAGAACCCGAATTGCTAAAATCCTTACTAGAACCGCTGTTAGAGGATTTTGCCTACTGGTTCGAGCGCTCTTGCGCTCTCTTGGAAACTGAGGAAATCGCCTTTTTGAGCCCCGAAGAGCAATCTGATTTGCTAGCGCGAGTCAAACAGGCCCAGCAAGAATTAGGCGCAGCCCGAGCTTTATTTCAAGCAACCGGAGGCTTAATTGGGATTGAAACTGCGGCGCTGGTGCCGTGGCACAAACTGCTGACTGAATGCTGGCAAGTATCGGCGCGATTTCGCAAAGAAAAGTCAGCAAAACTCGAAAAATAGTGAGGCGATTTCAAGTTCAACCCGCTGTCAAATTCTCGTTTGAGGAAATTTCAGCAACCGACTTGACAAGAACCAAAATTTTTCCGCTTAATAAGCTATTGCTTTCTGAAACACTTTTGTAATTTGCTGTGTGGCTGTTTAGCCTGGAGAAGACAACTATGTTGCACCTGCTTTATATTTTAGCTTTCACCGTTCTAGCCTTTCTGGCGGTCGGTAATTTGATTCGCAGTTTGATAACCGTGGGCATGGAGTCCCAGCGCCCCAGGGGATTTAGAGACTTCGACCGCTACGGTGCCTCTAATTCTCGATTTCAAGGAGTGCCGCATCCAGAACTATTGGATGAATACGGCAATGCTGTCAGCGAACCGCTGTTAGTCATGCGTTCTCTGAGCGTGCAAGACGCTCGCGAACAGTTAGATGCTCTCTACAATTTATCTCCCGGTGGCAGCAACAACGACGAAGCTGCAGAATGAATCATTTCCTGCTTTGGCCTTTATGCTTGAGGTCGATCGAATTTGCAATCGATAATTGACCGTTAGCTAGTAGCTGGCGGTCAATTATTGGGATTTGAGATTTGAGATTTTGGATTTGAGATTTGAGATTTGAGATTGGGGATTTGGGATTTGAGATTTGGCTGGTGAATACCGCGCGAAATTTGAGAAACCCTCAATTAAATTTGTTGGAACATAAAAATTAACAAAAATTTATATCTCGCGAGAAACAGAGCGAAGTTTTACAATAATACAAAGGGATCGAGATCGAGCTCCTGTCGATCGCCCTTGTTTTGTCATCAGCAAAAAAGCACGTTAAAAGCTAGATGATCGCTCCTATTTCGCTACTGGCAGAACTACTGCAAGCTTTGCCCCAACTGCGGGCGCAAATTTACTTCAAATCTTCCATGACAGCGCTATCCCACGCGATGGAAGACCTGGTTTTGGCGGGTTCGGACGGCGAACCCTTAGTGATTGCTAGTTTTCAGCGAGAGCGCTTCTACCGCCAAGAAGCTCACCGCTACCGACGAATTGCCGAGCGGTCATCTCAGGTATACGTGTTGGCCGCACCGGAAACAGACTTCAAAAACTCTTCGGAATGCCACGAAAACATCGCCTTCGATCCCAGCGACGGGCTGAGTCAAGAGTGGCACTTAGTGGTGTTGGGAGAACACTACTCAACTTGCCTGATTTGTCACGAAAAAATCTTGCAGCCACCACAGGAGGAAAATCGGGGACTGCGGGGGATGGATCAAGCTCGCAGATTTGAAGGAATTTGGACTTTTGACCGAGAGGTGAGCAGCAAAGCAGCCGCATTGCTGCTGGAGAGAATTGTTAAATACCGCCCGGAATTAACAGAAAAAGTCGATCGAGCGCGCGCAACTTACAATTTAGTCAAAGTACCAAAAACTAAGAGAAAATCCGTTAATTCTAAAACTGCTCTGCCAGATAAAAAGGGAACACAAGAATCTAAAGTCCCCATTCCGAAATTGAGCGATGTGTTTGCCGAACGGTTGGTAACTTACTTGCAAGCAGGTCAGCACAAACTGCTGAAAGCTTACGCTTCGATCGCAGCTCAAGAACGCAAAGAACGTCTGGTAAACTTAATTACAACGGCGATGCGGCAGTCGTTAAATCCCCACGAAATTATTGAAATTGCCGTGCAAGAATTAGGTAGCGCTCTGTCAGCTTGCCGCTGTTTGATTTATCGCTGCAAAACTACAGATGCCCAGGTAAATATAGATCGCGAATTTTTGCGTGCCGGTGTCAGTTCTTTGCTCGGCGAAACTTGGTATTTGCAGGAAAATCCGGTATTTAACTATGCAGTGGAGAGGCAACAGTCTGTCTACATTTTAGACACGGCAGAACACCCGCTGACGAGCAGTAATGAAGAGCTGCGGGCGATCGTCCAAAGATGGCAAATCGTGTCTTGGTTGATGGTTCCCGTGCTGTATCAGGGGCGGATCTTAGGCATGGTGGAACTGCATCAATCCCGATCGACTTTGCCTTGGGAAGAAGACGAACTGGCTTTAGTTGAAGCAATTGCCACGCAACTCGGAGCGGCTTTAATTCAAGCAGAAACCTACGCTCATTTAGAAGAACTCAACCAACAGTTAGAAGCGCTCGATCGCACTCGCAGCAACCTCATTGCCATCACAGGTCACGAATTGCGTACCCCTCTTTCGACAATTCAAGTGTGTTTGGAAAGCTTGAGTTCCGAACCGGATATGCCAGCAGAAATCCGACAAATCATGTTAGAAACTGCCCTGGGAGATGCCGAGCGAATGCGAAAATTAGTCCAGGATTTTCTGACACTTTCCTATTTAGAGAGCGGTCAAGTAGCATGGAATTTAGAGTCGCTGACGCTGCAAGAATGCGTAGACTTAGCTCTCAGCAGCGTGAAAGCCCGAAGTTTCGATCGCACTTTGCCAGAAATTATCACCGAAGTTTCCGCCCAATTGCCTTTAGTAAAAGCTGACGGCGAGTGGTTGGTAGAAGTGCTGTCCAAACTGTTGGACAATGCTTGCAAATTTACCAATTCTCAGGGAACCGTAACTGTGCGAGCTTGCTGTAACGGTTGCGGCATGGTTGAAGTTTTGGTAGCGGATACGGGTAGGGGAATAGAACCGAACAGTTTAAAAGTAGTGTTCGATCGATTTTATCAAGAAGAAGGAGCTCTGCGGCGGAGTGCCGGCGGTACGGGTTTGGGACTGGCAATTTGCAAGCAGATTGTGGCCGGCTGGGGAGGGAAAATCTGGGCGGATTCAGCAGGCAAAGATAAGGGGAGCGAATTTCATTTTACTATTCCGATCGTTTAAATTGTTTGCTGGGTTGTTTAAGCGTAAGCTGCGCAGTGCGCACCCACGGATAGTGCAGCGCGCGCTGTACGCCCGCAAAGATAGGATGTTTTACCATACCAACCAAAGAAACCGGGTTTTTTACCGCACCTGCACGCTGCAATGCAGGATTATCGGCAAAAACCCGGTTTCTGCCCCTGCGTAAGTTCCCATCCAAAATCTCAAATCTCAAATCGTTTCTTCCGGAACTAGATTTTCCCTGCAAGTATATCCCCAATAGTTCAAGACGATCGAACGCAAAACTTACAACCAATATGAAATCTACCAAAAATCTTGCCCAGCAACCGCAATTGCAATTAGGTTCTCAAGGTGAAGCAGTATTAGAACTAGAAAAACTGCTGACTAAATTACAAGTTTACCGCCAGCCCGCAAAAGGGATTTTTGATAAAGCTGTTGAATTCTCCGTGAAACTGTTTCAATATCGGGTATTTTTGACGCCAGACGGCATAGTCGGACCCCTCACTTGGCAGGCACTTTATACAGAAGCTCCTGTTAATATGCCTATCTTAAAACTCGGCAGTTCGGGAGCCGAAGTCTCTACAGTCCAAGAAATCCTGACAATTACCAAACAATATAAAGGTAAAATTGACGGCGATTTTTATACTTTGACAGAAGCAGCAGTTCGCGCTTTTCAAAAAAGCTTTGGCATCAAAGCAGACGGGATTGTTAACCAAGAAACTTGGACGGCTTTAAGCCAAATTCCTCGCGGTTACGATCCTAATTGGTTCTCGACTTAAGCTGTGGAGAAGTAATTGTTTAATTGCCTGCCGACAAGGTGCTCTGTCACACAGATCGGAATCGGATGCTGGCATTAGTTAAAACTGTCTGAAATATTTGTCTCTAGTTTACTTCATTTACCGCCCCGACCTCGCACCGCGATCTAAATCTTTTAAATGCTGCATAAATTAACCGATCGCGCGTTACCAAGTTGTCCGGATTCAATTATTAGAAAATATCCGCAGCCCACAAACTGTTAACTTTCCTTACGATTTTAACAGTAGCGTCGCGCCTCGATGATAGGATGCCTGAAAAATCTTCCGGATATACCTATGGCAGAAGAACTCACTGGACAACCCCCTATTTTCGGTGGCAGCACCGGCGGCTTGCTGACCAAGGCGCTAGTTGAAGAAAAATACGCCATCACTTGGACTAGCCCCAAACAGCAAGTGTTTGAAATGCCTAGCGGCGGCGCTGCAATCATGCAGGAAGGCGACAACCTGCTGTACCTGCCCCGCAAGGAGCAGTGTATCGCTTTGGGCGGCCAGCAACTGCGGGCGAAATTTAAAATCTCGAATTACAAAATCTACCGCGTTTTTCCAGACGGTTCCACGGAGTACCTGCATCCCAAGGATGGCGTGTTCCCTGAGAAGGTGAACGCCGGTCGTCCTTTCAACGGCAAGATTGACCGCAATATTGGCAGCAATCCCGATCCGATTAAGGTGAAGTTCAGCGGTAAGAAGACTTTCGATCCTTAAGGATCGGAATGCCAAGCACAGCCGTGCAGGTGCGCGGGTATTTCCCAAAAACTCTGTCAGGGGCAGGCAAGATGGCTGCCAGACAGGAATTTGAGGAGATTTCTCTGGTTTCCTGCACGGTTCGGTTTGGAAGTTTAGGGGCAGGTTCGCTGGGCTCTGCCGTGGAAACACAAGAGCTAGCGAACCCGCTCCGATCGAAACCAGACACCCGATCGAGCGTAAGATTTAGTAAAAATCGATCGAACACAACATGAATGTTGCGCTAAGGCGGGCCACTGCTGCCGATATAGCAGCTTGCAGTCGCATTAATTATGAAGCTTTTCAGGATATTTCCGATCGCCACCAATTCCCTACAGATTTTCCGACACTGGAGTTTTCAACTGAGATTATTGGCTTTTTGATTGAAAGTCCGCTGTTTTTTGAGCTCGTAGCGGAAAGCGAAGGCGCAGTGGTCGGCTGCGGGTTTATGGACGAACGCAACCCGATTCGCGGGATCGGACCCGTCAGCGTCGATCGAACTTTTCAAGGCTGCGGTGCGGGACGGGCGATGATGCAAGCTTTGCTGGAACGGGGAAAAGAGGCAAACGGCATTCGCTTAGTTCAAGAATCTTTTAACATGGCTTCGCTGTCTTTATACACTTCTCTGGGTTTTGAGGTGAAAGAACCTTTTGTGTTGCTTGAGGGGAAGTTTCGCGGCCAGCCGGAATCTGGGTTTGAGGTGCGGCCGATGGCAAGTGAAGATGTTGGCGAATGCGCTGCTTTGTGCGAAAAATTGTACGGGTGCGATCGAACTGCCGACATTGAATGGGCGCTAAACGCTGATTCTCCTTTCGTTGCTTGCAAAGATGGCAGAATTGCGGCCTATACTTGTGCGATATCTGCTCTTAGCCACAGCCTAGCGGAAACAGAAGCCGATATGCAGGCTTTGCTCTTGGGAGCGACGGCGTTGGGTTGCGAAGAAGTAGTTTCTTTTCACCTGCCGCTGCGTTACGCAAGTTTGTTTCGCTGGTGCTTGCACCAAGGGCTGCGCGCCATCAAGCCAATGTCCGTGATGTCAGTTGGCGAGTACCGCCAGCCGCAGGGTTGTTATTTTCCGTCTTTTGTTTATTAAAAAATACTGTAGAACTGTCTTTAACTCAAAACTCAAAATTCAAAACTCAAAATTCCTTACCAACTGTCAACTGTTATATGATATTTCCCGATTTTTCACAATTTTCCGAACTGGCGAAACAAGGCAATTTTGTACCGGTATATCAAGAATGGCTTGCAGATTTGGATACGCCTGTTTCAGCTTGGTATCGGGTGTGTGCGGGTCAACCCTACAGTTTTCTGCTGGAATCAGTGGAAGGCGGGGAAAATGTCGGGCGCTACAGTTTGTTGGGGTGCGATCCGCTGTGGATTTTGCAGGCTAAGGGCGATCGTACCGTTCAAGTTTACCGCGACGGTTCCCAAAAAGTATTTGCCGGCGATCCGTTTGCAGCTTTAACTGAGTGTTTGCAGCCCTATCAACCGGTAAAATTGCCACAGTTACCGCCGGGAATTGGCGGGTTGTTTGGATTTTGGGGTTACGAGTTAATTAAGTGGATCGAACCGCGAGTTCCGGTATATGCGGCAGGGGAAAACGATTTGCCCGATGGCTTGTGGATGCAGGTTGACAACCTGCTGATTTTCGACCAGGTGAAGCGGAAAATTTGGGCGATCGCCTATGCGGATTTGCGCGAGGTTGGGGTGGATTTAGCGGAGGCTTACCAGCAAGCGTGCGATCGCGTTTCTCTGTTAGTAAACAAGCTGAAATCGCCACTTTCGCAGCAATCTACTTTGATCGAATGGACGCCTCCGATCGACGGTCGAGCTGTTAGCTCCGCTGCCATCAATTCTGAGTTAACTTACACTAGCAATACAACTCGCGAAAAGTATTGCGCTAATGTATTGAAGGCTAAGGATTATATCAAAGCCGGCGATATTTTTCAAGTAGTAATCTCCCAGCGATTGGAGGCCCAATACAGCGGCGATCCGTTTGCGCTTTACCGCTCGTTGCGATCGATCAATCCTTCGCCCTACATGGCATATTTTAATTTCGGAGATTGGCAGATTATCGGTTCGAGTCCCGAGATTATGGTGAAGGCAGAAAATACGCCCGATGGGAAAAAAATTGCAACTTTAAGACCGATCGCGGGTACGCGCCGCCGGGGCAAAACCCATCAAGAAGATGAGGCTTTAGCTGCGGAATTGCTGCAAGATCCGAAGGAAATTGCGGAACACGTAATGTTAGTGGATTTGGGCAGAAACGATTTAGGTAGAGTTTGCCGCAGCGGGACAGTAAAAGTTGATGAATTAATGGCGATCGAGCGTTATTCTCACGTGATGCACATCGTCAGCAATGTTATCGGAGAATTAGCTGAGAATAAAACTGCTTGGGATTTGTTAAAAGCAGGTTTTCCGGCGGGTACTGTTAGCGGTGCGCCGAAAATTCGGGCGATGGAAATCGTGCATGAATTGGAAGGTTGTCGGCGGGGAGTTTATTCTGGCGTTTACGGGTATTATGATTTTGAAGGACAATTGAATAGCGCGATCGCGATTCGGACTATGATCGTGCGCGATTTGGGTGATAACAAACATTCGGTTTCCGTGCAAGCCGGTGCCGGTTTGGTGGCAGATTCGGTGCCGGAAATGGAATACGAAGAAACTCTCAATAAAGCTAGGGGAATGTTGGAGGCAATTCGCTGTTTGAAGTAGTAATTCCGCTTGAAAAATTCTTGACTCGTTACCAGTCTGTTACTCG
Source organism: Oscillatoriaceae cyanobacterium Prado104 (assembly GCA_025454405.1). Lineage (GTDB taxonomy): Bacteria > Cyanobacteriota > Cyanobacteriia > Cyanobacteriales > Microcoleaceae > Microcoleus. Next base: position 3,429 of record JALOON010000122.1, on the reverse strand, counting down.
TTGTTACTCGTTACCAGGCTGTGCCTAGTAATGCAGATCTGCGAGGCTCTGCCTCGCGTCTTTACTCGTTCTTTACTCGTTACTCGTTACCAGGCTGTGCCTGGTAATGCAGATCTGCGAGGCTCTGCCTCGCGTTTTCAGAAGTTCGCGAGGCAGAGCCTCGCGACATGGGTTCCCAGGCACAGCCTGGGAACCAGTGAAACCAGTGAACCAGTGACACCAGTTACTCAAATCAAATCTTTACTGCGAACTTTGAGGAGCAAACTATGAATTTTTATATAGTAGATGTATTTGCTGAATCAAAATATGCTGGCAATCAACTAGCTGTATTGTGCGGTGCCGGAGTTGCTGATTTATCTGACAGCGAAATGCTGCAAATAGCCAGAGAAATCAATTATTCTGAAACTACATTTATTGGTTCGCCCGTCATGCAAAACGGAGGCTACAACCTGCGGATATTTACCCCAAAAAAAGAGCTGCCGTTTGCCGGACATCCGACTTTAGGCACGGCGTTTGTTTTGCAGAAAGAAATCGTGCGGGAAAAGGTCGATCGAATCATTCTCAATCTTGCAGTCGGTCAAATTCCGGTTACTTTTAATTACCGCAACGAATCGCCCGATGTTTTGTGGATGCGGCAAAACTCGCCAACTTTCGGTCAAACTTTAGCAGCGGAACCTGTGGCAAGCGCGCTGGATCTAGAATTAGATGAGATTGATTCCCGCTTCCCAATTCAAGAAGTTTCAACGGGAGTACCGTTTATCATTGTCCCGCTGAAAACTATCGCTTCGCTTAAGAAATCTCGCGTCAATTTAGAGAAATACTTCGAGTTAGTTAATCCCAGAGAAGCGAAAGAGATTTTGATATTTAGCCCGGAAACTTACAGCGAAATTAACGATCTAAGCGTGCGAGTATTTTGCCCTTTATTGGGAATTCCCGAAGATCCGGCAACGGGGAGTGCTAACGGCTGTTTGGCCGGGTATTTAGCAGAGCATTCATATTTTGGGCAAAACTCAGTTGATGTGAAAGTCGAACAGGGTTATGAAATCGATCGACCTTCCCTGCTGCTGTTGAAGTCTCAAAAAAACGGGGGAAAAATAGAAGTTTTAGTTGGTGGCAAAGTTGTGATGGTTGCGCAAGGAGAATTTGTTTAAAAGTTGCCACAAAATTTACACAATTAGAATGATGAGCAACGGCGGGAATTTTCAGTTTGCTAAAATGACTTATCAAAATTCACAGCAGTAGGCATTATCGGATTCCTTCGACCTCCGCAATCGAGGAAATGAATTGTACAATGTACTTAAAATTATGAAGCGAATCGCTCAAATTGTAAAATAGCAGACATATGAAGAGGATGGACTCGCATGGTAAGTTCACTTATCGAATCAAGCGAAATTCAAGAAATTATTAAATCTTCCACCATTTCCTTAGAAGAATGGATGGAAAACCCGCCTGACAGCACGGAATGGGTAGATGGAGAATTACTGGCAAAAAACGGCATGACAGCAAAAACTGGTCGGATTCAAGCTAGGCTATCTCGTTATTGGGGAAATTACGCGATTTCCAGCGGGCAAGGTGGAGAAGTTTACACGGAAACAGGTTGCCGTACAGTAGGAAGAGGTCGCTGTCCTGATGTTTCTTATTTGACACCGAAATTAGTAGCTCAATTTAATGATTTTACCATACTTCCTCAATGTTTCCCGCTGGTTGCTGAAATTATTTCTCCTACCGATAAAGCCGAAGAAGTATTTGCTAAAACTAATGAATACTTGCGATCGGGCTGTCAAGAAATCTGGTTGCTACTTCCTGAAAGTCAGTGGATTGTTGTTGTTACTCAACAGCAAAGATTGTTATTGAGTAGCGGTGAAGTTGTTAGCACTCAAATTATTTTGCCTGGTTTGAGTATTGCTGTTGATGAGTTGCTAGCTTAAAATACGCAGCAGTAGGCATTATCGGATTGCTTCGAGCGGCGCGATCGAATCGAAAGAACTGTATCATGTATTTATAATCTGTTTGAGATTATAAATCACTATATAATATCCAGACAGGAGAACTGAGATGGTAAGTTCGATCGTTGAATCAACCGAGATTAAAACCAGCGAATCTCCCCGCATTTCCCTAGAAGAATGGATGCACAATCCACCAGATGATAAAGAATGGGTAAATGGGGAGTTAGTAGAAAAAAATGGCATGACGCTCAAACACAGTTTAGTTCAATCAAAATTAACTACTTGCTGGCGAAATTACAAAGACTCTAGCGGTAGAGGAGGAGAAGTTTACACAGAACCACCTTGTCGAACCAATCGGCAAGGACGCAAGCCTGATGTTGCTTATCTTACTGCTGAAAAGTTGGCTCAGTTTGGCGAACTTGCTGTTTTACCTCAGAGTTTCCCGTTAAGTGCTGAAATTGTCTCGCCTACAGACTTTGCTGAAGATGTAATTGCTAAATCTCAAGAGTATTTAGAGTCAGGTGGTGAGGAAGTCTGGCTGTTGTTTCCCGAAAATAAATGGATTATTGTAGTGACACAAAATCAAAAACTTATTTTCACGTCAGGTCAAACTGTTAGCACTCAAATAGTTTTGCAAGGCTTCTGTGTTGCCGTTGATGAATTGCTAGCTTGATAAAAATTGCTACTATGAGCTAGCTCATATTCATTCATTCCCGTTTTTGACATAGTGAAAGTGTCATATTTACCAGATACTTTCTCATGCTGCAAACATTTTCTCAGTTTTTAAATTTATCTCCTGACGCTTCAGAAGCTTTGCTTTCACTCCCGTTGACTGAGTTGCTGGATTCGCCGGATCTCGATCGACTTTTAGGAAGTCTCGATACCGATTTACTGCGAGAAAGTTTGCCTGCTGCTGGCGCTGTTTTAGCTCAAAATCTCCCGCCTTTTTACAATTGGCTGGAAACTGAATTGGGAATTGCCAACGTCCCCGACAGTCCGGATCATACTACTAAATGGGTAGTCGGTTTATTGAAAAATCAAGAAAGTTTGACTCGTTTAGTTGAATTGCACAAATCGATTCCCAGACAGAAATTAGAACGATCGATCCCCCGTTTAGTCGCTATATTTGAGGATGTTCGCCCCCTCAACATCAAGCAAGAATGGCAAAAAGCAATTGCCACGCTTTGTTTGGTACTCGCTGGCGCGGCGCGGGAAAATCGGCCATCTCGTACTTTGGTTAATATTTAGTTAGGGCTTGCTGAATAAGTCTTTTGGTGAGGGGGGAATAGGGCATTGGGCATTGGGCATTGGGCATTGGGCATTGGGCATAGTTTTTCTCCGTTTCGAGTCGGGAATTAGACACACCACACAAAGGAAACAGTGTTCCGGTTTTGACCATCTCTATGCGATCGTCCCGCACTAAATCGATCGCAAAAGGCTCAAAACCCTTGCTCTCGGGGGCTGAGAGTTTTATTCAGCAAAC
>JALOON010000121.1 GCA_025454405.1 Oscillatoriaceae cyanobacterium Prado104 | reverse complement strand
TTTTCTCAAAGTCCCCCTTCTTAAGGGGGATTTAGGGGGATCTAGACTCAGGTAAAAGCGAAATTTATCAAGGGTTTCAGGCTTAAGTTGACACCAATGAGCACTGCTATGTCCCTAACAATACTGCGTTCTATTAAAATCCATCTAAGTAGACTCTAGCGGAGCCATTGTCAGCCCGGCGCGGCTCAATTGCATGTGATAAAGTTCTGCTTGCTCTTGCGGGCCTACCCAAACGGTAGCTTGCCCTTCGTGGTGAACTTGGTTGGTGAGCTTCCAAGCCCGATCGCTCGTCATTCCGGGAATGTATTTTACCAAACATTCAGCTACGTGCTGAAATGTGTTGAAATCGTCGTTGAGAACAATCACCCGGTAATTGGGATAAGGCTTGCGGGTAACTTGACTCGACCGATCGGGAGCTATGGTTGGTGAAGAGGTCATCGCGCGAACAGCCACTGAAACAACAAATTTTGTAAAAGAGTTACCATATAAAGCATAACACAATTTCACAAGTCTTAACAGCTACTTAAAATTTCTCTAGGCTGCAGGGTTTAACCCTACAACATGCCCTGCTGTGCGTGCGTCAAATCGCAGATGCTGGTAGGGGCGATCGAACTTTTCACTCCAGCAGTGCGATCTTTTGCTATGAGTTGCAGGTAATTGCAGCATCTCATAAAAAAGCGATCGCCCTTCACCGGCATCTGGGAAGTGCGATCGCAACTATGAATCAGCTACTGATATATCAGGCGATTCGCCCAGTTTTTATGCATCGATCCAGATTTTGTTACAAATTTTAACACAAAGCGATCGGTAGGTTGGGTTGAAGAATGAAACCCAACCTACAGATATGTCAACTGGCTAATAATTTTTGAAACACCTCATACATCTCCCGTGCCAACTTTTGTGGATTCCACAAAGGCGCGAGATGTTCCGGCTGTTTCGATTTTATCAAATGCTGTTTCACCGCATTTCTCAAATTAGCATCGCGCCCGAATTTAACTCCCCATTCCGTGTATTCTTCCCAACTCCAAGCCGCACCGACATCGAGATTTGCACTTTTGAGAAATGCGTAACCCATTCTTGAAAGATATTGATCGCCCGATCGAGTGATCACTGGCAAATTAGCCCACAAAGCCTCTAAATTGTGAGTTCCTCCATTGTAAGGATAGGAATCTAACAGCACGTCAGCTACATAATAAATAGCCCGGTGTTCTTCCTCCGTGCGAGTTTGCCCGATAAACCTAATTCGATCGAAATCTACACCATGAATTTCGCACTCTTGACGGTAAGTAGAGTGAATAACTTCCGGATCTCCTTGCCCTTTACGGATTAACACGCTGTCGGGTACTTGTTTGAGAATTCTCACTTGCGCCTGCACCATTTCAGGATTAGTTTTTCTGCCGGGGGCGACGCACAGGTAAGCCATTTGTTCCAAGCCAATCCCGAGGGCATTTCTAATTGCTTCGCGATTCACCGGAATGGTTTGCAATTCACCAATTGCTACGGAACAACCGGGCAATCGAACTAACTGTTCTAAGTAATGTTTTTCCACGCCATGAGGGTGAGTGTGTTCGTCGCAGAGAAAATAGTGATCTGGCGAAATGTAAGGCGAGTCGAAGCCCAGCCAAGTAACGCAAATTCCTGCGGGATAAGGATACATGACTTCGACATTTGTCGGCACTGTCATCGAGTCTAAATCGATTAAAACATCCAAATCGTCTTGCACTACTTCGGCGTAAATTTCTCCCCCATCGGCAAACCCATTCGGATATTTTTTCGGCCAGTAAAACTTGCCTGCCATTTGTTCAAATCTTTCGGTAACTTCATCGCGGTTGAGTTTGCCGGTGACGTATAAATGAACGTGGGGAGTGATGCGGCTTAATTCGCGAATTAAGGCTTCGCTGCACCAGCCTACGGAGTGGCGGCGGAAGTGTTTTGAGAGGAAGCCGATTCTTAAAGGTTTTTGCTGGATTTGGAATTTGTTGGGTTTGATTCTGTCGGTACGCGGCCGCTGCGGGACGGCTTTTTTGTAGTATTCTTTAGCAATCGTTCGGTAGAAATTGGCATTTTTTTCAATGTTGTCTCGCAGGTGGGAAACGGCAAACAGGAAGATTTCGTAAAGCAGTTTGAGTTCGATAACGCTAAAGGTTTCGCATTTTTCGTAACAGAGTGCTTCGATTTCTTCGAGTTTCTGAAGTGCCTCCCTGCTGACACCGGATTGCAGGTAGGAAAAAACGTAGGCTGTAGCTGACATGACTGGCGCGACATCGCCGCAATTCGTGCAGTAATTATCGGCAACATTGCGAGCTCCGGCAAGGTTGGTGGAATGACTCAGCAAGTCGCACAATTGTTGGTGGGCTTCACTGTATTTGGGATTGAGTTCGATCGCCCTTTGAAAATGTTCGATCGCTTCTAGGGGTTTGTCTTGTTTTTTAATGTGTCCCATCCGGCAGTAAACTTCTGCCCAATCCGGTTTAAATTTCAGGGCTTGCTGGTAGCTGATGTCGGCTTCTTCTAACTGTCCTAACATTGAAAGTGCGTTGCCCATATTGGCGTGAACTTCGGGCCATTCGGGATTGAATTCTAGAGCTTTCCGGTAGTGGTTGATGCCTGCTTCGTAGTTGTATAGCTGTAAAAATGAGTTGCCGAGATTGAAGTTTAAAACAGCCAATTCTGGTTTTAAATCGAGGGCTTTTTGATAGTAAGTAATGGCTGCATCGATATTTCCCTGCTGCGATCGCGCGCTGCCGATGTTAGCATAGGCTTCTGCCCAATCGGGTTTAATCGCAATTGCTTTTTCGTAACTTTCTACGGCTTCGTCGCGCTTGCCTTGAGATAGCAACCGATTGCCTAAATTGAAGTGAAAATCTGCACCGACTAGCTGCGGGTTGAGTTCGGAGGTGCGTTTGAAACAGACGATCGCTGCTTCGGTATTGCCGGCTTTATGATATACTTTTCCTAAGTTCCAGTGAGCTCCTGCTAAATTCGGACTGAGGGAAATTGCTTGCTGGTAATGCGCGATCGCTTCTGATAAATGCCCCATTTTAAAATACATGCTGCCGATATTTGCCCGCACTTCGGCAAAATTTGGCTGGAATTCTAAGGCTTGAGAGTACGATCGAATTGCTGCTGCGATTTTGCCTTCTGCTTGCAGCGCGTTGCCCAATGTTACGTAAGCGTGAATGTAATCGGGTCGGATTTTTAACGCTTGCTGGCAGGCCGCGATCGCCTCTTTAATCTTACCTTTAACTAAACAGTTTTCTGCGAGAATTTTATACTGTTCTACTTCTTGAAAGTTGGCAATCTTTTCGGTTTCTGGTAAATTCAGCGGCGCAACGGGTTCGGAAATTTCCTCGGGGGTTGTGAAGGTAGTATTGAGGTTTTCAGCGGTTTTTACTGGCAGCAAATTGATGCTGGAAGGCTGCAAGCCGTAGCCTTCATCTTTGTTGACCGATACTGGTTGCGGTGTCTCGGATTCTGTTTCTAATTTAATAAATTCACCTGCTGCGGTTTGCGGGTATTTTGTTTTGAGCAAGTTAGTTAATTTCTGTGCAGTAGCTGCATCTTCCGGCTGCATTTCCAGCACTTTTTGATAGCAAGCGATCGCGCCATCTAACTTGCCTTGCTGCTGCCAAACGCTGCCGAGCATCAACCGTACAGAGCACAAATTTGGATTGATATCAAGAGCTTTTTGATAGCAGTTTGCAGCGCTGTCCAACTGCCCTAATTTGTAATACATGCTGCCTAAATTGGCGCTGGCTTCGGCAAGATCTGGTTGAATTTTTAAAGCTTGCGAATAAGCTTTAATTGCCTTTTCTAAATCATTTTGACCGTGCAGGGCATTGCCGATCGTCAAATAAGCAGGAGCAAAAGTTGGTTGATATTTCAAAGCGAGATAGCAGCGGTCGATCGCCCGTGCAAATTCCCCTTGCAAAACATCAATTTCCGCCAATTTCTTATAAACTTCTGCCTCTTCCCGATTGAATTCCAGAGCTTTATTGTAATTCTCGATCGCCTCCTCAAACCGACCTGCATCTTTCAGCCGATTTCCCTTGACAAAATGCGATCGAGCTGCTTCTAAATCTACTAAAGACTCTGTTTTCATTTGCTCTGCCACTCTTACAGTTTTTACGCTCAGACTATTCAACCATTCTACCCATTCTCTGGCTCGCGCCGGCCAAGTACACTCGCGATTGATATATTTTACCTGCTGCCTGAGATGAGTTTCAGCAGTTTCACTGCCCGCAACCTCGCACTCTTTTAAAACTCCTACTGCCGTTTCTAAAAACCGCCCGATATAGCTGTGCCATTCAGGTTTATCGGCGCGCTGCCAATTACTTATCGATGCCAAAGATTCTCCCCCCGACATTGAAACCAGACGCGCAAATCCCGCAGTTGTTTCCGGCAAAGCCGCCAATTCACTCGTAACAATCCGGCAACCGCTTGCCATTGCTTCCATGACGGCGATCGAGGATGTTTCCGAATAAGTATTAGGATAAGCGAAAACAGCCACCGATCGCAGTTGGCGGACAAGTTCCGGCTGCGGTACGGAACCGATGTATTCAACGCCTTCAGTTTCCTGACACTGGCGGTAAAGTTCGCCGAAGAAAATTTCGTCAGCATTGCCGTCGATTTGGTGTACTTTCATGCTAGAAAATACCTTCAATTTAGTTCCGGGGACAGCTTGGCGGATTGCGGGAAAAACCTTCAATAAAATATCCAATCCCCGAAAAGGAGTGCTGGTGTAAGCGAGAATTGGCGGTCGGGATTTCTGGGCCAGGATAGAAACATTATCGGAGAAAAGATTAGCAAAACAGGGAGCGATCGCATTTCTTAAAACATGACAGCGATTTAAGTCTATGCCAAAACGGCTGCAAAATTGAGAGCGCTGCCAGTCGCTGACAAAAACTAAAGCATCGCAAGCATTTATTTCATCAGGATTGTTAAAATTTTCGAGAAATACAAAGCCCGGTTCGTTGTGAATCCACAGAATCAACTTAGTTTGTTCGCCCAAATGCGGTTTGATTTGACCGACTTTGCCAGCTATATTGACTAAGATTAAAACATCGAGCGATCGCATCAATTTTAAATTCTCTGCATCTGCCGTACGTCGCTTGCAATTAACGCCGCGCGACATCCCCGATACGGAAGTATTGTTGAGCAAAAATACCTCATTTCCCAAAGCAGCTAAAGCTTCAGCTAAATAACAAATAGCTGATTGAGTGCCACCTAAAGGTTGGCGGTAAGGGGTTTCAATTGTGTAATCCCAGGTGTAGGTATCGAGAAAGGCAATTTTCATAGTTGAGAGTTGAGAGTTTTCGGGAGTTCTAAGTTTTAAGTTTTGAGTTTTGAATTAAGAACTGTCTTTAACTCAAAACTCAAAGTTTAAAACTCAAAACTCCTTGCCAATTACCCATTACTAATTATCAATCTAAAATCTCAAATCGTTTTATGGTATAATCCTAAAACTATTGAGGAGTATTCAATCATGACCGCAGAACAAGACCCCGTAAAATTGATGAAACAGTTAGTCGGCTTTGCCGCTGCCGATCGCGTGAAATCCGGTACAATTGTCGGATTGGGTACGGGGTCAACAACAGCTTATACTATTCAGGCATTGGGCGATCGTCTGAAATCTGGCGCGCTGAAAGATATTAAGGGAGTGCCGACTTCTTTTCAATCGGAAGTGTTGGCGAAACAGTACGGAGTGCCGCTGACAACTCTCGATGAAATTGACAGCATTGATATTGCGATCGACGGTGCTGATGAAGTCGATCCGCAGCTCAACTTAATTAAAGGCGGCGGCGCAGCGCACACTCGCGAAAAAGTTGTCGATTATCTGGCTGCTCAGTTTATTGTAGTAGTTGATAGTTCCAAAGTAGTCGATAAATTGGGTTCGACTTTTAAGGTTCCTGTAGAAGTTTTGCCGATGGCAATTACTCCCGTTACGCGGGCGATCGAAAAGTTGGGGGGCAAGCCGGAATTGCGCATGGGCGTGAAAAAAGCTGGTCCGGTAATTACCGATCAAGGTAACATGGTACTTGATGTGAAGTTCGACAATCTGGACAATCCGGGAGAATTGGAAAAAACCTTAAATAACATTCCCGGCGTGTTAGAAAATGGCTTGTTTGTCAATTGTACGGATTTGGTTTTGGTGGGCGCGATCGAGGATGGTAAGCCTGTGGTGCGAGAGATTTCTAAGTAGTTGACAGCAAGGTTTTTAAATAGCACAACTCGCAGTCCGCCAGTTAGCTAGTCCGCCAGGGGTTTAAACCCCTGGCTCATAGCGAAAGTCCTCCTCAGAAAACCGAGGGGGGGAGGGGGAGAGGGGAAGAGGGGGGAGGGGGAGAAAGGGTTTCTGTGATTCATAATGGGTGTTCCGCGCCCGTGGGATGCTCTGAAGAGGACTAATATAAATCAGCTTTAATAAGTAGTTTTTATTGAACCGCGAAGACGCGAAGATCGCGAAGAAGAGAGGGAGAATATCAAGGGTAGATTGCACGAATTTATAGTAATAAGGTATTGTTTAATCGAGATTGGTTGGTGCGATAGTTCTCAAAAATAACTAATACCAAATTCTGGTTAATCGCCTTCGATTGTAGGGACACGGCACTGCCGTGTCCCTAGGTTTGCCGATTAAAATAAAGCCTGTCCCAAACCCGGATTCGGCATCACAAACTCCTTAGTCCTCTTCAGAGGACTTCAGCTATGAGGCAGGGGTTTAAACCCCTGCCAGAATGCGGGATTTGCGATTAATTCAGATGGGACTCGCGCTAAATATATCTCGGAATCTGCGCTATATTTAGATCGGGATGCAGCGCGATCGAACCTACAATTCGATGTGTTTTTCGCTGTTTCCCGCCAATCATTTCACCTCTCTTTTTCAATGATGCAATATCGCAGATTCGGCCGCACAAAGTTATCCATGCCCGTTTTTTCCTGCGGTGGCATGAGATATCAATACAAATGGCAAGATGTAGCAGCAAATGAGATTCCACCCGACAACCAACAAAATCTAGAAGCGACAATTCGCTATTCTGTAGAATGCGGCATCAACCACATAGAAACTGCTCGCGGCTACGGGAGTTCGGAGATGCAGTTGGGATTTGTTTTACCGAAGTTTCCCCGCGAACAATTGATAGTTCAAACTAAAGTTGCTCCCCAACAAAATCCTCGGGAATTTCGCAATGAATTTGAGAAGTCGCTAGCATACTTGCAACTGGAATATGTCGATTTGCTGTCGCTGCACGGCATTAATACTTGGGAATTGTTAGAGTATTCCGTGCGCCCCGGCGGCTGCATGGATGTCGCGCGCCAATTGCAAGCCGAAGGTAAAGTTAGATTTGTTGGATTTTCAACACACGCGCCGACAGATGTAATTATTAAAACAATTGAGACCGATCGATTTGATTACCTCAACTTGCATTGGTATTACATCAATCAAATTAATTGGCCCGCAATAGAAGCCGCTAAACGTCACGATATGGGCGTTTTTATTATCAGCCCTTCCGACAAAGGCGGGCAACTTTACAACCCCCCGCAAAAGTTGGTAGATTTGTGCTATCCTTTGAGTCCGATGGTGTTTAACGATTTGTTTTGTTTGTCGCGATCGTCCGTACATACCTTGAGTTTGGGAGCGTCGAAATCTGAAGATTTTAACGAACATCTCAAGGCTGTAGAATTGTTAGATAAAGCTGATGAAATTTTACCGCCGATATTAGCAAGATTGGAAAAAGCTGCGATCGATAAATTAGGAAAAAATTGGTTTAAAACTTGGCACGTCGGCTTGCCAAAGATAGAAAATACACCCGGCGAGATTAACATTCATACGATTTTGTGGCTGTGGAATTTAGCGCAAGCTTACGAGACGATAGACTATTGCAAAATGCGCTACAATTTATTAGGAAATGCCGGACATTGGTTTCCCGGAAATAAGTCAGATCTCGTCGATGAATTCGATTTGCGCCGCTGTCTCGCTCACAGTCCCCACGCTGCTAGAATTCCCCAGATTCTCAAAGAGGCCGATCGACTTTTTGGAGGCGCAGCAGTCCAGCGTTTATCTCAAAAATAATAGTTGATAGTGCGAGCGTCCCCGCTCGCGATCGATTAATAGATCGATTAATAGTTGAGAGTTGAGAGTTGAGAGTTGACAACTTTCCTTCTTCCTTCTTCCTTCTTCCTTCTTGTAATTTCTCATAAAAAAACCCGGTTACTCTGTGAAAACCGGGTTTTCGAGCCGGAGCACGTGAATAGTATTTACACGCACCTCATTAGCGTATGCTTGCGCTCCTTTAAAAACATCACCCATCCGTCTCACCCTTTCGGGCGATTCCCCGCAGAATAATAGCGCTTTTTGCTTTAATCTGAGATAAAACAGTGAAGAATTAACTTAGGTACTGATTATGACTCTCAAACGCCGAGATTTCTTGTATTTGCTCAGCGCCAGCGTCGGGGCGATTACCGCAGGTGCTTCCCAAGCGTCGGGCAATAATGCAGCCCAAGCAAGTCCAACTACCGAAGCCACAACAATAGCTCAAACTCCGGGGCCTTTTACACTACCGCCGCTGCTCTACGAATACAATGCTTTAGAGCCGCACATCGACGCGCGGACAATGCAATTTCACCACGACAAACACCACGCCGCCTACGTTAAAAATCTCAACGATGCTGTCAACAAATACCCGCAACTTAAAAGCATGAGTGCAGAAAATATGCTGCGGGATTTGAGCAAAATTCCCGAAGATATTCGCACCACCGTGCGCAATAACGGCGGCGGACACGTAAATCACAGTATGTTTTGGGAAATCATGAGTCCCAAAGGCGGTGGCGAACCCACCGGGGCAATTGCAGCAGCAATCAAGCAAAATTTCGGCAGTGTTGACGATTTTAAAGCAAAATTCAACGATGCCGGCACCAAGCGTTTTGGCAGCGGTTGGGTGTGGTTGGTGCGCAATAAAGCTGGGAAACTTGAAGTAACAACTACTCCAAATCAAGATACTCCTTTGATGGATGGGAATTACCCAATTATGGGCAATGATGTTTGGGAACACGCTTATTATCTCAAATATCAAAACTTGCGCGGTGACTACTTAAAAGCGTGGTGGAATGTTGTTAATTGGGCGGAAATTAACAAACGCTACGAAAAGGCGAGCAGTTAATTTAGCATCGCTACCTATCGTTAGTAGAGTGCGCAGCGCGCAACTAATAACTGCTTCGTAACTGGTGTAACTGGTTGATTAACAGGTTATAACTGGTTGGTAAACAGGTTGTAACAGGTGGATTAACTGGTGTAACGGGTTCCCAGGCTGTGCTTGGGAACCCAGATCTAGAGGCTCTGCCTGGGGGCACGGGGTGAAGGGGTGACTTAACCTGCTACGTCGATCGCTCTTATAGCTTATTCTATAAATTCTCAAGTACCGAGGAGAAACTTATGCCTTTAAAAAATTACGGTGTTTTAAAAGGTCGTCCCGTGGGGCGGCGCTTGGCAATAACATCTAACGCTCATTACCAAGTTCACTTAGTTTCGGAAGATACAGACTACCGAATTGCTATCAACGTCAAATCGCAGCTAGAACCCTCGGAATTAGAGTATTTAGTCGATGAAAACTTCTCTCATCCCATTTTGACAGATTTGACAGATTTGCCTTTAGGCTTCAAAGAATTGGAGAGAAATCCCGGTGGTTTGGCGCTGGATTTTATTCGCGGCAATTTGTTCGATCGAACTAAAATGATACCTTTACCCTTTGAAGTACCCGGTGCGGATAATGACTTAAACGAGAAAATTGACAAATACGTCCAGCGGGCAATGTCGGATGAATTAGCGCATATTTACGCTTTCGGCGAGAGATGGGGCCCGGAAACAATCAAGGACAAAATCTTCGGTTTTTTGCCCGGTAACGGCATTCACGACATCCACATGAATCAGGGGAATGCCGGCAGATTTGCCAAGGATAACGGAGTTTGGCAAGACGGCGGAATGCTAATACATTTTCCATTGGACAACCGCTGGATTGCTATTTTCCTGAAGTTTCAATCGCAAACTTGGCATTCTGAAGACGATTTGGGAACACCCATTCATACTTTACCCGAACCCATTGGCAGCCAACCTCCGATTAAACCTGACTATGTTGTGAGAATTGTGGCGGCATTAGTAAATCCCGTCGGTGCAGATGCTGGGAAAGAAACTGTAACGCTGCTGAATACTTCACCCGAGGCGATCGAGCTAACTGGATGGGCGATCGCAGATAAGTTAAAAAATAAATATATGCTGTCAGGTACTGTTGCGGCTGGTGCTGCCGTAATAGTTACTTTACCGCCAAACGTACAACTCAGCAAAAAAGGCGGCTTGATTACGCTGCTGAACAAACAAGGTTTGAAAGTTGACGGCGTTTCGTACACTCAAAAACAAGCACAGCGCGAAGGTTGGACGATCGTGTTTTAATTAAATTTAGATCCCCCCCTAACCCTCTTTTTAGAGATGCTGGGATAGTCTTGCTCCCCCCTTTTTAAGCTATGCTTTATAAGGATCTTTCTTAACATAAAGTTGACAAAACTTCACAGATAGGGTGATGTTGAAGAAACAGGCGAGATGTCAGAAGTTCCGGTGAAAACTGACTGAGAGTTCTTGGGGCGATCGTACCAGATGCTCGGGCGATCGGACACACAATTCCGACGGACTGTACTCGAATTCGGGCGCTCGCGATCGCTTGAGAATGGTGCAAGATTGATAAAATGTACTCTGGCCACCTCTATCTTTTTTGGAGAAGTCTGATGATCGATCGATGGGTAAGGCAAGAATTAGAAAAAACTCAATTAGGAGATGTCAGAAGAACAAATAGATTCATGAAAATTGTCTCAAATTTAAGCAATAATCCAGAATCTAGCGTACCGAAAGCTAGTGGTACATGGGCAGAAACTAAGGCTACTTACGATTTCTGGGATTCACCATATATCAAACCAGCTCAACTACGGCAAGGAATAGAGTGGTGGCTGATTACGAACTTACCTATTACCTGTATTGCAGATGTAACTACTTATGTGAGATGGTATAGTTATCGTTGGCTGATAGAGCGCTATCATTACGTGTTAAAAAGTGGTTGTGGAATTGAGAAACTACAAATCGATCGCCCCGATATCTACTACATAAGTAGTTACTTTTGTCAAATTTTTGGTTAAGAAAGATCCTTATAAAGCATAGCTTCTTAAGGGGGGTTAGGGGGGATCGCCCGTAATTTAGCAATTTTCAAATGATAATATTCTCCAATTCGATCGCCCTTTCGGTGAGGTCAAGTTCTCGATAAATTTGGCGGCTTTCCTGGAAGAATTGGGCGGCGGTGGCGGCAGCATCGGGTTGATGGGGGACGCGATGTTTGTAGATTTCGCCGAGGAGTTTGAGGGCATCGGCTTGGAGGCGGCGGCGGTTGAATTCCTGGAAGGTTTGCAGGGATTTGCGGGTGAGGGATTCGGCGATTTCTGAGTTTTCTAAGGCGGGGATTTCTAGGTAGGCGCGGGCAATGTCTAGGGTTTCTTCAGCGAGATTGACGGTTTGCCCGAGGGCGGTAAAGAGGTTGAAACCCTTCGGATAGGTGTTCTCGAATTGGGCGATGCGGGTGGGTTGGGCGGGATCGCCGGCGGGGAGGTGGCGCAGGAAATCGCTGCAGACGAGGCTGAGGGCGATGTAGTCATAGGCGAGGTTTTCTCGATATTCGCGATCGATATTGAGTTTTATTGCCTCTTCTAGGTGTTTTTCTGCTTGGGTGAGAAGGGAGATTGTGGCAGTACGATCGACCGTTTCGCGGGCGAGTAGACGTTGGCTGTTGGCAATGCGTCTGAGTTGTTGGGTAAGGCTTTTGATAGATTCGTCCTAGTTTCCAGTAGGCTTCAGCAATACCAGATTGATCTTGAAGTTTTTGTCGCAGCGATAATAGTTGTTGTGCTGCCTCTAATGCCTGTTCATATTTGCCCCAATCTCGATAGCAATCTGACAAGGCATACCAGAGGTTAGCAATCTTCTTTTCTTCCTTTAACTTTTGCCACAGGTCGCGACTTTGTTGATAATTGTCGATAGCTTGCTCATATTTCCCCCAATCTTGATAGATTCCTCCTAGCTTCCAGTAGGCTTTAGCAATACCAGATTGGTCTTGAAGTTTTTGTCGAAGTGATAAGAGTTGTTGTGCTGCCTCTAACGCCTGTTCATACTTGCACCAATTTCGATAGCAATCTGATAACCAATACCAAAGATTACCAACAACTTCATCTCGCTCTAATTTTTGCCACAGGTCGCGACTTTGTTGATAGATTCGTCCTAGTTTCCAGTAGGCTTCAGCAATACCAGATTGATCTTGAAGTTTTTGTCGCAGCGATAATAGTTGTTGTGCTGCCTCTAATGCCCGTTCATACTTGCCCCAATCTCGATAGCAATCTGACAAGGCATACCAGAGATCGCCAACAACTTTATCTTCCTCTAATTTTTGCCATAGCTCGCAGCTTTTTTTGTAATGGGCTATCGCCTCTTCATATTTGTCCCAATCTTGATATATCCGTCCCAATTGATAGAGAGAAAGCGCAACTCTTGAACTATCTTCCTCCTGTTGTCTGAGATTTAGGCACTGTTGCTGACATTCAATAGCTTGCTCGTATTTGCCTTGTTCTTTGTAGCAATCTGCTATCCAGTACCACTGGTTAGCAACATCTTTTTGCTTGTCCAACTGCTGATAGAGTTCTCGGCTTTGTTGGTGATGGGCGATCGCCTCTTCGTATTTACCCCAATCTTGATAGATGCGTCCCAATTGATAGTAGGCATCGGCGATATTGGGTCGATCGTCGAGTTTCTGACGCAGGGCTAAATCTTGTTGTGCGGCATCAAGTGCCTGTTCGTACTTGCTCCAATTTCGATAGCAATCTGCCATCCAACACCACTGGTTAGCCACATCGTTTTCTTTCTCCAACTGCTGATAGAGTTCT
>JALOON010000120.1 GCA_025454405.1 Oscillatoriaceae cyanobacterium Prado104 | reverse complement strand
AGTTTGTAGTGCGGACTTTAGTCCGTTTCTTCAGAGGACTAAAGTCCCGACTACGAACCTTACTTATAGTTTGTAGTGCGGACTTTAGTCCGTTTCTTCGGAGGACTAAAGTCCCCACTACGAACCTTACTTATAGTTTGTAGTGCGGACTTTAGTCCGTTTCTGCAGAGGACTAAAGTCCCTACTACGAACCTTACTTATAGTTGGTAGTTCTGCAGTTTCCATTCCTCAAATCAAACTTGATGCAAAAGGTCTATTGACAATAGCTCGCTCAACTCGTACATTCGATCGATAACTCGCTGCGCGCCAGCCGAAACTAGAGCATCCGCACGACTTTTTCGCTCATCATTGCTGATATGAGTTCCCCCAATATAACCGACAATCTGCCCGATTCCAGCAGCAACAGCAGCCTTGATTCCACTCAGAGAATCTTCAACTGCGATGCAATCCAAAACATCAGCTTCCAGACATTCCGACGCATATAAATAGATGTCGGGCAGCGGTTTGGGCCGCCTTACAGGCAGAGAATCGTTAGCGCTAAATACCAACTCGCTTGGGAAATATTCAGTTAAACCAGCGGCGCTCAGACAAGCATTCAGCCGCCGCAAGCTGCTGTTACTTACTAAGGCATATTCTACTCCGGTATCGCGCAAGCAAGACAGCATTTGAAGCGTTCCTTCAGTCGGTTTTGCTTCTACACTCAGCCGCTCGATCGCTCGGTTTTCTTCTTCAGCAACTAGCCTGTCAATATCGCGATCGTTCAAAGTTGTTGGTGAGCCTGCATAGATATTTTTGAGGATTTCCCTGTAAGGTTTTCCGGCGAAGTTTTTCACGAAGTTTTCCAGATCGTAGCATCGAGCGCCGGGGAACTCGCGAGCTACTTCATTTGTCAGTTGCCACGCGCTTTTTAGGGCTATGGTTTCGCTATCAACAACTGTTCCGTCATGATCGAAAAGCACTACGTTTTTACGCTGAAGCCGTTTCATTTAAAACTCCTAGATCGCAATAATTTTTAAGCGCAGCCAACAGTCCGTAAGTTTGGATCTCTTGCAAAGCTCGATCGCATTCATTCTCTATGATGCGCGTCTGTTCGCAATTTTCCCATCCCAAAATTCCGCTAATTGTCGCGCCTTCTTGAATTGCAGAAACTGCGCTGGCGGCATCCTTAACATGATAGCGTTTGCCGGATTCGCTCGCTGCTTCTCGGGCTGCCAGCAACCAAGCCGCGATCGGCAGTGTCAGGCGCTTCATGCTAACTTTTCGGCGATAAGCATCCTCAAGGATCGGCAATATATATTTGCCTATTTTCCTCGCTGTTTCTGATGCAATTCTCTCAGTCAAATCGGGAAGATTGGCGTTACTCAGCCTCGGTAATACCTGAGTTATATATTCTTCACAAAGGGAGTAAGGTACGGGTGTTGCTGCTGCAATATCCTCCATCAGCAGCCGAATAAATGAGTTGATTTCTGGGAGTTCGATCGCCTCGTGAATGTATTCTATTCCTGCCCTGACTGCCAAACAGGCGATGAAGGAATGTATGGCATTCAAAAATCGAGATTTTAGGTATAAAAAAGGTGCGATATCGGGAGTCATAATTACTCCCGTATTTTCCCATTTTGGTCGATCGCTGGTGAAGTTATCTTCGACAACAAACTGCAAAAATGGTTCTGTAATAATCGGACTGCGATCGCGTACTTGCAACAGCCGGCTGGGGTAGTGGCGATCGGATTCTTGTTCTTGAGGCACGATCCTGTCTACAACTGTATTGGGAAATGCCGCGCAATTCCTGATGTATGCGGCAAGTTGAGGATTGATTTGCTCGGTATAAGTTAGCACTGCTTTGCGCAGGATATCGCCGTTTTTGGGCAGGTTATCGCAAGAAAGGATCGTGAAAGGAGTGAGGGCGCGATCGCGCCGCCGCCGCAGCGCTTCTACTATAAATCCAATTGCTGTAGTGGGAGTGGATGGGTTTAGCAAATCCTGCGCGATTTCTGCATTGGCGGTGTCGAGATTAAAGTTTTTGTCCAAACAGTAGCCTGCTTGAGTAATTGTTAGAGTCACGAGATGCACGGAGGAAGTTGTCATCTTTGCCAGCACATATTCGCGCTTATCTCTACCATTAACTATTTCTTTGATAGAGCCGATAACTTCTGCCGAATCGCGATTTTTTGTGCAGCTAGAATGTTGGGTTAAAGTGTAAAGAAATCGCTGGGGTTTCAAGCTATTAATTGTGCTTTGACTCTTGAGGCTAACTCCACAAATTCCCCACCTCTGCTCTTGATAATCCTGCTGTGCTAGATAGTTATGCATGATGCAGGCGAGATGACCTCTAAAAAAACGACCAGGCCCGAAATGAACGATACCAGTATTCAGCGCTCTCCTGTTGTAAGGAGTTTGTTCTCTCCACAAAGCAGTTACAGTATTGAGGTGATAATTGGGAACTTCGATCGGTCTGAATAAGTTAAGCATTTGACTTTTTAGATAAGTGGACGATCGGGTAGAAAAAGTTAGGTCGATCGGTAGCTAGCCGATGACCTACAAGCAGCACAAATATTTCAAAGTGCAAAAAATTTCAGGCGCTCTCTGTAGCATCACAAATCAACGTTTAGGCGCAGGTAATCCTCGTGGAACAGGTAAAACAGAGAAATCAGAACTCGGGTAAACCTAAATCAATTTAGTATCGAATAGCAAATTGTTATTGTCTTCTAGGTTTGACGCTGTGTTCTACAACTGCTTTTTCAGTTTACCTGCGTTACAGTATTTGTTCGTCGTACAAAAGGCATATGTTATTTGCAAAAAAACCAGACAAAATAAATAGTAAATGCAGCCAAAGATAGATATTCATAATTAATTTTTGTTGGCTTAGCTATTTCTATAACACAGCAATATTCTGAGAAATGGGCAATAGTTATCTCTCGATCGTCCCTGAGGCTTTAATGTACAGTTGTACCTTCAACTTACCTATGAGAACTGGTGCGAGCGTTATACCAAAGGTAGAAATTACTATTAATTAAATTGGTAAATATTAATACAACATTCCTAAAATCCGATTTCATAGCTAGGTTCTGCTGGCTTAATTGTGCCGGGAACCTCAGCTTCGCACAAGATTGTTGTTCCATATTATTTGACACCAAATTATCCGTTTTTTAAAGCTTAACTTACAAGGAGGGCAACAAAATTCGATCGCGTTGATTTGAAACTAAATTTGAACCCGATCGCGCTTGAAAATTTGCTGCATCTCACATCCCATATAGCGGTAAGCTTGTGAAATTTATTTGAAATTAATTTATGTAGGGTGCGCAATGCGCACCTTACAGTTATAATTGATGCGAACAACCTACGATCGTGCAAATCATAAAATGAAAGTTTATGGCAAACTTACAGCCTCCTGAGTTCAAGGCTGACAGAAACGATCGCCCCACCAAACCCCCAAGTATTTTATCTGCGACCGTCACTCTAATTATTTCTGCGACCGTCATATTTCTGGCAAATACTTGTTTTGGGGTTTTTGCAAGCATTATTAGACCTTTATCTTTCCTGGAGTTAATAATTTGTATCGTGCCTGCCACTTTGATAGGGGCGATCGCTATTAACAAGTTGTTCAGAGATGTTAAATACCTGCTGCGCAATTACAGCAAGCTAGTTTTAGTTCAAGTATCGATCTTGGTTTTGAGCCTGTTGCTGCTGGTGCTAGGAATCAGCAAGTCTTTCTACCACATGAATCCAGTGAATAACTTTAGGGCTTATATCCCACAGCGAGAACAAGTCGTTTCTCTAATTCGATCGAAACAATTAAAAGTAGATGGATTTACTAAAACAGCTAAAGCAGATCGGGCAACAAAAGTCAATTTACCTGAGAGATATCACGAACTATCGCGCAACGGTCAAGTGAGCGCGATCGGCGAAGGAAATTCGCTAGAAGTTATCTTTACTCACAGTAATATTGGATTTTTTGGAGATGGAGTGAATTATATTATTTACCGATCGGACGGCGACCCAGAGAACATTTCCGTGATTCCCGACAGACAACGACCTCCATTAGTAAAAGTAAAGCAATTAAAAATTCAATGGTATTATGTAAAAATAGTCTATTGACCGACAAATTAAAGCACGATCGCTTTCGGACAGTCGGGTAAGGGTTGACTGCTTTTTTAACACTTCAATGTTTTATGTAAAAATATTTATAGATAATTAGATGCCTTAACTGCGGGGGCGGGAATGTTAAAAAGAATTGAGCCAGAATTTCGGAAAGTATCGGGCAAAAGATGGTGCGAGAAAATATCTATCAATAGAAAGGTGTATGGTACTGGCGGATTCGCTATCTTGAAAATCGACAGCCAGAATCTTCAGCAACCTGCAACGGTTGGCAGTTTTGGCAAACCCAGCAATATCAAAGTCATTATAACTTGATTCCATGCAAAACACCGCAGAACTCCTTCCCAAAATAGATGCGCAAACTCTTGCAAAAAAGCAACCTCAAACTCCAAATTATCGAGAGATTGAAAATCAATTTGCTGACTTGTTAAATGCTGAGGATTTAGACAAAATGGTGGCAGCAGAACCGTTAGTCGTCAGCGATTTAGAAAGCGCGATCGCGATCGCGGTGCGATCGGCCTTTCAGGAATCGAAAGAGGATGAGTCCGCGCACCTGTTTTTGCAGCGGATACTGTACCGCATCAACAGGCTGAACTTGTTTTGGTACGACAATTTGCGGCACTATAACAACGAGCGATCGCACTATTTGCGATCGGTGCGCGATCGCATCGAGGAACCGTGGCAGCAGTGGGAACTCTCGCAAATCGACTTGCGGGCGCTGCAAAATATAACAGATGTCAAGCAAGCTTTGCGCGATCGCGCTGCCGTTGATGTCGATCCGTCGCTGACAGAGGCCGATCGCTATTTGCGGGAACGCATCACAGTAGAGGGATACAAGCATTTGCTGGCGATCGCATCTTTTGACGGTTTAATTGAAGCCAGCCGCCTGTCCCGCATCCTCGGCGGTGCCGGCAACGAAATTCAGTGCACGCTGACGCGAGTTTTAATCGAAGAATACGGCGGCGGTCGCTTGCCCCGCAAACATTCGACCTATTTTGCGCAAATGCTGGCAGAATTCGGCATGAGTACCGAACCGGAAGCGTATTTCGAGATAGTCCCTTGGCAGGTTCTGGCAGGCATCAATCACAACTTCCTGCTGACGGAACGCAAGCGCCATTTTCTGCGCTACAACGGCGGGCTGACCTATTTTGAGGTAGCCGGACCCGTCGCTTACCGCAATTATCTAGCGGCGGCGCAGCGTCTGGGCCTGTCGCAGGCCGCGATGGGTTATTGGGAATTGCACATTCGGGAAGACGAACGTCACGGGCGCTGGATGCTGGATGAAGTGGCGCTGCCGCTGGCTGACAGATACCCGCAGGATGCTTGGGAACTGGTGTTGGGGTACGACCAAGAAAAACTGATAGGCGATCGGGCTGCGGCTGCAGTAGCGCGATCGATCCAATTGAATAGTTGAGAGTGCGAGGGCCCCCGGTTGCGATCGATTGTGAGTGCGAGGGTCCCCGGTTGCGATCGATTGTGAGTGCGAGGGTCCCCGGCGATCGATTGTGAGTGCGAGCGTCCCCGCTCGCGATCGGTTTTAAGTGCGATCGATTGTGAGTGCGAGCGTCCCCGCTCGCGATCGGTTTTAAGTGCGAGCGGTTGTGAGTGCGAGCGTCCCCGCTCGCGATGGATTGAGAGTGCGAGCGATTGTGAGTGCGAGCGTCCCCGCTCGCGATCGGTTTTAAGTGCGAGCGGTTGTGAGTGCGAGCGTCCCCGCTCGCGATGGATTGAGAGTGCGAGCGTTGGGTTTCGCTTCGCTCAACCCAACCTACAAATTAACGATCGATAATTCCTTCGCAAAGGTGGCGATCGCTTTCGTTAATTTGAGACTTAACCTGAAGATAATTGCGGGTTAAATTACAACCTTGCACCAGCAAATCATCAACATTCAAATTCCATAACATCACAGTACCGTCTGCACTAGCACTGGCGATCGTCTTGCCATCTGGACTAAAACTTGCATGACCCACAGCACTTTTGTGTCCCTTTAAAGTTTTGAGCAATGTGCCGTCAATTTTCCACAGTCTGACTGTGTTGTCTGTGCTCGCCGATACCAGCATTTGACCGTCGGGACTAAAGCTGACATTTGTGACTTGACTGGGATGTTTTAACATACTCAGGAGTTTGCCATCTTTGCTCCAAATCATCGCATTTGGACCAGTACCTACGATCGCGATCGTTGTGCCATCAAAACTAAAACTTGTACTCATAATTTTATCATTTTCTACCTTAAAATTTGCAAGTAAATTACCTGAAATGCTAACTTCCTCAGCCTGCTGCGCAGACAAGGTTGCCAAAATATTTGTCAAATCAGCAAGTTTAACTGTGCGATCGGAACAAACTGAAGCAAGTATTTTTCCGTCGCGGCTGCCACTGGCTTTTGTTACAAAACATTTATCTTGGAGCAACCTCACTATTTTGCGATCGTTCAAGTTTTGCAGTGTCACATTTCCCTCATTAATTACTGCGGCAATTATTCGATCGTTTTGGCTAAAGCTAACACCAGTCACTTTGCCGCTATCTACTTTAAAAGTTTGGATCGACTTGCCGTCAACTTGCCAAAGTTTAACTGTATTATCCTCGCTAACTGATATCAGCCTCTGACTGTCTGGACTAAAAGTTACATCGACAATTCGATGGCTGTGACCCTGCAAAACAACTTTTAAATTGCCGTTTTTGTGCCAAATTTTCAGAGTGCGATCGTCGCTAGCTGTTACCAGCATTTGACTGTCTGGGCTGAAGGCGATCGAGCTTAATTTAGTATTTGAACAGGGAAAAGTTATGCGTTTATTAAAACTGTAAACAGCCTGTTCCAGAGCAGTTAAAACCCGAACTTGGATATCTGATGAAACTCCGAGCGATCGCTGCATTTCTCTGACAGCTTTAATGCTTTCGATTAAAGCTTCCGGTTTTTTGCCCGCAGCAAATAGGGTTTCGGAAAATAAACTGAGAGTTAGGATTTTGTTGTTTCTTTCCTTGATTGATGGTTCGATCCAAAAAGCAGCCATTAATATGCAAATTATGAATATTGAACTTACCGTAAAAATTCGTACTTTCAATCGTTCTTCGCGCCAGAGTTTAAGTTGAGTAGCTTTTCTAAGTTTTTGCTCGGCGGATAGTTCTTCTAATAACTGATTTTCCCGGCGCAATTGTTCTATTTCTGCTTGAGTTTGTCGATCGCGATCGCGCAATTGGGCAAATTCTGCTTCTTGGCTGGCAGCTAAAAACTGATAATCTTGGCTGCTCAAGCTTTTACCAGCAGCCCATTCTCGCGCATCTTGCAATGCTTGACCGTGCAACAATCGAGATTCATCTTGACAATTCGATGCAAGCCATGCTGTTAGCGATTCAGCGTAAGGACGCAAGTCACCTAGAGCTTTTTCTACCCATTGATGGTTGAATATAGATGCGTAAATTCGGTTATTTACCGTTAATTTGCCGCCTCGTTTTACCACTAATCCACTCAGTCGCAATTCAGTTTCTTCGGGGGTGTCCTCGGATTCGATCCCCCCTGCCCCCCTTAAGAAGGGGGGTTCTGAGATATTCTCCCCCCTTAATAAGGGGGAGTCTTTCCCCCCCCTTAATAAAGGGGATTCTGAGATGTTCTCCCCCCTTAAAAAGGGGGAGTTTTGCTCCCCCCTTCTTAAGGGGGGTTGGGGGGGATCGAATGCCAGTATTTTTTGATATAATCCCAATAATCTACTAGCGCGGTGCTGATTTCTGAGGAGTCGATCGCGAATTGTTTTCAAATGCACGGGTTCATCAGCAGCCTCCCAATTCTCAACAATCCGAGATTGCACAATCTCCCCAATTAACAACTGGTTCGTAGTGAGGACTTCAGTCCTTCTTCTATCTGTTGCATCATGTAAAATATCTCCCGATCCGGTAAAATATTTTAATTCTTCTTCTTTCTCCCCTCTTCCCTCTTCCTTCTTCCTTCTTCCTTCTTCCTTCGAGTGAACTATCAGCTTACACAGCTTTTGAGTCAAAAATGGCTGTCCTCCCGTCCAATCCAAAATCTCTTGTAAAAATGCTTGAGGATTGTCAACTTTCCCCTCAAATCCCTTGACTAAAGGCAAACATTCGTGTAATTTAAAACCCTGAAGTTCGATCGCTCGACCGATATTAAAAGGTGTACGAGTTGCATCGCTAATTAAATCCGATGGCGTAGCGACTCCCAGCAAAGCAAAGGTTAACCGCTGATATTCTGGCTTGTAAGCGCGTTTGTTATAGCAAGATCTAATTAAAGCAAAAAAATCATCTAGCGATTCTTTAAAACTGAGAACGCTGTCAATTTCATCAATAAAAATGACAATTTTTTGAGAAATCTTGACCAGCAATAATTCTTCAATTAACTCTCCCAATCGTTGGACTGGCGGCATCAATTCTCTCTCCCGCCACCAACTCATAAACTCGACTGCGTTAAATAGATTGAAACTGCACAAAAGTTTGTAAGCGACGCCGCCGTACCATTTATCTAGAGAAACTTGTTGGTTACCAATATCCGAAAGGTCGATCGTAGCACAAGCAATGCGATCGATCGAGAGCTTTTGGACGGTGCGCACCAGCAAACTGGATTTGCCCATTTGTCGGGAATTGAGCACGTAACAAAACTCTCCAGCTTTCAGGGCTTGATAAAGTTCCGAGTCAGCTTGTCGCACTACATAAGTAGGCGCATCTTGCGGGAGACTGCCGCCGATTTGATATTGGTAATCGACTGTCATAATTTTGCCTATAGTTCGATTATCTTGGCACTTCTGTTGTGCCTTTACCGCAAATCAGTTTGCCATTTTGTTCAGTTGGTTCCGCTGGTTTAATTGTACCGCTAGAATCAGCTTCGCACAAGATGGCTGATGTTTTCATTTCATTTTTAGGAGCATTTGGATAAGGAACTAGAAAGACACCGCCGACATGATTTTTCAGTCTCCGTTGTTTCGCTACTGCATAATGAAATACTGCTGTTTTAGTGGCTCTAATTGAATATTTGTAGTTGGTTGTTTCTGTTTTAATGCCAATTCCTAAAGCAGCAACAGAATTGCCAAAAGCACTATTTTCTGCATAATAGGCTTGCTGAGCTCTGTTCATTGAACCAATATACTGTTTGGCTTCCGACTGCTTAGGCTTATTTGTAGTACCACACGCAAAAAACAATACAAAAACTAAAACACCCATTACTGGCGTAAGCAAAATGCACATTAAAAGCACTAAACATCCGGAACCAGTAGTAGGTAAAAAGCTAGCTGAATTATAATCTCGTTGACGCATGATATTATCTCCTCTGTGTTTGCGATCGGGACTCGAACTTGGCTATAGTTAGATTATTTGGTAACTTCTGTTGTGCCTTTACCGCAAATAACCTTGCCATTTTGATAAATTGGTTCCGCTGGTTTATCCGCTGGTTTAAATGTAATTAAAGGGCGCTCTTCATTAGTTTCACAAAGTATAGCTAAAGTCGTAATTGCATCTCGATCGGCGTCTCGATATAATTCTTTTGCCGGAACTAAAAAGACAGCGCTGACATGATTTTTAAGCATCCCTTCTTTGGCTAATGCATAATGAAATACTGCTGTTTTAGTGGCACGAATTGAATATTTGTACCATTTTGTTTCTGTTTTAATGCCAAGTCCTAAAGCATCAATAGAATTAGCCAAAGCAACTTTTTCTGCATAATAAGCTTGCTGACCTTTGTTCATTGAGCTAAGATACTGTTTTGCTTCCGACCGCTTAGCCTTATATGCCATATTCAAAAATGTTGGCATAGCGATCGCACCCATTACTGCAATGAACATTAAAAATAAGCATCCGCAACCCCTATCTACAATTAAGAAAATGCTAGCTAACTTAGACTTTTGTTGACTCATGGTATTGTCTTTTCTATGTTTGTAGTAAGGACTTTAGTCCTTAAAAAGTGAATTAAATGCCGATTTTAGTTCGCGATCGGCTGTCATTATCCGCCCTAGAATTCGATCGCCCGTTTCGCAAAGTATTGGTTGATTCTATATTTCATCTCGATCGCCATTTTGTACTAATTCTTTCGCTGTCAGAACTATTAAAAAAACCAAACATCCAGAAACATTAATTGCATCTCGATCGCCCTCTGAATCAAATCCTCGATCCGGATTCATTGAAGCAACATACTGTATTGTTTCTGAGTGTTTAACCTGAGATGTTCTATTCAGATAAGATGGCAGGGCGATCGCGCCCATTACTCCAAAGAACATTAAAAACAATAAGCATCTTAAACGCTTAGCTAAAGTGTTAGTTGACTGAGAATATTGTTGACTCATGGTATTGTCTCCTTTCTATTTGCAGTCAGAAATTTGATGCTGAGAATGTCGATCGAATGCCGCGAGGCAGAGCCTCTGGATCTGCGTTACCAGGCAGAGCCTGGTAACGAGAATAACGAGAACAACGAGAATAACTAGAAAATGGTGATGAGAAAACATCTAAGCTTGCAGATTTTGGATTTCTTTCAAATCGATAGTTATCGGCTTAATTAATTTACTATCGATCGCAAAGTTCCGCAATTCCACTTTTGTAAACTTAACTCCCCAAGGCTCGGCTATTGTATCTACATCCTCCACTAAAGCATTATTTATTTGATGGCGATCGACGTACAATTGCTCTAGAGTTAATTGAGCGATGTGATTTCCAATTGCCAGAATCAATATATTGAACAGGGATTCCTTGAGATTCTTCACTTTGTAGCAAGCTTTTTCTAAGTCAATAATTTGCCAGTGTACGATAAAATCAACTGTGACAGAAACTCGATCGCGAGTTTTGCATTGTTGTGGCGGTAGGTGTAAAATTTGCTCGCGCAGAGTTTCTTGATAAGCAACTCTTTCGACAAAGGGAACTAGAAATGTGATGCCAGGTTCGAGTTTTTTGCGATCGTAAATCCCGAAAACTTCTACTAAAGCCTCGTCTCCTTGAGGGACAACTTTGATGCTCTTGCTTAAGGATACTCCGGCGATCGCAAACACTGCCATCAAAAAATACTGATACATAGTGAATCTCCTAAACAGTTGATAGTTGATAGTTGACAGTTGACAGTGATTTCTTAGTCCGCGAAGGCGGACTTTGTTTGTCTAGAAGCGATTTCAATCGCCGATGAGATCGTGATTTCTTAGTCCGCGAAGGCGGACTTTGTTTGTCTAGAAGCGATTTCAATCGCCGAGTCATCAAAGAAGTTAACCGTTAATGTGAATTAATCTGTCAGGTATCACAATCAACGTGTTTCCTTGCCGCTGCAAAACGTAAACTTTTTGTTTGGCTGCGATTCCTTGGAAATCTTCATTTCTAGCTTTCCAAGGAGCACCTTCATACATCACCATTCCAATTTCTCCAGGTAAAATTTCGGAAATAGTTGTGGCTGTGGTTGCTGCGGGAATCACAAACTTTTTGCGCACAATTAAAAGCGGTCTAATCCAGGTATTGAGGGCGAGAGAGATTACCATCCAGTAGGATATATGCCAATCAAAAGCTGCATACATGACATACGCCCAATTAAACTGAAATACGATCGAGCCTATCCACAAAGCAGAAGAGCAAATTAAAGCAGCAACCCCCATCATCAGCAAGTAAAATCTGTATCTTCGGGGCAGAGTTTTGAGGATTAACAGATCGATCGCACTTAACACAATTCCGGCTGTCAACCAAAATAGCGGAGGTGTTAATGTAAAAAGCGTTCGATCGGTAGCTAATGCCAGCAGGAAATTTAAAATAGAATCCATAATGTTTTTACCTCGTTTTGATGCGATTCAACTTTGTTATTTCTCATCTAATCAGGCCGCTATTTGAGTTGGTGAGTGAGTTATTTGAGAATTCATCGACTTTTCATCGACTTTCGATCGACTTTAGGAACGGTTAGCAGTCAATTTAAGGTCAAACCAGCATTGAGGCAGGGGTTTAAACCCTTGCCTCAATGCGAAAATGTCAATTAAGTTCCACGAAGCAGAGCCTCGCGATCTTCGTTACCACTCAACGATTACAGAAAACCATTGATTTTTTAATTGTTCGACCCCTACGAATGGAGGTTGTCGTCGTTGTGTGTAGGGAATAACGGAAATTTTATTTGGGTCGCCGTCCGCTCGATAAATAATATATCTTACGCCATCTCCAAATCCCATAGTGCTGTGAATAAAAATAACTTCCAGCGAATTTCCTTCCCCGATCGCACTCACTTGACCGTTGCGCGATAGCCCTTGATATTTTTCAGGTAAATTGACTTTTTCCCCCTCATTTACACGAGATGTTTGAGTTGATTTATCTACTTTTAATTGTTTTGTTTGAATTAGAGAAACGACTTGTTCTCGCTCTTTGACATAAGCCCTAAAGTTATTTTCTGGATTCAGATGATAGAAAACCCGCGTGATGCCTATTGCCAGCAACAATAGGCTAAAACCCAGGATTACTACTTGAGCTAAAACTAGCTTGTTGTAATTGCGTCGCAGGTATTTAATATCTGTTGAAAACTTCATGAGAGGTATCCATCCTATGCAAATAGTACCTAACATAAACGATGTATAGTTAAGGTTTGTAGTACCATTCCTAAATAAACCCAGTGCCCACAATACGACGAACACTGAAATAATTAAACAGACGATCGCAGATAAAATCGTAGATAAAATACTTAGTAGTTTGGTGAGGCGATAACCGAAGGGTAAAATGCTATTTGACTTAGACTTTTGTTGACGCATGGTATTTTTTCCTCTATGTTTGCGATCGCAAATGATTTGTAAATCTCTGTTATTTCTCATCTAATCAGGCCGCTATTTGAGTTGGTGAGTGAGTTATTTGAGAATTCATCGACTTTCCATCGACTTTGCATCGACTTTAGGAACGGTTAGCAGTCAATTTAAGGTCAAACCAGCATTGAGGCAGGGGTTGAAAGATTCCCAACAATACTGTAGGGGCGGGTTCACCAAGGATTAAAAACGTAGCAAACAGGCTAAATAAACCCGCCCTCCCCCACCAATAACCTCCAAATAACCCCCTTATTGAAATTGGTGCAAGATGTCAGTTAAAACTCACACTTTGCAGCAATGTCAATTGGGGGTTTTTCGTGGGGTTGGGGCGGGTTTATTTAACTTGTCTGCTGCGTTTAAAGCTGTTGGCGAACCCGCCCCTACAGGCTTATTGGAAATGGTGCAAGATCTCAGTTAAAACTCACATTTTGCAGCAATGTCAATTGGGGTTTTTCGTGGGGTTAGGGCGGGTTTATTTAACTTGTCTGCTGCGTTTAAAGCTGTTGGCGAACCCGCCCCTACAGGTTTATTAAAATTGGTGCAAGATTTCAGTTAAAACTCACATTTTGCATCCATGTCAATTGGGGTTTTTCATGGGGTTGGGGCGGGTTTATTTAACTTGTCTGCTGTGTTTAAAGCTGTTGGCGAACCCGCCCCTACAGGCTTATTGGAAATGGTGCAATATCTCAGTTTCAGCGAGGCAGAGCCTCTGGATCTGCGTTACCAGGCAGATCCTGGTAACGAGAATAACTAGAAAAATGGTGATGAATAAAAATCTAAGCTCGCAGTTTTTTTGCCGCTTTTGGATCGAGGACTGTCGGCTGAATCACTTGATTACCGATCGCAAAATCGCGCAATTCCACTCTCGTAAACTTTACTCCCCAAGGATCGGTGATTGTATCCAACTCCTTCACTAAAGCATTATTTATTTGATGGCGAGCATCGTAAAGTTCCTCCACAGCTAATTTACCAATTTCAGTCCGAATTGCCAGAATCAGCATATTGAACATGGCTTCCTTGAGATTTTCTACCTTGTAGCAAGCTTTTTCTAAGTTAATGATTCGCCAGTACACGATAAAATCAACAGTGATGGCAACCCGATCGCGAGTTTTACATTGTTGCGGCTCTAGGTATAAAATTTGCTCGCGCAGAGTTTGTATGTAGGCGACTTTTTCGACAAAGGGAACCAGAAATGTCAAACCAGGTTCCAGTTTCTTGCGATCGTACTTTCCAAAAACTTCTACTAAAGCTTCATCTCCTTGACGGACGATTTTGATGCTGCTGGATAATGATACTCCGGTGATTGCTAAAAACACCATCAACAAATATTCAGACATAGTGAATCTCCTATTAAACAATTGACAGTTGACAGTTGACAGTGATTTCTTAGTCCGCGAAGGCGGACTTTGTTTGTCTATAAGCGATTTCAATCGCCGAGTCAGAAGTTAACCTTTAATGCGAATTAATCTGTCAGGTATCACGATCAGCGTGTTTCCTTCGCGGCGCAAAACGTAAACTTTTTGTTGGGCTGCGATTCCCTGGGAATCTTCATTGCGGGCTTTCCACGAAACACCTTCATAGATAACCATTCCAATTTCTCCCGATAAAATCTCGGAGATAGTTGTCGCTTCGGTTGCTTCAGGAATCTCGAACTTTTTGCGAACAATAAAAACTGGTCTGATCCAGATACTCAGGGCGAGAGAGATTCCCATCCAGTAGAATATCTGCCAGTCAAAATCTTCATACATGACGTTCGCCCAATCAAACCGAAATGCGATCGATCCTCTCCACAAAACAAAGGATGAAATTAGAGCAGCAACTCCCATCATCAGAGCGTAAAACCTGTATCTTTGCGGCTGAGTTTTGATGATTAATAGCTCGATCGCACTCAGTACAATTCCGATAACCAACCAAAACATCGGCGGTGTGAATGCGAAACCCGATCGATTAGTAGCTGACGCCAGCGACCAAATTAGGAGAGAATGCACAATACTTTTACCTCGTTTTGATGCGATTCAACCTTGTTATTTCTTATCTAATCAGGTGGCTATTTGAGTTGGTGAGTGAGTTATTTGAGAATTCATCGACTTTTCATCGACTTTTTATTGACTTTGGGGACGGTTAGCAGTCAATTTAAGGTCAAACCCGCACAGCACAGTCCGGCAGGGGTTTAAACCCCTGCCTCATAGCGAAAGTCGGTTGAAACCGACTAGAGATTTGAGATTTGAGATTTGAGATTGGAAATTATTGATTTCAGATTGGATATTTGAGATTTAAAGTTGAGGATTAAGAGGTTTATTTAATTTGCTCTTCAGTCCTCTTTCAGAGGACTTTCGCTATGAGACAGGGAATTCATTCCCTGTCGGACTGTCGGACTTACAAACAATATTGGTACAGCATTTTAATTCCATAACACTCGGCGGTTGAAACCGCTACTACACAAACAAAATCGGCGCAGGTCGATTAAAGAACAAAGGGGGTAAAAAACTCGGATATGGTATCAGTTATTAAGCTGAAAAATTCTGAAAATTGCTTAGTTGGATTATTTGGTCACTTCTGTTGTGCCTGTACCGCAAATAACCTCGCCATTTTGATAAGTTGGTTCTGCTGGTTTATCTGGATCGTCTGTTCGTTTAATTCTAAACCAAGGGCGCTGGCGCTTTTCAGTTTCGCAAAGTATGGCTACAGTCATCATTTCATTTCGATCGGCACTTGGATTTAATTCTTTAGCAGGAACTAGAAAAATACCGCCGACATAATCTTTAAAAATCTTGTCCTTGGCAACTGCATAATTAAATGCTGCTGTTTGAGTGGCATGAGTTGAATATTTGTAGTTGTTTGTTTCTGTTTTAATGCCAATCCCTAAAGCAGTAATATAATTGCTAAAAGCACTATTTTCTGCAAAATAAGCTTGCTGGGCTCTGTTCATTGAACTAACATACTGTTTGGCTTCCGACTGCTTAGAGTTAATTGTCCACCTAAAAAATGAGCCTCCCACAGATATCTCAACTTGCTTATCCTTAATTCCAAAATAAAAAAATAATGGTGGAGAGAATAACAGGGCGATCGGGCCAATTACTCCAACTACTGCAAGCAATAAGCATCCACAACCCTTGGGTAAAGTGCTATTTGAATTAAACTTTTGTTGACGCATGGTATTTTTTCCTCTATGTTTACGATCGCAACTTTATCTGGGCGGGTGAGTTGTGAGAATTAATAGATCGATCGCACTCATGACAACTCCCAGCAACAACACCGGGGCTGTCAAAGCAAAACTTGGTTGATTAGTAGCTGACGCCAGCGACCAAATTAGGAGAGAATACATAATGCTTTTACCTCGTTTTGATGCGATCGAACCTTGTTATTTCTTATCTAATCAGGCCGCTATTTGAGTTGGTGAGTGAGTTATTTGAAAATTCATCGACTTTTCATCGACTTTATTATCGATTGGAGGGACGGTTAGCAGTCAATTTAAGGTCAAATCCGCACAGAACAGTCCGGCAGAGGTTTAAACCCCTGCCTCATAGCGAAAGTCGGTTGAAACCGACTATGGATTTGAGATTGGAGATTGGAGATTTTAGATGAGAATTATTGATTTGAGATTGGAGATTTGAGATTTAAAATTGAGGATTAAGAGGTTTATTTAATTAGCTCTTCAGTCCTCTTTGAGAGGACTTTCGCTATGAGACAGGGAATTAATTCCCTGTCGGACTGTCGGACTTACAAACAAGATCGGTACAGGATTTGATGTTCGATCTGCTGGCAAGACTATTAGATCTCGATCCCCCCTAGCCCCCCTTAAGAAGGGGGAACTGGAAGTGTTCAAAGTCCCCCTTTTTAAGGGGGATTTAGGAGGATCTAGACTTAGCGTAAAAACGATATTTCTCAGGGTTGCTTAGTTAGATTATCTGGTCACTTCTGTTGTACCTGGGGTATAGACGAGATACGGGCAAAATAGGACACGACGTAAAGTTTTGTAACAAAACCCCAAACCGAGGCGCTCGTTATCGGATCAAAACGTCAGCGCCATCTCCTCCTCCAACGCCTGTGGCACAGCATCCAAATCAATCAAATAATCCCCAAACCGCTTGATATGACTTGTCAAATAAGGACTTAAAGCCGCCACATCATGGAGCACCACCAAATAACCCTCACGCTTAAGCTGGCGCAACACATCCGTCAAATCAACCGCATTGTGAAACACCACCGCATTCGCAATCAAATCGTTATACTTAATAATCTTCTCCTGTTCCTCCGGGTCATTATTAGCAATTACCCCCTCGCCCCCAAAGAAAAACCACTTAGAAAAACCGTGATAAGCTTCCACCTTATTCGTAACCGCCGTAATCTGCTGGCGCAACTGCAGATCCGAAATATACCTCAACAAAAACACCGTTCTCACTACCCGCCCCAATTCCTGAAAAGCTTGATATAAACGGTTCTTTCGACTGTAATTACCCAACTTGCGCAACAAAATGGACGATGAAATTTTTCCCATTTGAATTGACAGAACAACCCGTAAAAGGTCGTTCCAGTGATTCGCAATTCGCGACCAAGCAATAGAATCTTTAAAAAGCGAATCAATATGTTGATAAACTGCTGACTTACTAGGGCGGTAAAAAATTAAATCCTGCCAATTGCGAATTCGAGGCATTAACTGAATACCCAACAAATAAGACAAAGCAAAAACAGGCGTTGATTGACCCTGCGTATCAGCATGAATTCTTTCAGGTTGAATATCCGATTTGTTCTTTAACAACCCATCAATAATATAAACCGCTTCCCAAGTCCCACAAGGA
>JALOON010000119.1 GCA_025454405.1 Oscillatoriaceae cyanobacterium Prado104 | reverse complement strand
CTCAATATTAAGAAAACCTAAAATACATGGCTACACAATTGTCACTGCCAAATGGCTAAAACTAATACAGCTCAAAGAATACAGCCACCGAAACTACCCACTCCGGGGGTAAGTTCCGTTTAACCCACGTGTCAGTATTTCTACGGGGGGAACTTCAGGTTAAGAGATCGCCCTCAATTAAAGAAAAACCCGCCCCAATAAAGAGCGAGTTTCACCAGAAATATTGACAATTAGCGGAGGGCTAAATCGACCCCCGCAGCCAACTTAGAACAAGAACAATTCCGCATTGCCCGTCAGTCCTAAATCGACATTATTGACAGTGGCAAACAAACTGCTACCGCCAACAGTAGAACCGTTGGAATCGTAATACAGTTTAGTATTTGCACCGTCGTACAGCGCAATTATCGAAGGTCCTGTCAAAGTAGACTCGATCGCACTTACAGTCAAAGCAGTGCTGTAAGTGTAGAAATTCAAGCCTAGAGTTCCTGTTGCAAACCCTGCAAAAGCAGAACTATCGAGGGCAATTAGATCGTCAGCAGTGCTGTAATTGGTAATTGCATCCCCTCCACCAACGCTAGTTCCGGTAAACACAAACACATCCTCGCCAGCGCCGCCGTTGAGAACATTGGTTCCCGCGCCGCCGATGAGAGTATCGTTGCCAGTACCGCCTGTGAGAGTGTCAGTACCGCCACCGCCGAAGAGGCTATCATCGCCATCATCGCCGGACATGCTATCGTCACCCAAGCCACCGTCGAATATATCAGCACCCGAACCGCCGCTTAAAATATCGGCAAATTCAGTAGCCGTGACGCTGTTAGCGCTGCTATTTCCGGTAAACAAGATAGGCGAGGTAAAGTTGTAACCGCCAGCGCCCGAACCGAAGTTGTTAACAGCGACGGGGAAAGTATTTCCCGGAGCACTCAGATCCGCAACGCTACCGAGATTGGTAGAAGTATTATCAGGAGTATTCGCGATCGAACCTGTAAATACAAAATCTCCCGTTCCCAAACCGCCAGCAGCCGTGCCCAAATTAGCAACAGTGGTAAAGCCGCCCGCAATCGTACCGTTGGAGTCAAACACCAACACCGTTTCATTTGCAGCATTAGTAAATGCAAAGAAACCGGGACTTGTAGAACTACCAGTTGCTGTAGTTTGCGCGTCCTCAAAACTAGCAAAAGTTCCGCCAGTGAAAATCACCAACTCTTTACCAGTAATATCGGGAGAAACGCCGCTGACGCCATCAAAGTTAGCAGTTGTTAAATTGCCGAACAATGAAGCCTTAAACGACAATTTGTCAACCCCAAAAGTGAAGTCAGTAATCGTATCGGGGCCGTCAGCAGGACCGCTGTAAATAAAGACATCGCCGCCGAGTCCGCCAGTCAGAGTATCCGCACCGGGGCCGCCGTCGAGAGTATCAGGGCCGCTGCCACCGTTGAGAACATCTGGACCGCCGGCACCATTCAACAAGTCAGCAAATGCCGTACCGGTGACATTATTCGCACCACCATCGCCGGTAAACACCGCCAGCATTGGTGCTGAAATCGTTGCTGCCTGCCGGGAATGTACCGCCAGCAGTTAAGTCAACTGTGCTGTTGCCGCCGACAGGAGGAGGAGGAGGCGCGATCGTACCTGTAAATACAAAGTCCGCCGAACCCAAGCTGGTAACGCTCGTGCCCAAATTAGCTACATTAACAGCAGAACCGGAGCCGGTACCGTCTGCATCGAAGAACAGAACGCTTTCGCCCGCAGCATTTTGATACAAGCCGAAGAATGGTGCAGTTCCGCCACCGACAGTCGTTCCGATTTGCGCTTGCACTGCCGCCAAACTGGCAAAAGTGCCGGAGAACAACAGCAATTCTTTGCCGGTAATATCAGTTGACGTGCCGGTAACATTTACCAGGTCAAAATTCGAGCCGGTGATGTTGCCGAAATTGCTAGAAACAAACTGGAATTTGTCAGTTCCAGATGTGAAGTCGGAAATTTTATCGCCGCCTTCTTTTGTGGTCGTGTAGGAGAAGATATCGGCACCGCTACCGCCAGTGAGGAAATCAAAACCGATACCGCCGTTAAGAGTATCGTCGCCCTCATCGCCGGTCATCGTATCGTCGCCGTCTCCTCCAAACAGGCGATCGTTTCCAGCGCCACCAGCAATCCTTTCTTTGCCTGTCTTGCCGTCAATAAAGTCGTTTCCTTCACCGCCAATAATGCTGTCATCAAAGTTGCTGCCGACGATGCTGTCATCGCCTGCCAAACCGTTGAAAGTGACTCCAGACGGGAAAGTGCCGAAGTTGAAAATATCCGGGCCGGAAGTACCCGTAGGAACATTTAACGTCGGACCAAAGAAACTAAAGTTACTAATTTGCAGGCTGATTGTTGCCGAGAATCGAGCTACAACTTCAAAGCGCGCGCCGATCGAAAATACCAGTACAGTACCGCCGGTACTTGCATCGGTAAACTGACAGAAAACAGGTCCGGCACTGCCGCCCAAAGCTGCAAACCGCGCTTGCAAAGTCGCGATGCTGGTAACGCTGATATCGGCGCTGAAGTCGAGCAAGTTAGCACCGCCGATACTGCCAACAGTAGTAGTAGAAGTAATCGCCAATCGGGTCAAACTAGCAACACTGAGGTTGGCAAAAGCAGCACTAGAAAACTCTAAAACATCGTCAGTGACACTAAAGTCAGCAAGTAAGTCAGCTTGCAAAACAGTCGTGATTTCTTGACGGGAAACGCGGTAAACAAATCGATCGCGCCCGCTGCCACCAATTAAAGTATTGGTGCCTTCGCCGCCTTCGATCGTATCGTCGCCTTCATTGCCAGTTACAAGGTCATTGCCGCTACCGCCTACTACAGCGTCGTTGCCGATACCGCCTTCAATACTGTCATCATCGTCACCGCCGTCAATGCTGTCGTCGCCATCATCGCCTTTAAGTTTGTCCTTACCCAGGCCTCCTTTGATGGTGTCTTTGCCTGTACCGCCTTCTACATCGTCGTCATCATCTTCGCCGTCAATATCGTCATCGTCGTCGTCGCCTTTAATTTTGTCTTTGCCCAGGCCTCCTTTGATTTTGTCTTTACCTTTACCGCCTTCGATATCGTCATCACCTTCATCGCCTTCGATATCGTCATCGTCATCGTCGCCTTTAATTTTGTCGTTGCCTTTGGCTCCTTTGACTTTATCCTTGCCTTTACCACCTGTAATGCTATCGTCAGCATCACCACCGATCACCGTATCGTCAAATTCAGAACCGGTAATAGTTTGAGGAACCGTACTGCCAGCAAAATCAAAGCTGGTTTGGATGACATTGAAGCTAAAACGCTGGCCGAGGACAACAGTTGTACCGTCGCTAACTTCAAAACCAAAACTAGCTGCACCGCTAAAACCTGCTGCGGCTCGGAAAGTCAACAAACCGAGGGTAATATCTGTTTGAGAGAAGGTCAAACCGACTGTTACTGCGGCACCTTTGTATAACAGTTGTCCGCTGGTAGCAGCAGGCAATTCGGTGATTTTGAAAGTAGTACCGTTGAAGCCTTGCTCGCGATCGAAAAACCGCAAGAAGTCAGAACTAATTGTTTGCGTTGTACCGCCACCGAGGCTGAGAGTCCTGTTAGCTTCCGCTTGCGGAGGCGTGTTACTCGGCGTTGGAGTAGGCGTTGGAGTAGGCGTTGGAGTAGTGTTGTTGTTATTGTTGTTGCCGCCGGGAACGTTACCGCCGCCACCAACAGTCAAAAAGTCGCCGACTTGCAAAATCGTCGCGCTGATGTTTAACAGTACCGCCAGGACAAAGTTACCGCTAACGCGAATTTCAGTATTCAAGCCAACTTGTACGAAGAACAAACTGCTGAAACTCAAACCGCCATGCAGCAAGAATTTGTCAAAACCTTTTGTGAAGTCAGTAATAACTGAACTTCCCCCCGGAGAGGTACGGTTTTCTATTACGAAAACATCATCTCCCGCACCGCCGATGCAAGTGTGATCGCCAGTACCGCCGACAAGAGTGTCGTTATTGTTGCCGCCCATCAAGGTGTCGTTGCCGCCACCTCCGCCGACAACGCTGTCGTCGCCGTCGCCACCGTCTACCATGTCGTTGCCGTCGCCAGCCACGCAGGTGTCGTTGCCGCTGCCGCCGCCAACACTATCGTCACCACCGCCGCCAACAACGCTGTCGTCGCCGTCGTCGCCAGTGCAAGTATCGTTACCGCCACCACCGACGAGTGTGTCGTTACCGCCGCCACCGCCTACGCTGTCGTCGCCGTCGTCGCCGCTGCAAGTGTCGTTGCCGCCGCCGCCGACGAGGGTGTCGTTACCGCTGCCACCGCCTACGCTGTCATCGCCTTCGTCGCCGCTGCAAGTGTCGTTGCCACCGCCGCCGACGAGGGTGTCGTTACCGCCGCCACCGCCTACGCTGTCGTCGCCTTCGCCGCCGTCGCAGTCGTCGTTGCCTCGATCGCCACTGACGGTATCGTTTCCTTCACCGCCTTCGCAATCGTCATTACCTTTGCCACCGTAGACGGTATCGTTGCCCGCGCCACCTTCGCAATCGTCATCGCCGTCGTTGCCGTAGGCTACGTCATCGTCGTCATCGCCACTGCAAGTGTCGTTGCCGCTACCGCCTTTGAGGGTGTCCTTGTCTTTACCGCCGTTAACTTTATCGTCGCCGTCGCCACCTTCGCAGTCGTCGTTTCCGCGATCGCCTCTTACTTCGTCGTCGTCATCGCCACCTTCGCAATCGTCGTCATCTTTGCCTCCGTAGAGGGTATCTTTGCCGCCGTTGCCTCTGAGGGTATCTTTTCCTCGTTTGCCGTACATCGACTCGTCAGAGGTGGTGCCGACGATTAAGTCATCGTCGTCGCTACCTACTTTGACGCCTCCACCATCATCGTCATCGTCATCGTCATCGTCATCGTCACCGCCAATACCTTCTTCGGGTACGCCGTTCAATTGACTCGCAACTTTACCGGTGTCGCTGATGCTGTTGGCAATCTCTTCGTCAATTAATTGAACTAACCCGCTGTCCGCGCTGCCAGCTTCGGAATTGCTAGCAAGCGTGTTGCGAAAAGCCGCTAGGCTTTCAAGTTCGCTTGGTAAAAACCCGATTTCTGGTTCGCCGTCGTCTGAGGCGATCGGCTCATCGCCTGTTGAATTTGCAGTATCCAAATTAGATGCTTTGCGCGCGCCAGACGATTTGGCGATCGCTGTGTCAGGAATGTCGTCTTCATCTAGTTCTGGAAAAAGCGTCCCCGAACTAAAATTACCTGACAGTATGTCTTCTTCCATCTTTAGTATCTCCGAAAAATCACGGATATTTTTGAAATCAATTCATCGATTCCAGTATTTTACTCAATCTCAAAAGGGCAAATACAATTCGTTCTTCAACAGTAGAAATCTAACGAATCAATGCCTGTGGAGGCTTTACTTGCCTTGTATCCGAGCCGATTGAGGCTGGAATTTTGCAACCCCGTTTGCGTAAGTGAAACCCGCCCATATCGGTGCAAGTTTGTTGAAACGGGGTTTTGCACCGTCTTTACAATTAACCTGTAAAAACGGGATGCTCCCTATTGAAATTTCTTTAATATCTGAATTGCAACTCCTAATCTTAGTTCCCCGGAATTAATGAGATTTTTCTATAAGTTGCTCGATCGATTATTGGTTTTTATTTTCGATCGTACAATTTTCCTCGCGCCACTCTCCCAGCCCCAATGTCTCAGTATTCGATCTCAGCGTTATCCGAAGTTCACCCAAAACCTCTCTATCTAAAGATAGATCTGTGGGATTTGAGGTTGAAAACGGAAAATTTTTGATTTTATATCGGGGATTTTCGATCGACAATTGCAGGTTGGAAATGAGAGATGAAAGGTGTTCGATCGAAGATTCAAAATTGGAAATGAAATATTTACGATGAAGATTTACAATTTTTCAACGAACGCAGGAGATGGAAGATGAAAGATTGAAAATTCAAGATTTTCACTCGCCAATCTCAATGTAACAACCATAACTTACCAACCGTCAATAGCCAATTGGCAAAGTGTCAACCACCGATCGCAGATCGAGCACTTGGGGCATATTTTTTGGGATCTCAGATCTCCCATCCCCCCTTAAAAAAGCGGCACTTGGGGCGTGTTTTTAGAAAGTTCAGATCCCCCCAGCCCCCCTTTTTAAAGGGGGGAGCAAGATTCTCAGCAGAGCGTGCGCTTGAGGCCTGTTTTCTTGCGTTCCGGACTCCCCGCCCACCCTTAATCCGTACCATACCACAGTCCAATCCCAGACCAACTTGCTTGGCGCAATCCCCTGTCCCCCAATCCCGCAGTCCCCAATCTCAAATCTCAAATCCAAAATCGAGTTTTTTCCCTGAAACAGACCCTCGCCGACAGAAGTAATTTTAATAAGAATTAAAAATCCGCCGGGTAAAGTTCTCTAAAGCTAACTTTACCCAGCAGCTAGAAAGGCAAATTGCCAGCAAATTTAAAGGGGTTAGCGGAAGAGGTGCAAAATGTCAAAAACAACAAAAGTCGATCCAAATCAGCATTATAAGAGCCACCAGGCGATCGAAAATAATAAACTGTTATTAAAGAGCAAATTTTACATATTCAAAGTGTTCGAGCAACAAATAGCTTGAGGTTGCTGCGATCGCCCGATCGGGTGAAGCGCATTCAAAAACTTTGATTAACTGCGTAAAAAAAAGTCTACCAAAGCCTGTTGCTAAGAGCAAAAACGCAGGCAAATAAAGGATTGAGGCGGGAGGGCGCTAAATAAGTGAGCCAGGAATTTATACTGTCAGTTACCCCCGTTGGGGACGACGAATATCTAGTGCGGACAGAAAGGGTAGCACCCGGTGTACCCTTAGCCGAACAACAAGTCCGCTGGCCGGTCGATGAATGGCTGGCGCTATCAAGCCAACTGATGAACGATCCTTTGCTGGGATTGCTGCAAGGAACGGCAAGCCGCAAACAGTCGCGATCGGGCAAAAATCCAGGCCCCAACCTAGTAGACCTCGGTCAACAGCTATACGACGGGCTGTTTCAAGGCAATTTGCGGGATAGCTGGACTTGCGCCAGGGGGATCGCCCAGCACCGCCGAGAAGTGCTGCAACTCAGGCTGGGACTTAAAGGCAAGCGCTTGCCGCGGCTGCCCTGGGAAGTGCTGCACGCGGACGACCGCCCAATAGCGGCCGGTACTGACGT
This sequence comes from Oscillatoriaceae cyanobacterium Prado104, assembly GCA_025454405.1. Lineage (GTDB taxonomy): Bacteria > Cyanobacteriota > Cyanobacteriia > Cyanobacteriales > Microcoleaceae > Microcoleus. The sequence goes on along the minus strand of JALOON010000119.1, from coordinate 33,634 downwards.
GATCTTTTCGCGCTATCAACCAGGTACAAGTTTGTTCAAACAAACCCGGATTCTTCCCAGCAACGGACCTCTCAAAATTTTAATGGCGATCGCTTCTCCGAACGATCTCGACACTTTGCGATTGGAGCGAGAAGTCCTCCACTTGCAACAGGAACTCCAACGCGACGCCAACAACTCTAACGCAAACAACCTGTACGCCCCAGAAATTCAACTGACAATCCTCGAACAGCCCGATCGAGAACAGCTAACCCAAGCCCTAGAACAAGGACACTACCAGGTGCTGCACTACGCGGGTCACAGCGGTTTGGGTCCGCGGGGAGGCGAACTCTACCTGGTCAGCAACCGCACCGGTTTAACTGAAACTCTCAGCGGTGACGATTTAGCAGGTTTGCTAGTCAACAACGGCATTCAAATGGCTGTCTTCAACTCCTGCCGCGGTGCCTACGGGGGACCAGCAGACCCCAGCGGCGACAGTGCCGATCGCAATTTAACAGAAGCTTTAGTCAAGAGGGGGATTCCGGCCGTGCTGGCTATGGCGGAACGCATCCCCGACGATGTAGCCCTCAACCTCACCAAGTTGTTTTACCGCAATCTCGATCGCGGCCATCCAGTCGATCTGAGTTTGAGCCGGGCCAGGGCAGGACTGATTACAGCTTACGGTTCTCACCAGTTGTATTGGGCTTTGCCCATACTTTACCAGCACCCCGAGTTTTCTGGCTATTTGAACGGTACTCCCTCGGGAATCCAGCAGCCGGTTGCGGATGCCCAATTGCAGTCCTGGCATTCGATCGCGGCTAACAAATACCCGCAGTTGCCGGTTTATCGCAATGACTTGCCCGAAATTCTGGCAGGCAAAAACTTGGAGGGTTCTGCTACCGGCGCTGCATCCGATAGCCCGCAAGGGCGGCAAAATTACCCGCTTTCAGCAGCCAATGCCCAGTCTCTCGATCGTGCTTTTGCTGGTGAGTCAAACCCACTTCCCGTGCCGCCAACCTCCGCTGCCGATCCCAAATCGGCTGTTCATCTCAAGCCGAGGGATGGTGTCCTACCCGCATCAAAACCACCCAAAAAACTCGCATCGAAACAGTATTTTGCCCTGGCAATGGGTTTGTTGTTGGCTGCTTTGGGGGCTGCTTTTTTTGGTTGGCCTCACTTGTCAAACCGAGATCCAAAACCTGAGGAACTGCTACCTCCCGAACGAAGTCCCGTTTCGCAAAATTCCCCCCCCACTCAGCCGATAAATCTCACAAAACTTAGCTAACCTGTCTCTGTCGTGAGAGAGGGATGGTTCAGCAATCTAGGCGTCTGGCGATCGAGGTGTCCGTTTATACCGCTATATCGGTGTAACAGCCTTTCTGTCTGCTCCTATTTAAATTTGCACTAGGGCGTGCTTTTAAACTACTCCTTTAGATTGAAATTCTCTAGTGTCCGGACCACTTGCTAAGAGCAGGGGAAAGCCCAAGAGAAGAGCGATCGCTTCCCTCGCCGCTCGCTTGCCGAACGTCCTGAAAAAGGCAGGCTGGGGAGACTTAAAATGCCATAAAATACGCCCTAGTTGCGGTTTGTCCTTTCAGGCGTACCAACTGATAGTCGCCCATCTCGAGCAGGAAATGCTGACCCGATAAAAAGTAAAATTTTTTGGTAAGTAAGTTCACCTAATTAAACATAAGATCCCCAGGACCCAAAAGCTTACTGATTCCAGGTTTTAGGTTTGAGGCTTCAGGTTTGAGGTTTCAGGTTAGAAATTTGAGGTTTCAGGTTTAGTCCCTCCCACCTATCACCTACCACCTACCACCTACCACATCCTTCTTCTTTCTACTTAGTCGCGCGATCGTTCTTTGATGTCCGGCTTCCTGAAGGTCAAATTTTTGGCATCTCTGGGAAAAGCTGGTTGTTGGAGATCGATCGCAGCAAACATTTAGCCAGCCGCAGAGAAACTTGCTGTGCGATCTGTTCTGCCAGTGTCGGTGTTGGGGCTATGAGAGTTCTTAACGCTATTTTTATTACATATAGTGAAGCTCGATCGAAGGGAGGCGTTTTAAGGGCATTCCCGACTAAAAAAATAGGCTTTTCGAGCAGCCGATAGCGGCGTCTAGCACCTCCACGGACTCGCCTCGATCGGGGAAAAGTTAGCCGCGCTACCGTTACTGCTGGCAGTAAATTTGCACTCACCCCGATCGATCTATTTCCTGCGATCGGGTCTGGCTTTTTCACTTAACCGCACCCCAGATCGGGAATTGCTCAATAGACTTAACAGCGACAAGCCGCTCAAAGGCTGGCAGGATGCCTACCCCCCTATAAGTGTTGGAGATGCCTAATGCAAGGAAACGATCTTTACTCGAAAAAAGAAAAGTAGTTAATTGGCTACAACAATGCCGGGTTCGATCTCCGATCCCGATCGTCCTCGATCGGGAGCGAGCGACAAATATATCGCAGATCCAACATCCACAACTTGCAGCCCCCTCAAAACGGCCGCGCAGATTAATGTAGAATTTTAATCTTCAGAATTCTTACTATTGACAGCGCAACAAAGTTCATTTAATGTGTTGTAATTGATATAAGTAAACTCCAATAAGCGAGGTAAAGTCAATGGCAGAAACAGCTACAGCCCCCTTAACAGGAAAAGGTCTGCTTCAAAAAATCAAAGGCAGCGATTTGCCGCGAAGAGAACTAGCAAAGCTCTGCGGCTACTACACGGTCAGCAAGAGTGGAGAAACGCGGATTAACCTAGCTGAGTTTTACGATGCAGTGTTAGCTGCTAAGGGCATCGAGCTAGAGAAGTCGAAAGCAGACGGACGCGGGCGAGAAGCGAGTTATCGAGCTAGCGTTCACAAGAATGGCTCGATCGTGATCGGGGCAAATTATACCCAAGAAATGGGATTAAAACCGGGAGACGAGTTTGAAATTAAACTCGGATACAAGCACATTCGCTTGATTCAGATCGACTCGGACAGACCCGATGCAGACATTGAAGAAGAAGAAGAAGAAGAAGAGGAGGAAACAGAAGAATAGCCGCTAGCGGTACGCTAATTAGCCCAGAAAGGCGGACCGATCTCGGATTCGCTGCATGAGTATTTGCGCGCACCCCTTCGATTTAACCGATGAGCTGTCTGGACTATTTCTATTTTCTCTTGTCCCGCAAAGATTACAGTGCCTCCCAACTGCGCCAGAAGGGGCAAGAGAAAGGTTTTGACAATGAAGAAATATTGGAGGCGATCGCGCAAATTCAAGATCGCGGCCATCAGTCGGACGATCGGTTGGTGGCAAACTCGATCGCCAGCGCAGCAGGCAAATACGGCAAGTCCTCGGTAAAGCGCAAATGCCTGCAAAAAGGAATTGCCGGCGATTTGTTCGAGCAAGTTTGGGAGCGAGAAATTTCAGAAAATCTTAATTCCGAAGCAGAAAAACTTGCCGAATTAAAAGCCAAGGTGATGCGGAAATACAAAATCGGCGATTGGAAAGAAGTAGATGCCAAAACCAAGGGCAAAGTGTTGAATTACCTGCAATACAGGGGATTTAATGCCTGGGAAATTTGGCACCAATGGCAAACGGAATCAGAGGACGAATAAGTTAGAGGGCAGCTTTCGATCGGGCTGCCCCCAAACAAGCAAGCGCAGGGTTCAAAAACAGGTATCATAAAACATCGCTGCTCGATAATCCTGTCGGGCAAAACAAAATTAATTCTAAAAATCTCGGGTAGCGCCCCCGTGTCTGCCCCTTAGCAGATAAAAAATACCGGTTGGTTTAATACAGCCATAGAAAAAACGGGTTTGAGTGGCTTGACTAAAGCTTGTTGCGCCTGCGGGATCTTGCAGAAACCGAGCGAAGGTGCGATCGTCATATTATATAGATCTAATTGGTTTTGTCAGCATCTTTTATAGGCAGCCGCTCGGACAGCGATGGTTACAGTTGACAATTAGGGGTACAATTTGTTTTGGTAGTGTCAAGCATCCTATTCAGCGTCACAAAACTGCCAGATTAATTGTTGCAGGCTGTCACTTCACTAATTTTTTACCCGACATTGGTTGCGTCCTCAAGACAACACCTGTGGGTGACAGCAAACGGATATTTTACCGATCGAGTGCTGGTAGGGGCGATCGCGATCGATTGATACCACGAATCAGTATATTTGCGGAGCGATCGAGAGTGCTCGCCCACGCAATTGGATCTCAAGTCCGAAAAGACTAGCGCGCACCCGATCCGGTAGATGTCCTATATTGGGTGCTGGCTGCGCTCGATCGAAGCAGGGGAAATCGCCAATAATTTTCTATACTGGTATGAATGTCCCCTCTAAAAACTCACTGCCGGCAAGACGCGCTGCCAGAAACCTTGATATGATAGAACTCGATCTGACAAACAACAGGAGAAAAAATGACCCAAGTTGTAATTGGCGAAAATGAAGGGATAGAGTCAGCCCTGAGAAGGTTCAAGCGACAAGTTTCTAAAGCGGGAATCTTCCCCGACATGAGAAAGCACCGCCACTTCGAGACGCCCCTGGAAAAACAGAAGCGCAAAGCTATTGCCAGAAGGACAAAAAGACGCTTCCACCGCAACAACAAGCCCTAGAATTACCGCTCGATCGATTCTGCCGGTACAATGCCTTGGGATGCCAGTACCGCAGCGACTCGCAGAATTAGCGCTTCACTGTAAGGACCACCAACGATTTGTACTCCCAAGGGCAAGGCACCGGGGCGCTGTACGGGCAGGCAAAGGACGGGCAAGCCAATAAATGATAGGGGTTGGGTGAAGAGTCCCAGATTGGGACGCACCAACATTTCTTGTCCGGCTATGACCATTTTCTCAACGCCTATTTCAGGGGCGACGATTCCAGTTGCGGGTGCGAGAATAATGTCTGTATTTTGGAAGATTTCGCGCGCTCGATCGCGATACCACTGTCGGAATCTCTGCGCTTGCAAGTACCAACTCGCCGGAATGAGAGTTCCAGCTAAAAATCGATCGCGCGTTGCCGGATCGAAGTCTTGAGGGCGCGTGCGCAAATTTTCTAAATGTAAGTTTCCCCCCTCGCAAGCCGTGATTACAAACGCTGCAGCCCGCGCGCGATCGGATTCCGGTATATTAACCTCCGGTAGATTAACTGTTGCTAGCCCCCCTAGTTTGGGGAGGCTAGCTGTTGTTTCATTACCACAATTTAATACTTTTGTCAAGGCCTCGGCAACTATTTTTACTGCATCCAAAGCTTCCGGTTCGGCCCCTGTAGCGAAATAACCCCCAGCAACAGCAACGCGCAATCCAGCGATTCCTTCATCCAATTGCGGCAAACAAAATTCAGGCGGGCGCTGGGTGCAAACCGGGTCGCGAGCATCCGGACCTTGCAGGATATCGTACAGCAGCGCGATGTCTCGAACCGATCGCGCAAACGGCCCGATGCAATCCAAACTGCTGGAAAATAAAAACGCCCCAGCCCTTGACAAACGGCCGTAAGTAGGCTTCAAGCCAAAAACTCCGCACAAAGCAGCGGGCACGCGGATGGAACCGTTAGTATCGGAACCGAGAGTGATGGGTACTAAGCTGCCTGCGACTGCGGCGGCCGAACCCCCGCTGGAACCGCCGGCGATGCGTGTGGTATCGCGGGGATTGCGAGTCGGGCCGTAGTGGCTGTTTTCCGTGACAAAACCGTAGGCGTACTCATCCATGTTTAAAGCCCCTACGAGAATTGCACCGGCTTGTCTGAGTCGGGCAACTGCCGTAGCATCCCGAGTCGCTGGAGGGTTGTCAGCGTTGATTTTTGACCCCGCCAGAGTGATAATTCCGCTGATGTCGAACAGGTTTTTCACCGCGAAGGGGACGCCTGCTAAAGGACCCGGATTTTCGCCGCGGGCGATAGATTCATCGATTTTTTCGGCTTCGGCCAGCGCGCTTTCGGCAAAAATAGCAGTAAAACAGTTGAGGGTTGAGTCTCGATCGGCAATTCTCTCCAATGCCGCAGCGACTGCAACTTTAGCTGCAATCTTACCACTCTTAACAGCCGATGCTGTAGCGACTGCATCGGCTTCTGTTAAAAATCTGCATTCATCTGCGTTCATCTGCCTTAATCTGAGGTTGCTAAGGTTCAAACACTGGCGCAGCTTCGATATCCTGGGGCAAGGGAAATTCAGTGACGAGACGGGCGATCGCAGCTATCCTCTCGAAGTTTACCACAACACCGGGGCGGTGTTCTGGCAACAGGGGTAAATCGATCAGTTCGCAAGTGCGATCGACGTATTCTTCTATATTTATTATTGTGCTAGTAGGTGCGATCGGTGGTTGGTTGGGATTCATAATTCTGTGCGGTTTGTCGGCGTGTATCTATAGCAAGTCTAAATTATTTGTGCAAAGGCATCATACTTTTTCAAATTAGGAGTTCAAATTAGGAGGATTGAAAAGTTTAAACTTAAAGAAAAATTGAAAAAGTTTTTTAACTACACCGAAAGAGTGACATATATAATAAAACCGTCTAATAGCATCGCTGTGCGAGATCTTGAGGGGAACGACGCACAGCAAAAATTACACCATAATGTATCTGCCCAGAATTAAAGTAATCCACTACAAGTTCTTCAAAATCAGTTCTATTGTGAGTAACCAGCGTTCTCCCTTGACTTACGGCATAGGCTAATTGCTCTGCATCGGTTGCTTGAAGTTGTCCTGCATCTCGTGCAGTAGTGGCATCAAACCCTCGGGATCGCAGCAACTGGGCTACCAAGACATTGACATCTTCATCTAAGTACAAACAGATAAATAAACCGTTCACAAATTTCTAACCAATGGGTCGATTAACTCGTCAGGAATGCGGTTTTGTTCAATATACCTGTTAATTTCCTCTTGGTGGTCGCTGTAATAAATCAATGCTCCAAATACTTGTCCTAATGTCAGATGGGGCATCCCATTGGGAATTTCCTCTGGCGCAACTCCCATCCGCCAAGTTTCGACGATTGCTCTAACAGGTGTACGGGTTCCTTTGATAATGGGTTCTCCGTGCAGGATCTCATCATCTCGCACAATGTAAAGATATTCTGTTGCTATAACCATGACTGCATCCGAATTTAACTACCTTCTATTGTATCGTTTGAAGTAGCAAGTACAATGCTAAAAGTGCTACAAGCTGCTAAAAATCAAAACTATGCCTAAGGCCGATCGATACCCATTTGCCTCCAGTGATGCTGTTTGGGTTATTCAACACGTTCGCATCATCAATGATGATGAGGAAGATGTAAAAATGATTGGGGTTTACTCAACCGAGCAACTTGCTTGGGAGGCGGTGGCGCGGCTGCGGTTACAACCTGGATTTTGCAACGTGCCAGAAGGTTTTTATGTAGAACGATACGAGCTAAATAAAGACCATTGGACAGAGGGTTTCATCACAGTTTATCCGAACGAATTTGACACCACCAACGATCGATCGTAGCGACTAAAAGATACTAACTGCGGTCTAACAGGAGCAATGCAAAGAACGATCGATCGCTTATGATGTTATAATTAGCTTAAAAAGCTCCCATTTTTGGTGTTATTTTATGTTGGCACTAATGGATTTAGATAAACGAAAGCTTGCAGTCAGGAACTTTTACGAGCAGTTTTGCGCAGCGAACCCCCACCTAACTTTATTCGAGACAGTAGTGGGTGGTAAATGCCCAGAAGTTTGTCCGATATCTCAACAAGTTGCCAGTCTTAAATTGCTAGCAAAGTTTGTTTCTTCTGGTTTCGACTGTGTAGAAATCCAGAGAGCAAAGCAGAATATTCCTCAAACTGTTTCTGATACTTTCGAGCGTCACTTCTGGTATTCTCAATGGACGCTTAGCGAATTATTCCTCGTAAAAATTCAGATCGCGGGACAAGACGCATTTTTTTTGTTCGTTGCAGGCTTGTGTGATGATGGTTGGGAAAATAATACTAGCTTTATCGAAATTTTTACCGATCGAGGTGAGTTTGTCGGCGCAACAGATTTGTTTTTTGATCGAAATGTACAATGGAGGGAAAAACAATTTAATTCATCGATATGATGATATTGACCTAGACGAAGTATTGTAAAATTTTAGTCGCTAGAACTTACACACTTGGTGTTTAATAAGAAATAACTCGATCGACCATAAATTGGCAAACCAACGTGAATCTACCATTGATAAATCGTGTTCTGGAACACAAAAATCGAATTGCGATCGCCAGCAACGAACAAACATATACCTATGAGGATTTGCTGCACGCATCCAGTCAAATAGCAACAAATCTGCTTCAGGATGCCACAGATTTACAGGAACAGCGAGTTGCTTTTCTAATTCCATCTGGGTTTGAGTATATTGCTACTCTGTGGGGAATTTGGCGGGCCGGCGCGATTGCCGTACCTCTATGCGTATCCCACCCGCGACCGGAATTAGAATATGTTATCGTTAATTCTGCAGCATCAATTATTGTTGCCCATCCCAATTTTGAAGCTTTATTGCGCCCGATCGCCCGATCGCACAACCTGCGATTTATCCTCACTTCAGAAACCCTTCCCACCCAGATTAACCCTCTCCCAACAGTCGATCTTAGCAGGCGCGCTTTAATTCTTTACACCAGCGGTACTACCGGCAAACCGAAGGGTGCCGTAACCACCCATCGCAATATTCAAGCTCAAGTAACTAGCTTAATTGATGCTTGGGAATGGACAGCGAGCGATCGCATTCTTCACGTACTCCCATTACATCACATCCACGGAATTGTCAATGTATTGCTCTGTGCTTTATGGGCCGGCGCAGAGTGCGAAATGTTGGAAAAATTTGATGCTGAAACTGTTTGGCATCGCATCGATCGCGGCAATTTTACCTTGTTTATGGCAGTACCGACGATTTATGTAAAATTGATTGCTGCTTGGGAAACTGCTACCGAAGAACTCCAAAAAAGCCGATCGGAAGGTTGTGCAAAAATGCGCTTAATGGTTTCAGGATCGGCTGCATTGCCTGTTAAAGTTTTAGAAAATTGGCAAAAGATTAGCGGTCATTTCCTGCTAGAAAGGTACGGGATGACAGAAATTGGCATGGCATTATCCAACCCTTTACACGGTCAACGCAAAGCAGGATCTGTAGGCAAACCTTTACCGGGTGTGGAAGTACAATTAGTCGATGAAAACGGAGAATTAGTAGCAGCAGGAACGCCTGGAGAAATTCAAGTCAAAAGCCCCGGAGTATTCCTGGAATATTGGCAAAATCCAGCAGCAACAGCAAAAACTTTCCAAAATGGCTGGTTTTGTACGGGAGATTTCGCAGTATTTGAGAATGACAACTATCGCATTCTCGGCAGAATTAGCGTCGATATCATTAAAACTGGAGGCTATAAAGTTTCAGCTTTGGAAATTGAGGAAGTATTGCGATCGCACCCAGAAATTCAGGAATGTGCGGTAGTTGGAGTTGAGGATGTAGAATGGGGCGAGCGAGTTTGTGCTGCGTTAGTTTTGCGATCGGAGTCCAGTTTAACATTAGAATCTTTCAGGAGTTGGGCAAAAAAGCAATTGGCGGTTTATAAGGTTCCCACGCGAATTTTAACAGTTGAAGAATTACCTCGCAATACAATGGGAAAAGTGACGAAGCCTGAAGTAACTAAATTATTTTACTGATATAGCGGGTCTATTTGATTCGTGAAATTCGACCCCTCCCAAACCCTCCCCTTGGCAAGGGGAGGGCTTCATAATTCATTGATACCAAATCCGGGTACGATCTCCCCGTTATTTCTTAAACCCGCCTCCGCGGGTTTGGTGGAATAAAGGGGGTATTGTACTCTGATTTGGTATAAGGTGCGTGCTGCGCACCTACATGTGAGCGAGCATTAAAACTAACAATGAAAATTAATAAATGCCATTTTCCCGCCCGTTACTCTGCCAAACTTTTCAAAGTCCTGTAGGCGCGATCGGCTCAATATCCGGGTCAAATCCCCCCACTTGATTTGTCCGAATTACCCACAAAAATTCTCCTTGTTTTAATAAGATTTTAGCTATTTCATCCTGCGTGCGTCTCGGCAGCATAGTTCGGTAACTAATAAAAGCTTTTACCGGGTGAGTTATCGGTGCAAAAAGACTCGGTTTGAGATTGCAATCAATCCCCGCTAATTGAGCATTTTTGCGCCAATCTGGACGGACGATTCCGAGGGGAACTAATACTTTTTCTAAACTTTCTCCCAAAGCTACCAGTCGATCGAATCTTTGAGTTTGCGCGTCGCTGGGATTTGCTTTCAGCCAGTCTTGAATCTGAGGGTTTGATTCAACTTCTGACGCAATCTTTTTAATTGTAGCGTAAATTGCTTGACTCGAATCTTGGACGCAAGAAGTTGCAGGAGTTACTAAACTTGCGCCCGTGCCGTCGCCGCTGCGGTAGCGGGCCATCATGATATCTAATTGCTGGTTTAATTCGTCTAAAGGCGATAATTTGATGCCCTCAAAATCGTAATCGCAGCAAACAGGATCTAGCTTGCAAATTATATCGCAAACCGGTCGATCGCCCAACCAACCGCGCTCTAAATCTCCCATGTAACTTTGCCATTTGCTCGCTCCGGCAACAATACCATCGGGATTGTGCGCGTAAACTTGTTTGTATTCTATGTCAAAACGCAATTCGCCGGTAAATCGATCGCGCACGACTTTTGCTACTCCTAAAGCAAAGTGTCCGGTAACGATTCCCAGAGCAATATTTTCTCCTTTTTTGCCGCCAATTCCTCCGAAACAGTGAATGACTATGCCGATATCTCCTTCTTGCCAAACAGAGTCGGGAAAGTTGTCTGCGCTGCCATTTGGCGATAGCAAGACTACCTTAGCAGTACCTTTTTGAGCTCCGGTATTTTTCCAGTTTTCGCTGTTGATATAATCCAGACATTTTTTTAAACCAAAATGCGTTTCATCGGGGCTTAATTGAGTAACGTGACGCGGTTCGATCGCCCTTACTGCAAACATAGCACTTTCATCTCGTTCGCCGTAAATATACCATCCTTGGGGATTTAAGGGCGATCGTTCGATGAGGTGATTGGTAGACCTCGCTACCCCATTTTTATCTGCCGGTACTTGGGGAATGCAAATAATTTCTGCCGGCCCCTTAAATTGTTGGGATGTGCGATCGAAATGCCGGACGATAAATTTATCGCTCTCTGGAGATTCCCGCTGTAAAATTGTAACTAAGGCGCACGATCGACCTGCAATTTGTACTGGTTCTCGATCGATAATTAATTCAGAGCAAGCATCGGTATTGCCGTAATTAATTACAATCACCGGTCGCCGCAGCATCACAGTCAGGCTGTCTTCAAATCTCGTACCCGCCAAAGTTTCCAAAGGGCCGACATTGCGCAAGCCGTTCAATCTTTCTGGATGGATGTTGCCGGATTTTTGGCTGTTTTTAGCCTGTCTGGTGAAGTGGATATCTTGAGTAACGGCGTGAATAAAAAACTGCACTTCGCGGTTGGTACTAAACTTTAAAATTGCTGTTTTACCAATTAAATTTTTATAGGTTTTCGGCGCGTTGGTAACTTCCAAAAACACCGCTCCGTAAGGCTGCCGCTGTTCGTCTGGAGGCAAGAGCAAACGTCCGTGCCACAGGGCGATCGGTTTGTAACAACGAGCGATTTGAGCAGCATCATCACAAATTATCGGTATTTGAATTGCTTCCGCGCTTTGGTTTTTAAGTTGGGAAAAATTCCCAATATAATTATCAAGATTTTGCCCTGCTTGCTGGGGAATCTTTCTAGCACCTTTAGCAATAAAATTAATTGAAATTATGGGGCGATCGCGCTTGTTATTCCGCTTGCGTATAGCCTCGATCTTTCCCTGAATCCAGCTAATGAAAAGCCGGATAAAAATAAAAGCAGTCAGACCGAAAACAACCGCTAAAATTATCACCCCCACACCCAAAATTAAAATATCAAAAGATCGAACAACAAGTAAAACAATTGCGGGGCAGACCCAAAAATACAGCACCATAATCAGTAAGTCCACCTAATTAAACTACAATTCGATCGCGCACCAGCTTACTATCTCATAATTCTTCCTTCTTCCTTCTTCCTTCTTCCTTCTTCCTTCTTCCTTCAAATATCTAAAAACGACTTTGAGGTTCGATCCAATCAGCGCTAGCTTGAGTGCCAAAAACCAGAGGTTTATCTTCTCCGACAGCTACCGTTTGGCCGGCTGTATCGACTGCACAAAGAGGCCAAAATCGATCGCCCAAATTGCCGGCGCGGAACAGAACCCGTCCCGGACAAACTTGACTCCAACCCAACAATACAGCATGAGTGTAAAGACTGCGAGCGGGGACAACAGTATAAGTGTAATTATCGTGTCTGTCCCAGATAACAGCGTAGTCAGACATATCAGAAGAATTGAAAAGTGCTTCAAATTCGCGGGCGAGAAATCGCGTACCAGTTTGATTCCAAGAAACCGGCACCATAATTGCGATCGTGCCGGACATATCTGTATCATCGCTAGCATAAAACCCGCTTTCTGCCAGAGGCGAAGCAGCAACCACTGTTTGCAGTTCTCCGGTTCTAAGATTTTCTACAAACATGACGCTGCTAACCCGACAGCGAGAAAATTCCGGATGTATTTTCAACTCAATTCGACTGTAGGCCGCGTATTCGCCGCTAGTTGAAATTAGCGAAGGACTGCGGTAGTAACGCAGGCCGGTGCCGTTCGTCGAGCTCACTTTCGCGTGAGTCGAATCCATTCCCAAGGTACGGGATAAGGGCTATTTAAAGGATCGATCACAGTTTTTTTTCCAAAAGTTACATTGCATTATCTAACAGATTCAAGAATTGCGCGCAGACGGCTAGAGCGTAATTTTGCAACCCAAAAACCCAGGTTTTGTAGGGCGAGTGCCGCCGTGTCGCTGGCGTCAACTTCACATCAAACCCGATAGCAGACAGCCAGCAAGACAGTTAGCTGTCGATCCCCCCTAGCCCCCCTTAAGAAGGGGGGGACCGGAAGCATTCAAAGTCCCCCTTTTTAAGGGGGATTTAGGGGGATCTCAACTCAGGTAAAAACGAGATTTCCCAAAGCTTTTAGTCGGTTGTTGACACCAATGCTACCGTGCCTGCAGCGTTTTACCGACAAATAGCAACAGCATTCCTTTGGAAAATTTTAAGTAGAATAACAAATCGCAAATCCCAAATCTCAAATCGGATGATACGATCGAAAGTAATCTGGCTAAGCGCAAGGAGAGGGAGGAACTATGACACCTTCTTTTAACCAAAAATCAATCCCCCCAACTCGCGTTCCCAAATCGCGGGGCAAAGGCTTGTCCGCACTATCGCTGATATTTCGGCTGCTGCTGCTGGGAGTAGGCGGCGGTTTTGCCTGGGTGTTGGGGATGGCTGCCGCTCAATTTTTCCCCTCAAATACCTCTGAAATGCCGCTAGCCGAAAGATTGCTGCGCCAAACTCAAAATTTGACCCCCAGTCCGAAACGCGCCCCAGCAACGCCAATTCCAGCGCTACCGACACCAACAGCAACCGCGAGTCCCCAGTCACAAGTCAGTCCGGCCGAGAAAGAAAAATTGCAGTCGGATTTGAGACAGTTGCAGGGCGACTTGAACGCTTTAATCGGACGGACGGCGGCTTTAGAAACTCAATTGGGAACCAGCCGCCCGACGGAAAATTTGGAAAAGCGGTTGCAGTTGATGTCGCAGGAATTGGCCTCGCCGGAAACAGCGACAAGTCCCACTCCAGCTTTACCGCCAATTGGCAACACTCCAACTCCTGGGACTGTGAATGCAGTACAGGAGAAAACCGACACTCCGCTGTTTGCGGGTAGCGGGCTGATGGTAACTTTGCCCAGCGATGTGTTGTTCGATACCAACAGCATTTCTCTGCGCCCCGGAACGAATGCAATTTTGGACAATTTGGTAGCGGATTTGCGCAATTACCAAGGCGCAACCGTGCGGGTTGGGGGTCACACTGACGATGCGGGGGAACAGGTTCAGAATCGGAATTTGTCTTTTGCGCGGGCTCAGGCTGTGGCGAATTATTTGTCAGGTGCGCTGGGAGAGAAGTATCATTGGGTGGCGATCGGCTATGGAGAAACCAATCCTTCGGTGGAAAATAGTTCGGATGCCAACCGGCAGCGCAACCGCCGCATTGAAATTGCAATTAGTCCTTAGTCAACAGTCATCAGTCATCAGTCATCAGTTGGTAAGAATAACCGATGCCCGATGCCCAATGCCCAATCCCCAATGCCCAATGCCCAATTCCCCATCCCTCCACTTCGTTCCGCCCAATTCCCCATTGATATGAAAATTGTTTTTTTCGGTACACCTGAATTTGCTGTTCCTACTTTATCCAACTTATTAAGCCATCCTGAATTTGAGGTAGTGGGGGTTGTAACTCAGCCGGACAAGCGCCGGGGTCGGGGCAATCAATTGATGCCTTCACCTGTAAAAATGGTTGCTTTAAATCACAATCTTCCGGTGTGGCAGCCGCGGCGAATCAAAAAGGATGCGGAAACAATTTCTCAATTGCGGGAAGCAGACGCGGATGTTTTTGTAGTAGCAGCTTACGGGCAGATTCTGTCTCAAACAATTCTGGATATTCCCAAATTAGCCTGCATTAACGTTCACGGTTCCATTTTGCCGAAGTATCGGGGGGCTGCGCCGATTCAGCAGTGTCTTTGCGACGGGGAAAAGACAACGGGAATTACGACGATGCTGATGGATGCTGGCATGGATACCGGGGCGATGTTGTTGAAGGATTTTACCGGAATTACGCTGTTGGATAACGCTGAGTCTTTGGGGGATAGGTTGGCCGAAATTGGTGCGGATTTGTTGGTAGAAACTTTGGTGAAATTGAGGGACGGTAAGGTTGAAGCCGAACCTCAGAATGATGCTGAGGCAACTTACGCGCCGATGATTCAAAGTGCAGATTATGTGTTAGATTGGTCGCAAAGTGCGATCGCTCTTCACGATCGAGTTAGGGGTTTTTATCCCGATTGCACGACAACTTTTCGCGGTAATTATTTAAAGGTAATTGCTACCGTACCGCTGGGGCCGGAATATTGGATGCAATTGCCGTCGGAATTTAGAGTTTTGGAACGCGATTGGCCTGCGCTGTCGGAGTTGTCGGGAGAACATGGAGAAGTTGTTAAAGTTGTCAAGGGTTTGGGGCCGATCGTCCAAACTGGTGATGGTTTGTTATTGTTGCGCGAAGTGCAGTTAGCGGGGAAAAAGGTGCAATCCGGGGTGGATTTTGCAAACGGAACTCGATTGACTGCTGGTGAGGTTTTCGGGAAATTTGAAGTTAAGTAAATAATATCACGGACACTCTTAAGGTTCGTAGTGTGGACTTTAGTCCGCTCAAAGAGGTTTTCGGAAAAGTTTAAGTTACGGATTAAATAGTACCTGAAACGGATGATTGGTTTTTTCCCAATGTTCGATCGCCGTGTAAAGTTTTGTTTCGCGGAAATAAGCAGATTCGCAAGCTAGTCGTAAATCTTTTTCAAGTATCTGCGGTTCGACTTGCTTGGAGTTGCACGAACCTAGTGCTTTGCAAAGAGCTACCTGCAAAATACAAATCATATCGTGACCGCAACAAACATACCACATATCGTGAGTATTTTTTGTTAAACTATCCATTTGTTGTTGGATTGCGCCATCGTCAAGTCCCAGCTTTTGGGATTTATTCTTCACCGTCTGAAGTAACTTTGACTTATCCAATACCAGTGTTTTGTCATCCACAAATTTTTTAAATTCTAAATCTTCAAATATCAAACAATAATTAAACTTCAGCGAAACCCAGCGCAAATAACCAATAATTTTAGCGCTTTCGAGTAAAGTCTGGCGGATATCTTTAGCAAAAAGCTTAATTTTTGCTTCGGAACCGTGTTCTGCAAGAACCTTTTCAAGGGCTGGTGATTTCAGCAGCATTGTTTCCAAATCGTGAGTGTCAGTTAAGAATAAATTAGGACTGGATGGAACAGTACCTTCCACTATCCAAAAATCAGCATCAACAACAGCCAAGACACCAGCAAAGTTACTCTTTTCAAGGATATCGAGCACTTTCACAGCATTATCCTTATTATGGGCAATTTCTACACTACACTTTGTAGAGTCTACTAAGTTTTTCCATACTCGCGCATCTGTATCTCCTTCAGCAATTAAAAAAGAATGTCCAGCATATTGAGATTGAGTTCTCAGCAAGCGGATTTTGTTGGCAATGCGATCGGGTTTAAGATTATTTGTCATTCAACAGGTCCTTTTAATTCCACTGTCAAATCCCAGCGATCGTCTATAATATCTGGAGAGTGAGTAGCCAACAACACGTCAAAGTTTGCCAGTTTAATAATTGCTTGCAAATCTTTGAGAAATTCGACTTGCCAAGCTACGTGCAGCGAAATTTCTGGTTCGTCAATAAGAATCAAAGAATTAGGTTTTACTTTGAATAAAAACTCGTAAAGCATAACCAGTTCGTGCTGTTCTCCAGAAGATAAGTTTGTGGGTGATAAGGGATTGCCGTCAGGAGTTGTAAAGGTAAAACCCTTATCTTTGCTGACGGTCATTTTTTTATAACGAAATCTAGTATTAATAATTTTTTTAAAAAGTTCTATTTTATTGGCTGTTTCTTCAAAAACCATAAGTTTTTTTTCTACATCTTCAATATAAACTGATAAAATGCTTTTTGTACGATCGTCTATTTTTTGGTTTTCTACTTGGAAATTTTGTTCTTCATCTTTATCTAAAAGACCTGCTTCTATCAAACGAAAACGCTTTTTTTCTATTTCAATTAATTTGTTGCGCAGTGTCTCTTCTGTTAAATTAAAAGTTAATTCTTGATTGATAACTCTTGCGGGAAAAGTGCGGTCTAAAGATTGAGACAATGTACCATATTCAGACAGTTTATTTTGAATATCTTTTGCAAGTTCTTGAGAGTATGTTGCTACAGATGCCTTCATTGAAACTGGTCTATATTCTAATTCGGAATTGCGAACTTCTGAAAAGCTCAATAAACGTTGAACTTCTATAAAACGAATTTTTAAAGATTGTTTTAATTTTAGTAGCCACTTGTCTTCTGGCTTGATTTCTGTTGCAAAAATAGGTAAAAAATCTGGAAATCGCTGAAAAACATCTTCCAAAGAAAGCTGTTCGCTAGTTGGTAAATATAACCAAGTTCTGGCTCCTACTTGTTTCAGATTTGGTACGTAACGAGATATCATATGCAATGAAGATTTAAATTGATTGATTGACTCTCGAAATAAGCTGGGAGAAAATTGCTGTACTCGATTTAATCCTGGTTTTTTAAAGTAGAAAATTAATTTATTTTCATGCTTATCTTCTTTGTATTTTTCTATAGTTTTTTCTATTCTCAAAAAGCTGTTATCATCAAATTCCACCCCAAATTCTGTAAATTTAGTAGTAAGAAGTTCTGAGTAACGTGAATTAAAAAATCCATTAATCAACCTAAGCAATGCTGTTTTGCCAAATCCATTAGGACTATGAATAATCGTGATTTTATCTTCCATGTTCAAAGAAATAACATGGTTAAAAACTCCAAAAAGTTTGGTGACATAAATTTTAGTGATTCTCATTTTTTCCTCTTGTGAAATATTGCAAGACAGAATTTATTGAGTTCGATCGCCTGCATTACGAGTTATCGAACTTGTATTGGGGATATTGGATCGATCGACTCTTTCCGCAACGTTCGATCGATAATAAAAATAGTTTGTAGTATTGAGATTTTATACGCCAGTCAGCAATCGAGCCAGAAACCGGGTTTCTTACGAGAAATATATGTTTTTGTGCAGAGTCTTTGCCAGAAACCCGGTTTCTTTGGGATTATTGAGAATGGTGCAAGATTTCAGTAGTAAGGACTAAAGTCCGCAAATTGATAGGACTTTAGTCTTCACTACAAACTTGACATTTGAGAGTCTGTCCGTGCGGGCTTGCGGGCTAAAGCATTGTTATTGCTTCACTACCTGGGAAATTAGGCCGATCGAAATTACCGTACAGTAAATTGCTATTGTTACCTGTCGCAAATCCCCCAGCAGGCGATATTGTATTTCCCAAACCAGTTGCGAAAATCGAACTCATATCCCCACCCAGTAAATCAGTCATGATGTTCCCATTTTGACCGAGGAATTCACCAGCAAAAATATCCGTTCCGCCATTTTCTTCAAGAGTATTTCTGCTACCTGTCAATCCCTCGCCGATCATGCCCGTAAGAACATCAACACTCGAACTCCGAAGCGAATTTTGGTTGTTAGTAACGATTCCTAAATACGGAATATCGTTAGGAAATTTGGGCGTCAACTGTCCGGTAATCGGATCTAAAGTTGCGCCGCCAATGCCAAAGTCATTGTCTGTAATCACAGCTAAACTTCCATTCTCCAACAGCGTGAGTCCTTCGACTTTCGCCTCGTTTTTCGGATCGTATCCGGCCGCAATTAAATCGACGAATAACTCTTTGCTGACTGGTTTAATTCCGGCTGCTGTTAGTTCGCTTAAAGAAGCATTTTCGATGGTTTTGCCTCTCAAACCTGCTGTATCTGCCTGACTTAAATTTGTCGCCCCAGTTAGATCGATTTGGAAGACTTTTTTAAAAGCCCCAGATCCGCTATTATCATCCCGTTCGACAACTAAAAATTTGCCGTTACCCAAGGATGTAGCATCGCCAATTTTGTCAGCATTGAGACTGTCTAAGCGATAAATAAACTCGCCCGTTGTTCTCTTCGCAACCGGATCGAATTCCAAAATTCTGAGATTGAGTGAATTGCGCGAGTTACTATCATTAGCCGTATCTGGATTATCGATCGCACTTTGGATAAAAGCATAAACCTTACCGTTTTGATAAGCAATTGCTTCAAATCCTCGATTGGCGCGTCGTTGACCGTAGACTCGCGGCAGCGCTTCCACGCCTGTATTCACACCAGAAACATTCGACCTTTTCGGTACGTACCGTTCAATTAATTTCCCAGTAGCATCGAAATGTAAAATTGACGGTCGGTATTCATCTGCCATCCAGTAAGTGCCATCAGGGGCGCGAGTAATTCCTTCTAAATCGACACCAAAGGGGTCATTTTTTAAGGTGCGGCCGAAAACATCTACTCCGACTTCATCGCTATTCGCTAAACCTGCCGGACCTTGCAAATTTGGCAGCCCGCTTAAAGGTGAATTGTCCTTATTTCTCAGTCCGATTCGCTGTAAATTGCTAATTGCATTTGTTGTCGGATTGAATTCAAATCTCACCCAACTTGGTTGAAAATCTGGCAAAGCAAAAGGTCGCGATCGCACGCCATTAATATCAGTCGGTTCGGCATTCGGTCCGCGATCCGTGTGGGTGAGAAAGCGTAAATTTCCATTCTGCGATCGACCTTCATAAAGCAATCCCGAAAAACCTCCAAAAGCAATTTCTTGATTGGCAGGACTGTTAGCTAATCTGGCTAAATTGGCGATCGGAATTGTTGTCGCCCGATACTGTTGGGGATTGATATTTATTGCTGGTGGAGTGCTAGGAGAAGCAGGAACACCGCTAGCAATTCTGGGATCTAGATTCAGCGGTCTATCTAATTTTAGCAGCAAAAATTCATTTTGATCCGGTGCCGGCGGACGACCTGCACCGCCTCGAAAATTGTTGTCATTTGCTACTAGAATCGTGTCGCGATCGATCGCTAAGACATTTTCAATTGTTACGAAAGGAAATCGAAAAGTAGTGATGCGATCGCCATTTAAATCCTGCGGATCGCGGATGTTTAGCAAATCAGCAACTTCTTCTTTAGCTGCAAAACCGTTCGCATCTTTTTGCGCTAGATTAATCTTGAAGACTTTTTTGAGTTGCGCTTCGTTTCCCTGTCTGTTATCTCTTTCGATAACTAGGAACTCGTTTTCATTAATCGCTGTCAAATCTCCGATCGCATTTCCTGCAGTTTCCAAACGGTAGCGGCCTGCAATTCCTGTAAATTGTTTGGTGGTTAAATCGAATTGATTGATGCGCAGTGCATCCGTTCTATCTCCTGCAACCGGACCTTCCAAAAGAGCGTAGAGGGTGGTTTTTTGAGGATTAATTGCCAGTCCTTCGTAGCCTCTCGATCGAGCGAGATTTGATGTTGCTTGACCGGATAAAACGTTGGGATTGTCGGGCGATCGAACTAAATTCGGAAATAGAGTTGTTTGTCGCGCTGCTACTGCGGTGTTGGGAAAATCGCTAAATAATCCATCTACTCCCAAGTTGAAAAATTGCTCGTATTCTGCTTGAGGATTATTGCGATAATTCGCAGCCAAATATCGCGATTCGTTGCGGAAAGTATAGGGATGTACCAACAAGCCTGCTGCATGGGCATCTCGAACTAAACTTGTAGGTGGTAGGGTATTATTGTTGGCATCAACAGAAACAATCATCCGTTTCCAAGGGCCAATTCCATCGGCATAGGTAGCAATTTCTGCCAAGCCTTGAGGAGTCCGCAAATCGCCGTAGGTGCGCCGATCGCCCCTGAGTGTAAAATCAAAAGGTTGATTCTCAATTAGCCTGCCATCCGGACCGACATCAACTGCATCCAGCAATTGAACTAGCGGCACATCAATCAGCCGATTTAAATCTTTTAAATTACCTACTTCAAAGGACTGGATGAAGACGGGAGAATCTTTACGATCGTAGCCGTTGGCTTTGAGAACTCTGACTAAAGGTTCTTCGAGAGATAATCCGATCGAATCAAAGTAAGTCGGGTGTTTTGTCTCTGGATAAAGACCGATCGTGCGACCTGTTTCTGTACTTTTGCGCTTGACTAAATCTATAATTTCTTGCAGGGTGGGAATTTCAAACAAACCATTGAAACTTTGGTCGCGAAATGCCAAACTTTCCTTAGCGCGGAGAGTTTTTAGTTCAGCTAAAGTGAAATCTTCTGTAAACCAACCTGTTACTTGTGCGCCGTCAATAGATTTAGTTGTGCGGCGGCTGGTAAATTCCGGGCGGTTAGCTACATCCGTCGTTCCAGAAATGTCATTTTCGTGGCGGGCAATTAAAACTCCGTCCTTTGTAGAAACTAAATCGGGTTCGACAAAATTCGCCCCCATATCGATCGCCAATTCGTAAGCTGCTAGCGTATGTTCCGGCCGATAACCGCTAGCGCCGCGGTGTCCGATGACGATCGGCACTTCGCCAGTTAGAGTTTTAATATCTTTAAAATCGGGAGTCGCTATTGGGGCTGCTAAAAGTTTACCTGTGGCATCGAAATGCAATAAATAAGGTCCGAATTCATCTCCCGCCCAAATAGTGCCATCTTTAGCCACAACAAATGATTCGACATCGAAGTCTGCCCCTGTTAACAATCTTTCTGGAGTCGCTTCGTTGACGATAGGAAACGGAACTTTTTTGTCAGGATCGGAGAACGAAATAAAATCTTTAACATTTACCGTACCATTGCCCCCATCGCCTCTAAAACTAGGTGTCAGGCGATACAATCGCAATAAATAATCGGGGCTATTTGTTTTACTGCCAAAGCCATTATCTGACAAAAACCAGAAAGAACCTCGATCGGCGGTAAATTGCACGCCGCTAAATCCTTGAACTGGTTGGGCGGGAAAAGGGCCGCCTAAATCTGTTGCCCTCGAACCTGAGGGAGGGCCGCCGGCAAAGGTATCGGCGGGCAATAAAGCAAATCCTTCGAGTTGAGCCATCGTTTTAGGTTTAAAATTAATTTGCGGGACTCAGATCGCGTCCGATCGATTACCTGCGATCGCAACAGTTTGTAGTGTTGAGATCTTGCACCATTCCCAACAATCTTTGCCAGAAACCCGGTTTCTGACTCTGGCGCAAGATGTCAGTAATGCGGGCTTAAGTCCGCAGATTCAAAGGACTAAAGTCCTGACTGCAAACCTTACTTTTTGTGAGTTTCGATCGGGTTTCCTTTGATAGTTGTCGCGATCGCGAGCGTCCTAGAAAATTTAACTGCGAAGGTAGGTTAAGAAGCAACCTGAATTGGATAAACAGACGGTTAACAAGCAGTTTATAAAGTAATTCTTAAGATTTGATTTGTATAGAACAGAACTTATATGATTTTGGGTCGATCGACCCTAATATCGAACATAAATCGATCGGGAGCATCGCTCGCACTAATAAACATCGATCGCCTGCGGGGACACTCGCACTATTATTAACGTAAAGATTCAGGTCAAAAAAAGTTCAGAGACACCAAGAAATATGGAATCGCTCGCCCGCCATGTGCTAGTTGCGTAAGTCCTGACTAGATCGACTCGTACCTATGAGTGTACCATCAGAAATTCGATCGGGCGATCGAAGCAAATTATCGCCCTCACCCTTTCACGCAAACCACCTGCTTCAAAGTTGCCACAACTTCCACCAAATCCGACTGCTGCTGCATCACCTCATCAATCGGCTTGTAAGCGCCTGGAATTTCATCTAAAAACTGCTCTTCTTTGCGGCACTCAACCCCCTCAGTCTGCCGCAGAAAATCGTCGAGAGTAAATACATTCTTTGCTTTATGCCGCGACATTAACCTGCCCGCACCGTGACTGCAAGAACAATAACTTTCAACATTTCCCTTACCTTTAACAATGAAAGATTTCGCCCCCATCGAACCCGGAATAATCCCGTAATCTTCAACATCCGCGCGCACGGCACCCTTGCGAGTAACATACACTTCCTCGCCAAAATGCACCTCTTTTTCCGCGTAGTTGTGGTGGCAATTCACTTCTAAGAGAGGCTTAGTAACTTTGCCGCCTGCGAGATGCTTTTCGACAATTTTCTTAAACCGATTCATCATCACATCGCGGTTAAAACGAGCGTAATCCTGCGCCCACTGCAAATCGTGCCAATAAGCAGCAAACTGCGGCGTACCCGCTACAAAATAAGCCAAATCTTTGTCAGCCAGATTAATTTGTGCCAGTTTAGCTAAATCTTTAGCAGTATCGATATGATTTTGAGCCAGCAAATTGCCAATGCCGCGGGAACCGGAATGCAGCATCAGCCACACAAAGTTTTCTGTATCGACGCAAACTTCAATAAAATGATTGCCGCCACCGAGGGAACCCAATTGTTTTAAGGCTTTATTATCTTGACGCTGCACGCCGGGATGAAGTTCTTTAAACTCTTGCCATCCCTGCCAGTTAGTTACAGCTTTTTCTACTTCTTTATTTTCGGCAAATCCCACCGGAATTGCTGCTTCGATATCGAGGCGGATTTGTTTGAGTTTGCCTTCTAATTTGTTAGCTTTTAATGGCATTTTTATGGCAGCCATTCCGCAACCAATATCCACGCCCACAGCAGCCGGAATAATCGCTTCTTTTGTAGCAATTACCGAACCGACTAAAGCACCTTTTCCTAAATGTACATCGGGCATGAGGGCGACGTGTTTGAAGACAAAGGGCAAAGATGCTACGTTTTCTGCCATCTTGATTTCTTGGTCGCCCAGGGCGTGATTTGCCCAAGATAGCACTGGTGTTGGGGTGGATATGTCTAATTTTTCGTAGGGCATTTTGATACGAATTTATGTTATTTGTTGAATTTGTAGTATTATTGTAACATAAGTAGTTGGTCATGTCAATATCGCTTAATTATAGTGCGGTGTCGGTATTGTTTGTGAGTGCCGCATTCCGACAGGGGTTGCAAACCCCTGTCTCATAGCCAAAGTCCTCTGAAAGAGGACTGAATTAGATCGCGCTTTTCCTGGCAATCTACAGTTAATAAAGGATTTTCTCGCCGGGTGGGGGCGGGTTTATTTAACCTGTCTGTATCTTTTAAGGTTATTGGTGAAGGTGCCCCTACAGGAATTACGCTAATTTCGATCGAGCATCGGACTTGATATAAATCAGACTAAAATCGATCGCGCTTTCCCTCGCAATTTCCAGTCGGTTTTTAACCGACTTTCGCTATGAGGCGGGGGTTTAAACCCCCGCCGGATCTTCGCTATGAGGCGGGCATTTAAACCCGCGCCGGACATTGAGAAAACGCACTCAAATCGCAAGGCGCGCGCCCTACAATCATCAATTCGTAGTTTTCCCCCTCCTTTTCTGCACCGGCATCGCCACCACCTGCGGCCGCTTCTTCCCCGCCAACATCCCAAAAAAGTCGTGCAGCAAAATGTAAAAACACGGAATAATAAACAGCGTCAACAAAGTCGCCAGCGACAAACCAGAAAACACCACAACCCCCAAAGGTTGCAAGAATTCCGAACCATCTCCAATCCCCAAAGCTAGGGGAAATAAACCCAAAACTGTGGTAATAGTTGTCATCAAAATCGGCCGCAAACGTTGGGGTGCCGCCCTGAGAATTGCTGTAGTTCGATCGACCCCTTCCGCTTCCCGAATTTGGTTCGCCAACTCCACCATAATAATCGCATTGTTTACCACAATTCCCACCAGCAAAATTGCACCTACAATCACCGTCGCCCCGATCGCAGTTTTAGTAGCAAACAGCCCCAAAATCCCCCCAGCCAAAGCCAGCGGTACTGTCAGCATAATCACCAGTGGATCGACAAGGGAATTGTACTGCACCGCCATTACCACAAATACTAAAAATGCCGCCAATGCACCTAAAATCTTCAGCGAACTTTGCAATTCTCGGTTAGTATCTGCCGCCGCACTCGGAATTACACGAACTCCCGGCGGCAATTTGATGTCCGCCAAAACAGCATTTACTTGTTTTAAGGCATCGCCCAAACTCGCGCCCCGATTCAGGTTTCCGGCAATTAAGAAAACTTGCCGCTGGTTGAGTCTTTGAATTTCTCCCGGCGCTTTTCCTAATTCAATATTCGCCACATCGCCCAACCGAATTAAAGTATTATTCCTAGCAGTTAAAGGAATAAATTTCAGTTCCGAAATTGACTGAACTGAAGCGCGATCGAACTGGACTCGCACATCTACCAAACGGTTGCCCCGCTGCAATTGCGTCGGTACGGAACCCTGAATTGCTGTTTGAATTGTCTCGCCAATTTGCCTCGCACTCAACCCGTTGATTTCTGCTTGTTCCCAATTCGGGCGGATCTGCACTTCCTGTTGCGGCGGATCGACATCCGGGCGGAACCGAACTAATTTTACTTTTTCCTCCAAAACTCCCAAAACTTGGCGGCCGGCTTGCAACAATAATTGCTCGTTTTCTCCTTGCAGCATCACATCCACTTCCGCACCGCGCACCGGAGAATTAGTTAACACCAAACCCCGCACGTTTTCCGGAATCAGCCGCAATCGAGTACCTTTTGGCAAATCGACTTTCTTCAATTCTTCATTCAGTCTTTCGACAAAAGCTAAAGTATTGCTGCCCGGTTTTAGGGTAATATTGCAGCCTCCTCTCAGTAAATTTTCGATCGTATTGTTGCCGAACAACAACCCGCCCACAGTAGTTAAAGTGTATTGAGTTTCCGGCTGGCTGAGGAAAATTTTATCAGCTTGGGCCATCACTCTTTGATTGGTTTCTAAATTAGTTCCTGCAGGGAACAAAGCAAACAATCTAGCTTGACCTGTATTAATTCGAGGCAATATTTCCTGGGGAATTCGACCCGCCATCTGCCAACTGCTGCCGCCCAATAACACAACAGCCAACACAATTACAATTAACCGCCAGCGCAATATCCCCGATAAGAATTTACCGTAACCCGCAGCAGCGCTGTTAAACGCTCGATCGAACGCCCGCAGCGGCCAAAAGTTGCTCAAACCGCTGGATACCCTCACAGCCAACAATCGGGAAGCCATCATCGGTACGACTGTCAAACCGATAATTAAAGAACCGGCAACAGCAAAACTGATAGTGAGAATTAATTCATTAAACAGCAAGGAAACTAAGCCGCCGATCAGCAAAAATGGAAGTACGGCAACTAAGTTAGTCATCGTCGAAGCCAATAAAGCAGATTCTAATTCTTGACTGCTTTTTTCGGCTTGCTGTATTAACTGTTTGTCGTTCAAGCGCTTGCCGTTGGGATGGTTTTTCTTGCTGGTTCCTTCAACAATATTTTCCAGCATCACGATCGAGTTATCGACCACAATTCCCACCCCCAAAGCCAAACCGCCCAAACTGAAGACATTGAGAGATAGGTTAAACAATCCCATCAAAATAATCGCCATTAAAGTTGCCAGGGGAATTGCCAAAACAATAATTAAAGTTTGGCGCAGGGAAGCGAGGAAGAGGAAAACCGCCGCGCCAGCTAACACAGCCCCCGTCAAACCGGAAAAGACGACGTTGTTGATAGAATCGCGGATGAATTTAGACTCGTCGAAAGTATTGACTATTGTGGTGCCTTCGGGAAGCCCGCCGGATGTTTTTAATTCTTCCAGGCGCTGTTTGATGGCATCAACAACTGAGATGGTATTGGCATCCGGCTGCTTTTGAATCGTAACTTTGACAGCCGCTTTTTGATTGAGAAATACCTTAACTCGTTCTTCTTCAGTCCCGTCAATTACCTTTGCAAAATCCCGCAAAAAAACGCGCCTCGGCGGGTTGGTTCCTGATGCTTGAAAAGAAAGTTCTTGAATTTCTTTTGCAGTCCGAAATCGCCCGACTGTGCGAGTTAAAGGTTCTGCAGCTTCTTGCCGCAATCGCCCGCCGGAAGTATCGATATTGCGGGCTTCGAGGGCGTTTAAAACATCGGAAACGCTAACTCCCAAAGATTGCAAGCGATTTAAGTCAATATTTACTTGAATTTCTTCTTGCACGCCGCCCGAAACATCAACTGCTGCTACCCCTGGAATTACATTTAGTTCGCGGGCCAATTCTTCATCGGCAAATACGCGCAAATCTACCCCTCGCAGGGCGTTTGAAGTGAGGGCAAATTCGTAAACTGGCTGTTGGGAAGGATCGAATTTGAACAGATTTGGCGATTCAACTGTATCGGGAAGTCGGTTGCGGATGCGGTTGACGGCGGCGGTGGCGTCGTTGAGGGCTTGGTCGATGTTGCCGCCGGGTTTGAAGAATAAATCGACGCTGACTTGTCCTTCGCGGGTACGGGAAAAAACTTGGATAACGCCTTCGGTGGCGGAAAGTCCTTGTTCGAGGGGGCGGGTAACTTCGTCAACTGCTACTTCGGGGGAGACTCCGGGGGCATCGAGGCGCACGCCGATGCGGGGATAGGTGATGGAGGGTAGCAAGTCAACAGGCAGTTGGGTGATGTAGAAAATGCCTACGACTATAATTGCCAGTGTCAGCATGAGGGTGCCGATGTGGCGGCGGATTGAGAGACTGCTGATGCTGAGTCCACTTTTGTCTGCTGTCATGGGATTTGAGATTTGGGATTTGGGATTGGCTATTTTATGAGATTGGGGCGGGCAGTTTTATTAAATTGGGGATTGTTGTGCTTGACCGATCGATTTTGGTAGAGTGCGTCACAGTCTGGTAGGGTGCTTCAGTCTCGATAGGAGTACAAAAAATTCGGGTTTTCCCCGCTGGCGCACCCGACAATTTACAATTACTATAATAAATCTTAATAAATTGTGAAAAAGTTTTTTTAAAGTCTGTCTTGAGAGGTAGTCGATCGCCCGCACTGAAGATTTGTTAAACTGGCGATCGAATCTCAACTGTCAACTAATTACTGTACTTGACTCCCGTGGGCGCGCGGGTCGGAACTGCTGGCTTTAACTGCGCCTGTGGGGGGATTGAAGTTAGAAACTTGACCGACAGATTGACCGTGGGGCAAGTTTTTTCCGGCGATTAAAGCATCTAAATTTTCTTCGATAATGCTGCGCGGTACTTCCCCGATCGTCTGAGCGACGGCAGTGCCTTTATTGTTTAAGTAGACAAAGTGGGGGATGCCGTCTACTCGATATTTTTCAATTTCTGGCAGCCATTTGCTGTTGTCTATGTTCAGCATGACAAAATTCATCGGTTCGGCATATTTTTGTTTGATGGCACTCAAATCGCCTGCCATTGACTGACAGCTCGTACACCAATTAGCATAAAATTCCAGCATCGTTGGCTTGCCGTTTGTTAACGCTGTTTCGATCGGCGCGGAAGCTTTTGCCATTTCGCTGAGAGTATTTGACGGCGCTTGCGTGCGCAGTCCGAAAAATATCGAGATTGTGAGAGCGATCGCTGCTAATACAATCAACAAATTTCTGATTTGTGCGGCCGATCGTACTTCTGATGAGTTGGGTGAATTCTGGGTCATATAATAGGTTGCAGTTTTATTTTTATGTTTTTAGTATAACAGCATTAGATCGTACCACATTTTGAACCATTGCACCAACAAAATCAAAAAATTATCTCGTGCCAGAAGTGAGGCGAGGTACGCTAAAACATAAAATAAGAAGTATTGTTTGTAAATTAACGAGGAATTGCAGGGTGAAAAAACGGGTAACGCTAACGTTTCCGCAGCGCTCGGTTCAAATGCCTGTCACCTACAGACTGGCAAAGGACTTTAACGTTGCAGCTAATATTATCCGCGCTCAGGTGGCTCCGAATCAAGTGGGCAAACTGGTGCTAGAGTTATCGGGGGATATCGACCAACTAGAAGCCGCGATCGACTGGATGCGCTCGCAAAATATCGGTGTTTCCTTAGCCAGCAGGGAAATACTCATCGATGAGGAGATTTGCGTGCACTGCGGCTTGTGTACGGGAGTATGCCCGACGCAAGCCTTGACCTTAGACCCGGAAAGCTTTAAACTAACTTTTGCTCGCTCGCGCTGTATTGTTTGCGAGCAGTGCATCCCTACTTGTCCGGTACAAGCTATTTCTACTAACCTATAGCCTCGCTAACTAATTAAGGGACATCTCAAGGCATTTTTTAGTAACATCCGATCGGATGGGCGATCGGTAATTGGTAATTGCTAATTAGTAATTGATAGTTGGTAATTGATTATTGGGAATTAGCAATCGGTAATTGGCATCGGTAATTGAGCAAAGCGACTCCCAAGGGAAGCGCAGCGAAAGGAATTGTCCCCCTCTTCCCCTCCCCCACCATCCCCCCCTCTCCCCCTCCCCCCTCTTCCTTTGTTTTAGATGAGAAACAACTCTTGGGTTTCCTTAACTCTGCTGTTTGCTACCTATTTCACTTTTGGCTGGAAACTATCTGATTTTGAGGTTTCCTACCGCGTTGCTTTGATTGTATCCGTAGTTGCTATTTTGATATTAAATATCATATTATCGTTTCCGATGAGGAATACAAAAACCTTAATCAGGCAGTGGTTAAAAACAGATACAGGTGCTTTCCTTTCGATTATTTTATCAGCTCTTTTAGCAGTTATAGTTGTAGCGTGGCTGCATATTTTTGCTCTGGCTTTACTCTTGACTTCATCAGGAGCTTTGGCAAGACTCGATATTCAAGTCTCTGGGTTAAACAAATGGCGAGCTTTCGGAGTCTTAGCTGCTATTTCGATGACAGGCTTTGGCTTGGGAGTGACTTTAGAATATTTGATAACAAATGGCAGAATAGTGTGGCAAAAATTATTGTAAATTGTAATTGACAGTTGGTAAGGAGTTTTGAGTTGTGAATTTTGAGTTGTGAGTTAAAGACAGTTCTGAAGTTCAAAACTCAAACCTCAAAACTTAGAACTCCCGAGAACTCAAACCTCAAAACTTAGAACTCCCGAAAACTCAAAACTCAAAACTCAAAACTCAAACCTCAAAACTCAAAACTCCCGAAAACTCAAAACTCAAAACTCAAAACTCAAAACTCAAAACTCCCGAAAACTCAAAACTCCTCCTTCTTCCTTCTTCCTTCAAAAGCAATAAAAAAGCAGCTTGAGGGAGCTGCTCGTAAGAATGCATGAGGTATTAGTTTTAGAATAGGACAGCTTGAATGACATCAATGCTGGGTTACATTTTTTGATACAGGAGACAGAATTTTGGATGGACAATCGGAAAATCGTCACATAGGAGGATAACGCTAATGCGAAATTTTCCGACAATTGAATTAGCGTTTAACTGTCCTTGCGCCCTACAGCCCTTTAGCGGTGGGGCCATTTTATTTTAAGAGAGAACTTAGTAGCGGATTCTAACACACAAAATGTTAATGCGATTAGTTTTCGTACCAATTCTCCCGATCGCCGGCTCCTCATGCTTGTAGGATTTACGCGCGGTACCCCCTGAAATCCGGTTAATATCAAATCTCGGTTAAAAAACTCCTTAATTGGTGAAAATTGGGAGAGCATCAGAAATTAGCAATCCCAACTAACTGCATGAAATGTAGCGACCGCTCAATTGCTAGACTTGAGAACTTTTTGAATTTCCTCGATCGCCCTTGCTGCGACTGCTTCAGGACTCTCTTCCCCATCGATACAGACTCGAACATCGGCTTGACTGTAAAAACGTTCTCGATCGTCCAGCAGAGTTTGCAGCTTCAATCTCAAGTCGCCTTCTTGCAGTAGGGGTCGCTCGGTATCGGCACGCAAGCGATCGCGCAACTGGTCTACAGGTACATCCAGCCACATTACTATACCGTGGTGCAAGTAACTCCAATTTATCGGCCGCACTACAATTCCGCCACCCGTAGCAACGCTCAAATTTTTATAGGCAGAAAGTTGCCCGAGGACTTGAGTTTCTAGCTGGCGAAATGCTTCCTCTCCTTCTGAGGCAAAAATATCAGCGATCGATTTACCTGCTGCTCTCACAATGACTTCATCAGTATCAAAAAAGTGGTAATTTAACTCAGCAGCTAAAATTTTCCCCACAGTTGTTTTTCCCGCCCCCATCATTCCCACGAGATAGAGATTTACTCCCCCCAACAAATCCACTCTCAAATCCTCCAAAATAAAGTTTTACATACCGTTTGTAGTGAGGACTAAAGTCCTCAAAATCAGAGGACTGAAGTCCTCACTACAAACCGAATCTTTCGCTGGCGAGTTCTTAGGACGCGATATAGTTAATCGATTTTCGATCGAGAACGATCGGGCTACTGCTTGCTGCTTGGTGAATCGCCGTCCAAAATATCATCATCGTCATCCAATCCCCAATCCTCATCATCTTCGCTGCTGTTGTTAGGTATTTCCTGCTTGCCAGTCTGAGGTATCGCCCCGGCTGGAGGAACTAACACCCGATACTCGGCATCGTACACCGATTCTGTTTGCCCGACTCCAGATTTGCTCGGATCTCGAAAACCGAAAGAATATACTGAACCGCTCCAAGACTGGCTTTTCGGTTGTTGCTTGGCTTCGTAATCCTTCTGATTTGTCACTGCGGAATCGTTTGCGGTGGGGCGGACGGGAATTTCTCTTTCATCGCCCCAATCTTCATCACCCAGTGGATAGCGGTTTTTTGAGCCATCTGAAACCCAATCATCTTCCTCATCGATCGAATCGATCGGCTGCTTCGCGTTAGGAGAGTTAGAGGGCGGTGGTTCCTGCTGGAAAGTCCGGGTATCGTAACCTGTCGGAGTGCCGTATTCTGTGCGATATCCTGAAGCCGGCTGAGTTTGGCGATTTTCCCAATTGCGATCGGGGTCAATTTCTGGTTTTCTGGAACCAGAAGGAGGCGTGTAAGGTGTTCTCCTCTCATCTGGGAAAGCGTCAGGAGGGATGCGCCCGGTGCGGTTTCGCGATTGAGATAAGTAATTGGAAAAAGATAGCAAACCTGAAATCAGCAAAGACGTGACAACTCCTGCTGCGATGCTCAATAAAACCCAGATCGATAGGGGCAAAGCGGGCGATCGAACTCCCAAAAATACTAGAGACAGTGCCGGCTCCAAGTTTTGCAGGGCAAACACAGTCAGCACCACCACAATTACTAACAAAAATATAGAACGCATATTAATATTGAAAATTGGGAATTGGGCATGGGGAATAGGGCATTGGTAATTGGTAATCTATCGGGAGTTGTGAGTTGTGAGTTGTGAGTTGTGAATTAAGAAATGTCTTTAACTCAAAACTCAAAATTTAAAACTCAAAACTTTTCTTAACTGTCAACTGTCAACTATTCTTCCTTCCAGCGTTTGAGAGGAACGCAGTCAACGCCCAATTGGTCTAGAGCGCGAGCAACCACAAAGTCCACCAAATCCTCAATAGTTTGAGGGTTGTGATACCAAGCGGGAATCGCTGGTACAATTCTAGCTCCAGCTTCTGCCAACGCCGTCAAATTCCGCAAGTGAATCAAGCTAAAAGGCGTTTCCCGAGGGACGAGTACCAATTTTCGCCCTTCTTTAAGCTGAACGTCAGCCGCTCTTTCGAGCAAATCCGAACTCAACCCAGCGGCCAATTTGCCGATCGTACTCATACTGCAGGGAATAATCATCATTCCTTGGGTGCGAAAAGAGCCGCTAGCAATATTAGCACCGACATCTTGCCAGGGATGACACCGGAGTTTGCCTGTGGCGGGTACTCCTGCTTGTTCCCGCCAGAATTCTTCTTGCAGCGACGGTTCTGATGGCATTCGGGTGTTCTGTTCGCTTTGCCAAACCATGTAAGTTGATTTAGAAGCGACCAGTTCGATCGCTCGATCGGCCTCTAACAGATATTTCAATGTCCGTACAGCATAAATCAGTCCCGACGCCCCAGTTACTCCTACAATTAGAGGTCGATCGGGAACTGAAACAGAATTAGTCATGGGCAAATTATCCTGCAATAAGCTCACTAATTATAGCCCGAATGGATTACGCCCATGCTGCCGACTTGATATTAATTTGAAGTTCTAATAAAATTAGAACTTGTAGAGTCCAATCTCTACCAGCTCCAACCCAAATTAATTAATCCGAGTAATTGACATGACAAAAAATAATAGTTTTTTAAAAAGTATCAATGTTTGGGATGCTATCAAGTCTGGATTGTTTGACAATAAATTAGAAGAATTTAACCGATTGTATCCAGAAGTTAAATGTAAGGATTGGACTTATTATGATTCAAGCTGGGATTTTGATGACAATATATGGACATTATATTTCATTAAATGGGAAAGAGCTGAAAAGGGACAAATTTTTAAAAGAGTAATGGGATATTGGAGTCCATTTATAAGACCTGGTATTTTAGATGGAAACAGTAAAATTGAAAAAATCAATGAAACATCTAAAGATTACGATCCGAGGAAAGAACGAGGCGTATATGTATACAAATGGGAGCAAGACAATGAATCATTTGAACTTTCCCTTTGTGACCCAACTACTAAAGCATGGCCAACTCATACAGGTTTCTCAAAATGTTCATTGAAACGTCATGAAGCATTAGTAATCTGCTATGGAAATTTTGAAAAATTCCCAAAAGAGGATATTGATATTGACATCAACTTATTCAAAAACTTGATGGACAGAACCCATGAATTACTATCAAAGAGATGCAATAGCCTGGTAAAAGTTGCTACTCAAAAAAGATTTAAGAGAGGATGGGTATTTTATAAGATGAAAGAAGATTATCTGGCCATCGATCAATTATGGAAGCCTCATGGATTTTATTACAAAATCTCGAATGATATAGCTAGAGCGTATAGCTATAAATATAACAGTATTCATCCAGACGATCTAGCAGATGCTCTAGCAAGCAAGTGGGACCTAGATTTTTATTAGACACTTAGTGGTTGAACTAATTGGAGACATCCAGACTTTTCAAATATAACTTGCCTTCTCGAACGATATCTGAATTGCTATCGTTCCGATCGACCTTATATGAAATAGAAAAAAGAATGCTACCAATCATTTTTTATGCTCTCAGCGTTCCTGCTCGATCGTTTGTAGCAAACATTTAGACTGAAGTTCCCTCCTGGCAAAAACTTGAAACTGTCTCACTGTGCGACTTCCAAGTATTTTAGAGTCGCTCGCGCATGGGTACAATCGCTGAAACGCATATGTAGTGGGGGT
>JALOON010000054.1 GCA_025454405.1 Oscillatoriaceae cyanobacterium Prado104 | reverse complement strand
TGACCATCTCTATGCGATCGTCCCGCACTAAATCGATCGCAAAAGGCTCAAAACCCTTGCTCTCGGGGGCTGAGAGTTTTATTCAGCAAACCCTATATAAATTGTCAAGGCTGTTAGGAAATTAAGGCTCGCTATAAGTGTCAGCGGTTAAGCATCCTGCTCCTGACTCCTGAATTTTGATTCTTGACTCCTACTATAAAGCCTACAACGGTATCAGACCCCTACTGCCTATTTTGACCTGTTGGTTTTAGCATGAATAGATCCCATCCCCTAGAAAGCAAACTTTTGTATAGTTTTTTACGAAATAGCGGCTACAAATAATAGGCGTTTTTATACTAATAGCTAGCGGGAGGCCCGAGCCTGAGGCTTGGGGATCGGGGATTTATTGTTTCTCGCGATCGATCTGTAACTTACTAAAACATATATAGAATTTGGTTTATTAATATTTGCACTCTTGTCACGCTTTCTATAAAATTGAGAGCTAAGATATGTTTGAGTTCAACGTAAAAAAAGTGTAAAGATTGACAGTAGGAATCTAAAAAACTACGTATTTTTACATAAATAGAGTCCTGGGCTAAAACAGATTACGTATTTGTAGGGTACTGTCAGTCTGGTTGAGTTAGAGATTTTTGCAAAAGGGGTGCACGCATGACCGATCTGCTTAAACTACAAGAAACTGCTAGCTACAACGATCGCTCGATCAAAACATTGGTAAGGTCGATCGCCATGTCCCAGCAGCAGTTTTCACTAATTTTGGCGCGCTGCAACTACCAGCAGTTGCGCCAGCAAATGGCACAGTGCCTGCGACAGCAGTCGCCATTTCAAATTCAAGATGTAATTCTGCCGGCATCCGTCAAAACTCTCTACACCACCCTGCTGGCAAACACGCAATACAGCAGGCCAGGGCAAATCGGTGCTGCTGCTTTGATGGTATTCGGTTTAGAGGCAATAGTGGCGATCGACGAATTACTGGCTTCTACCAATCAAGTCCGGGACGAGTTTCGCAAAAATTTTTCCTGTCCGGTAGTTTTGTGGGTAACAGACGATATCGTTACCAAAATGATCCGTTTAGCCCCGGATTTCAAAAGTTGGGCGGCGGCCACAATTAAATTTGAAATGGCCTCTGACGAGTTGATTCATTTCCTCACCCAACAAGCAGACGCTATATTTAGCGCTGGCGAACTCAACAAAGAACGGGAAACGGACACCGCCCGATGCCGCAGGCACGAAGGCGAAACCAGCAATCTACCATCGGGTTTGGCAGAAGCTGGAGGTTGGCCGGCAAACTATCCCGCTTTTAATTCCGAAATTATCAGTTCCCGACAGTTAGAACCCGTCTCTTATTCGCCTTTGAGTCCCGGCAGTACCCTCAATTTAGCCCTCGGTTCTCTGTCGCGCCGCGAACTAGAACTGGCCTTAAGAGATTTGCAAAATCGCGGTCAAGAATTAGAACCGGCCCTCGAAGCCAGCCTGCAATTTGTTCTGGGTCGGGATTACTACGTCAGCGACCACACAGAAACTGCCTTAGTTCTCTACCAGCAAAGTTTGGCATTTTGGCAGATGCAAACCGGGAATTGGGAACTCGAACATTGGCAACACTTGCTTGGAGAAAAAACTTTCTCCTGTTCTTTATCGACTTCTACTCCCAACGATCGCTCTAGCTTGCCCAACATCTTATTTTTAGAGAGAGAAGGCATAGTTCTATTTCACATCGCCCTGTGCCACCGCCTGCAAGCAGCCAGAAATCCAGTAGCCA
Source organism: Oscillatoriaceae cyanobacterium Prado104 (assembly GCA_025454405.1). GTDB lineage: Bacteria > Cyanobacteriota > Cyanobacteriia > Cyanobacteriales > Microcoleaceae > Microcoleus. Next base: position 59,601 of record JALOON010000054.1, on the reverse strand, counting down.
ACCGCCAGCATTGGGAACAGGCTTGGATCGCTTTGGAACAGTCGAGAAAAGCCTTTTTTCTGGCCGATCGTCCCGAATTGGTAGCGGAAGTTACAGCACATTTGGGAGAAGTGTTGCAGCGTTTGGAGGCATGGGGAGAATTGCAAGCTTTGGCAGAAAATTCCCTGCAGTTGCACTTCACTTACGGCACTCCCAGCCAGCTAGCTCAAGATTACGGCTTTTTGGCAGAAGTTGCCTTGCAAGAGTCGCGGTGGAGTCAGGCGCGCCAGTTAGCCGAGTTGGCTTTGGCAATATTAGATCAAACTCCCAGCGATTTCAGATTGCTGATTGAAGATTTGAGGTTGGGATTTGCGGGCAATTATCCAGAATTTACAGAAAATCCTGGGATAATTAACAATCCCAAATCTCAAATCCAGCACCCCAAGTCCGACAGGAGTTCCTATCTTTTGTTGCTGGCACAAAGTTTGCGACAGTTGGGGCAGTGGGAAGCCGCAGTTCATTCTTTGGAAATGGCGCAACATCAAACCGATCCGAAGTACGACCCGCGACTTTATATTGATATTTTGACAGAGCTGCAAGCACTTTATTTTGAGCAAGGTGAATATTTGAAAGCTTTTCGGATCAAGAAAACCCAGCGTTCGATAGAGTATCAATACGGATTTAGAGCATTCATCGGCGCGAGTCAGTTGCAGCAGCAGCGGCAAGCAGTAAATCCGTCGAGTCCCTCCGCTCAAAATCAAGCGGCAATTGCTGCCGAAATGACAGCTTATTCCCGCCAAAAAGATATCGATCGGCTGCTCGAAAGAATCAGCCGGGACGACCACAAATTAACTATAATTCACGGGCCTTCCGGAGTGGGAAAAAGTTCCTTAGTCAATGCTGGCTTAGTACCCGCCCTGAAAAACATTACCCCTGGAGCTCGCGATACTTTGCCCGTAGTAGTCAAAGTTTACGGCGACTGGTTGGCTGAATTGGAAAATTCTTTAAACCAGGCGCTGCACGACAAACAAGCTGAAGAAGAAAGCAAATTAAGGGCTAAAGGAGTAACTAGAGAACTTCCCAGAAAAACCGGGACGGCAGCACCGACGAATAGCTCGGAACTTTCATCTTTTATTATCGAGCAATTGCGGGATAATTCTGCTAACAATTTGCTGACAGTTTTGATTTTCGATCAGTTTGAAGAGTTTTTCTTTGTCTCCACATCGGTCGCTCAAAGGCAGCTTTTTTATAATTTCTTGCGCTTGTTTTTAAACTTGCCATTTGTCAAAGTAATTTTGTCATTGCGAGAAGATTACTTGCACTATTTGCTCGACTGCGATCGCTTTCCCAATCTCGACGCGATTAACAATAATATTCTCGACAGAAGCATCCGCTACCAACTGCGAAGTTTTTCCATAAAAGACGCGCGGGCTGTCATCAAACATTTGACAGAAAGGGCAGAATTCTACTTAGAACCGGCCCTGATCGATGCCTTCGTTGAAGATTTAGCAGACGAACTGCAAGAAGTGCGACCGATCGAACTGCAAGTAGTCGGAGCGCAACTGCAAGAAGAATCGATTACTACTCTGGCACAATACCAACAATTAGGCGACAATCCCAAAGCAGAATTAGTCAAGCGATCGCTCGAACGGGTAATCTCTGACTGCGGTCCGGTCAACGAAGACGCAGCTTGGAAAATCCTCTTTGCCCTCACAGATGAAAGAGGCGTGCGGCTGATTAAAACCAAACACGAACTGTCATTAGTTACCGGTCAGCAGCCTGCAGGCGAAGACACAGAATTGCGCGCGATCGGCACTTACAGCAGAATATCGCGCAAACAATTCGCCAAAAATTCATTGACCCAAAACCCTGAGATAGAACTCAAAAAAACTAACAATCTCGACTTAATTTTAGACATTTTAGTCGGTCACGGTTTGTTATTTCTGCTGCGGGAAGCACCAGAAGACCGCTATCAATTAGTTCACGACTATCTAGTGCGACCGATCCGCCAAAGATTCGGCTTAGAAGCTAGACTGCACCAAGCAGAAGCCGACAAAAAAATGAGTCAAGAACAGCTCTACCGAGCCAATACTTTTCTCAAACAACTGCTCGGATTAGCAGTCGTCGGCGTATTGCTGCTCACCAGTTCCACCGTTGCAGCCGTTAACTTTTGGTGGCGGGCAGTAGGTCAAAAACAGCTAGCAGTCGCTCAAGCCCAGCGGGCAGAAATCAACACCCTCACTGCAGCATCAGAAGCACTGTTTTTTTCAAACAACAAATTTGACGCCATTATGGAAAGTTTGAGAGCTGGGAAACAGTGGAGACAGATCGAACACTCCCCAGAAATGCAAACTCTCAAAGACACCGAAATCCTGATTTCCGCAGCCCTCCAACAGGCAGTTTACGGAGTCAAAGAAAGAAATCGGTTAGAGGGACACGGCGACGTAGTTTGGGGTCTGACTTTTAGCCCCGACGGCTCGACAATTGCCTCAGCTAGCGTCGATAAAACCGTCAAACTTTGGCGGCGCGATGGCAGTTTGGTAGCAACTTTGAAAGGTCATACTAACAGTGTCGCCTGCGTCGCTTTCAGTCCGGACAGCAAAACCATTGCTTCAGCAAGCTTGGATAAAACAGTCAAACTTTGGAAAAGCGACGGCACTTTGCTCGCTACCTTAGTAGGCCACACTAACAGCGTTACCAGCGTTGCTTTCAGCCCCGACGGTCAAACAATCGCCAGTGCATCGAGAGACAAAACAATCAAACTTTGGAAAACCGACGGCACGCTGCTGCAAACGATCGAACAACTAGCTCCCATCAACTGGGTTAGCTTCAGCCGCGACGGCAAAATCTTAGCTGTAGCTGGCGATGACGGTACTGTAAAACTGTGGAGTTCCGACGGCAAATTAGTTGCCAATTTGTGGCACAGCGAAAACAAAAAACCCTCTAAAGTGTATACCGTCAGTTTCTCCCCCGACGGCGAAACTCTGGCAACAGCCGGCGAAGACAAAACAGTGAAAATCTGGAGTGTGGCCGCAATTAAAGACGGCGAGAAACTAAGTTCAGAAGAAGCAAGCAACGGTTTGCTGCTGGCAACTTTGCGCGGACATAGCAAGTGGGTGTTTGGCGTCAGTTTTTCCCCCGACGGTCAAAGTCTGGCCTCCGGAGGCGCAGACGGCACAGTTAAACTGTGGAATTTGGCCGGCGCGGCCGAGACAGGCGAGCGAGCCAATACGGCTGTCAAATCCGAAGGTCACTTGGTCAGAACCTTTGAGGGACACGCGGATCGAGTTACTCAAGTCAGTTTTAGCCCGGATGGCAGAACTTTGGCTTCTGCTAGTTTTGACAAAACTATCAGGCTGTGGAGGCTCGACGACGTACCCCTCAAGACTCTCGACGGACACCAAAACCGGGTGCAAACCGTCAGTTTTAGCCCCGACGGTCAGAGGTTGGCGTCTGGTTCGACGGACAACACGATCAAGCTGTGGAGTCGCACGGGAGTTTTGCTGGAAACTTTAGAAGGACACTCTCAGCGAGTAGCCAGCGTCAGTTTCAGCCCAGACGGCCAGTTACTGGCATCCGGCAGTTACGACAAAACAGTGAAAATCTGGAGTCTGAAGGAACACGGAACGAGTGGCAATATTCTCCCCTGTCCTTCCGCACCCCTGTTCCCCTGCGCTCCTGCGGTGGTGTCCACCCTGGAAGGTCACTCGGACAGCGTGATGGGCGTGAGTTTTAGCCCAGACAGCGAGATTCTGGCAACGGCTAGCAAGGACAAGACGGTTAAGTTGTGGACTAGAAACGGCTGGCTGATTAAGACTTTGACCGGACACCAAGGCTGGGTGACTGGCGTGAGTTTCAGTCCCGATGGATCGATGTTGGCTTCCTCTAGCGATGACGGTACAGTCAAACTTTGGAATCGCGAGGGCCGCTTGCTGAAAACTTTGGAAGGGGCGCACAACAGTTTTGTGTTGGGGGTGGCTTTCAGCCCGGACGGCAAAATGCTCGCTTCTGCCGGTTACGACAATTCGGTGAAGCTGTGGAAGGTGGATGGCACTTTGGTGGCGACGCTGCTGAAGGGTTCTAGCGATAGCGTGACTAGCGTGAGTTTTAGCCCGGACGGTTTGTTGGTGGCTTCGGGAAGTTATGACAATAAGGTGAGGTTGTGGAGTCGCAGCGGTACTTTGCTGAAGACTTTGACGGGTCACAAGGATAGCGTGATGAGCGTTAATTTTAGCCCGGATGGGAAGGTTTTGGCTTCTGCTGGCCGCGATAATCGGGTGATTTTGTGGAATTTGGATCTTGATGATTTGTTGGTCAGGGGCTGCGATTGGGTGGGGGATTATTTGAGGACTAATCCGAATGTAAGCGATCGCGACCGGCGTCTCTGTGACGGCGTGAGCGCCAAACCAAATCAATTTTAGATTTGCGATTTGAGATTTTCGATTGGGTGATTGGGTTGATTGTCTGTTTTCAATTTGGGATGTGCGATTAGGTTGATTGTTTATTTTAAATTTGGGATTTCCGATCGGGCGAGCGGTCGATCGTTATATTATAATTATATAAAAAATAAATCTGAGGGCGATCGGAACTTTATGATAAGGTTTGTAGTAAGGACTTTAGTCCTTTAAATCGCCGGCTTAATTCAGCAGTACAAACCTCTCGATCGACTGCAATAATTAAGGTCTGTAAAGGACTGGAGTCCTTTAAATTGCCGGCTTAATTCCGCACTACGAACCTCTCGATCGCGTTCGATCGAGCGGATATCCCACCCGGATGTGTTACGTTCTCGCGTCCGAATCCGATCGAAAAAACTCACAAATTCAAGTCAGAAAACTCGCTGAATTTTTTAGTTTCACCGACTCGCAAATTTTGAGAATTCTCAGCATCTTTCTCGCCGTTTGATGAGTTGCCGTTAGCATGGGAATTGACATACTCTTGAGTTTTTGGTCCTTTAAAAGCTAGCGGTTCCGCGTGTTCTACTTGAAACACGTTAGCGTAAAGATTGGCAATTATCTGCTTGCCTCCCTGAGTCAATTCCAAATAGTTGAGAGCCGCTGGAATGTAAGGAAAAACCCCATTCCAATAAAACTTGGCGTAATTTTGGCGCAAATCCCCAGGCGATTTGTAACCCAAGATTTTATTAGTGCCGACTTCTTCAAACTCGTAAAACAAAGCGCTAATTTTCCGCAGGTAATTCGGATCGCTCAACTGACCGATTAAATCCGCCGCGCGCGCGAGCCCAGAATAATTGTGCCTGTCTTGATGGGTTTCGCCAGCAGGCACCGGGAAGCGAGTTAATTCAATATTTCGCTTGATTTGTTCGGCATCAATTAATTTGTGACCGCCAAAACGTTCGTCAATTACCAATTTGCCCCGATCGACATGATAAGGAGTTAAACTCGCAGAAGTTACCCCGATCGGCACCGATACCATGCCCCCCTCTATACCTGTAGCGTACAGCCCCACAGCTTCTTGGTCTTGACGGCAAACACCCTTCACGTAACCGATATCGTGGCACAGTAGAGATATAATGTAATGCAGCCAATCTTCCGGCGACACGCCCCCCTCGCGGATGTGTTTGCCCCGCAGAATTTCTTGTCCCACCAATGCCACCAGCATCGTGTGTTCGACATTGTGATAGAGGGCATCGCAGTTGGCAATATTTTCCAAGGCCATAGTCCCCGCCCAGGCAATAATTTCCGGGTAGTCCGGCTTGTATTTGCCGTAGGTGCGGCGGTAGCCAGCAATTAGTTCTTGGACGAAAGAGTCAATTAAAATCGCAGTAGCATTGAACATGACAGATTCTCTCACTCAGGCTTTATTTACAAAATCATTCGGCAGCATCTAACAAGCAGTTGCACAAATAGTTAGCTAAAGTTGCAACAGATTTTACACGCAAACTTACGCGCAGACATTGATTCTTAAATTCAAGCTCGTTATTCGATCGGAAAACTTGTTTGAGACCTCTGTTAACTACGATAACTTAGATTCACTAAAAGGTTTCTTAAAAGATTCACAAAAGACCGATCGCACCTACAGTATTAAATATTACTGAAACAATTTGCTGCCTTTGCTCGACTCAAGTATTAAAACTCCTGGGTGTGAAGAAAGTATGAACTGTCTGTTTCCGAGTCTGTCCGCTGCTGTCAAACGCACGAGGCGGTCGATCGCCCTCAAGTACCTGGGATTGTTTGCTGTCACCGCTGTCGGCACCGCCGCGCCAGCTTTGGGAGCCGAACGCATTTACGCCACCTACGGGCCGCTAGAAGTGGCTGTTCCGATCGAATCTCTGGCACTGTTTGCCAAAGAAGGGACGATCGACTCGACATGGGATGGCTTCGCTCAGTACGCTACCAAAGAACAACTAGAGCAGTTTCGCCTCGCCCTGCAAGCCCGCGCCGAAATCAGCCCCGTAACAGTTGCCCAATTTTTGTACACTCCCCAAGGAGAAGTGCTGCTGGAACGTTTGGGCCGAGTCATTCAAACCAAAGCACGGCAGCCCGGATTTTACGCGATCCGAGCCGCGCTAATTTTAGCTGCCGCCGATCCAGAAGGTCTGACAGTTGTCAACGTGCTGCGCAAATTTCCGACTTACGGCATCAGGATTGACATTGCTGGCGGCTTGGATATCGCCAACAGGCTGACAACGCTAGTTAACCGCTCCAATCTGGCGATCGCCGGGGTCATCCAATTGTCGGAAGCAGCAGCAGCCGCAGAACCGCCCGCAATTCCCGCTGCCGAACTGCGAAAAGCCGAAGCACCCGGCCCCTATACTTGGCAAAAAACCTCGGTAACTCTCACCAGTCCCGATCGATCGCGCAGCTTTCCCGTTGACATTTACCTGCCCCAACGCAGCCCCAAGCCCTCTCCAGTCATCGTAATTTCCCACGGTTTGGGTTCCGATCGCATTTCCTTTGAGTATTTAGCCAAACACTTAGCCTCCTACGGCTTTGCCGTCGCCGTTCCCGAACACCCCGGCAGCAACGCCCAACAAGTGCAAAACTTAGTTTCGGGCAGAGCTAGAGAAGTAGCAGAACCTGCTGAATTTGTCAACCGCCCCCTCGATGTTAAAAATTTGCTCGACTATCTCTCCAACCTTGCCACAACCAACTCCGTTTACCGAGGGAACCTAGACTTGCAGCGAGTTGGCATTATCGGTCAATCCTTCGGCGGCTACACAGCTTTAACCCTCGCCGGGGCCGAGATTAATTTTGGGCAGCTAGACAAAGATTGCAAAGCAGAAAACGACTCTTGGAATCTCTCGCTGCTGTTGCAGTGCCGTGCTAGAGATCTCGATCGCCAGCAATACAATTTCAGCGACCCCCGAGTCAAAGCAGCGATCGCCGTCAACCCAATTATCAGCAGCATTCTCGGAGAAACAAACCTCAGCAAAATTCAAATTCCAGTCATGGTAGTTGCGGGCAGTGCCGATACCGTTGCCCCCGCTTGGCTCGAACAAATTCAACCCTTCACTTGGCTGACATCGGCCAGCAAATATCTGGTACTGATGAACAACGGCACTCACTTTTCTACGATCGACGAATCGCCTCAAAGCGTATTTCAGCTTCCCAGGGCGGCGATCGGTCCAGAACCGGCGTTAGCCCGCCGCTACCTCAGCGGGCTCAGCGTAGCTTTCATGGAAAACTATTTGAACGGGCGATCGAATTTCCAGCCGTATTTAGAGCCAAATTCAGCGATCGCGGTTTCCCGAGGCGCGATCGGACTGAGAATTTTGCGATCGCTTACCCCGCAGCAGTTGCAGCAGTTGCTAACCCCAAGCCCTGCACCCAGTCGCCCCGCCGTACCGCTGCCCGCCCCCGAACCTCAACCCGTTCCCGTTCCTCGGTGAGGGGATGGATGGGGAAATTATCGATCGAGGTTAACGAGTAGACATCTGGTAAAAAAAATTAGACCCTCTGGGCGCGCTCGCACTTGCTTGGGTCCGGGTGAAGCATTTGGACATAAAATCGGCAGGTTTTCGGCATAAATTGTCGCCCAAATGCTTCACCCCTACATCTTTTGTTATGGTAATCGACCGGACAGGATATAACAGCTACTCGTTACTATCTTTTTGTCTGGCTATTAACTCATCAACAAATGTTCTGAGCTGTTCCTGCCAGTTAGGGACAGCTTTAATTGCTTCTTTCTGACCTTTTCTGCCTTTAAAACATATAGGTTGTTCGTCTAGATTTTCCTGAAGAATTTTTTTAGCTCCTAATTTGTTATTTTTCTGAAAAGGCATTGACCAACCCTTTATATGTTAGTATACTGACGGATGATTCGCGTAGCGCCAGCCGGGCCGATCGCAAATCTCAACTTTAAAATCTAAAGTCCAAAAGAGATTGACGGCGGCCCCCTAAAGTGGCTACGCTGTGGAGTTAAGGTTGCTTTGTTCGTCAGAGAAGCAGCCGGTGTCGCCGAAAAATCCAGTTGCACTGCCCAAAGCTGGTAGCACAGCGATGGACAGCTAACCGCCAAACTGACATGACCAGTAAGGAGGTCTGATGGAGGATCTTAACATTCTCTGCAGCCGCCCTGCTTGGCTTGACTTTGCGGGGCGGCTGGGTTTTGAGGTTTTCCTCAGAAAAAACTCATCCGTTAGCGGAGCCCTCGAAGAGGATCGTCCGAGTAACAGTCCTGAAGAATCCGAACAAGAAATCCTGCAGATCCGGGTTGTGGGTTCGCGCCGCAGCGTGTTCAAAACCATCCACCACTTGTACCTGCTGGGATTTGCCGCTGTCGGCGATTGGAGTCCGCCGCAGCCAGGTAGCAAGCCAGGGGAATTTATCAGCGTCTTAATTCGGCGATCGAGCAAAGCCTAAATATTAGGATGAAATAGGGTAGGACTTAGGCTCAGCAGGTGTCAACAATCGACTAAAACCCACTAGAAAGCTCATTTTTACCTGAGTTTAGATCCCCCTAAATCCCCCTTAAGAAGGGGGACTTTGAGTGTTTCCGGTCTTCCCGTTAAGAAGGGGGACTTTGAGTGCTTCCGGTCTTCCCGTTAAGAAGGGGGACTTTGAGTGCTTCCGGTCCCCCCCTTCTTAAGGGGGGCTAGGGGGGATCGAAATCTCATGTTCTTTCCTGCAGCCTCTGAGTAGGAGTCAAATTAAGTGGGGCGGGGGCGGGTTTATTTAACCTGTTTGTTGCCTCTTGGTATGTTGGCGAACCCGCCCCTACAGAAATCGCGTTCGATCGAACAATAATTATTGGGTAATTCATAGTCTGATGTGGTGAAAAATTCACAGCAATTCGCTGTCTTAAATTACCAATAATTCCTGTAGGGGCGGGTTCACCAACCATCTTTTATTCCCACAAACAATCTATATAAACCCGCCCCCACCCAACTCGAATAACGAGTTTGAGGTCGAAATGCCCCCCGTGGCTGCCGATGAGGCCTTCCATGTCGGCAAATGGTCGCGCTTGGCGGGGTAGGCACGGGGGGCGGGCACGGGGGCACCGCCCCTACAGCCCCTACAAAACCCTCGTTTTTTGGAGAATGAAACAGACCTGCCTATAGTGGCGCTTGCCTATCGACAGCGCGAGGGGGGCAGAAAAAGATTGTGTATTTTACAGCACGATTTGACCGCGACACTTAAAATAATCTGGATTTGTCAAATCGATCGCATAGTTTTTCACCTCTACAGGACTTACGCATTGTCACGGTGCAACAATGCTTTGAGATAGCTTGACTTCCGATCGCTACGAAGGATGCTAACCTTGCTAGGCGACAGAATTATGTTATCCACACCCCAGGACGATCGATATTTTCCGCTAACTGCCAGTGTTTCCGAGCTAGAATTGCCAAATTCATGAAAAAAAGTCGATCGTCATGCACAATATCCAATTGACAGCAAAACTTGTAATATTTTGAGTGAACTTTTGATAGAGCAGCGCAACCAGCCTGTTTCTAACAGTAACGTAAAATATCGAATCGATCGTTAATCCTGTCCAATTACTACCAATTACGAACCTATGCCCCGCCGCCAAGACTTAAAAAAAATTCTCCTCATTGGCTCCGGCCCGATTGTCATCGGCCAAGCGTGCGAGTTCGATTATTCGGGAACGCAAGCTTGCAAAGCTTTGCGAGAAGAAGGGTTTGAAGTGGTGCTGGTAAATTCCAATCCGGCAACAATTATGACCGATCCGGGAACGGCCGATCGTATCTACATTGAACCTCTAACACCTGCGATTCTAGAACAAATAATCGCTGCCGAAAAACCGCAAGCAATTTTGCCGACAATGGGCGGTCAAACAGCGCTGAATTTGGCTGTTGCTGTCTCGAAAAACGGCGTTTTGGAAAAATACGGCGTTGAGTTAATCGGCGCGAAATTGCCTGCTATTGAAATGGCAGAAGACCGACTGTTATTTAAGGAAGCAATGGCGCGAATTGGCGTCGGCGTTTGTCCTTCGGGAATTGCTAACAATCTCGATGAAGCAAAAGCGATCGCCCATCAAATCGGCACTTATCCTTTAATTATCCGCCCCGCTTTTACGATGGGCGGCACGGGAGGCGGCATTTCTTACAATCAAGAAGAGTTTGAAGAAATGGCCCAAGGCGGGATTGATGCCAGTCCGGTATCGCAAATTCTGATCGAACAATCTTTAATCGGTTGGAAAGAATACGAACTGGAAGTGATGCGGGATTTGGCCGACAATGTTGTTATCGTTTGTTCGATCGAAAATCTCGATCCGATGGGAGTTCACACCGGCGATTCAATTACTGTCGCCCCGGCGCAAACTTTGACAGATAAAGAATACCAGCGCTTGCGGGATGCAGCAATTAAAATCATCCGCGAAATTGGAGTCGAAACAGGCGGTTCTAACATTCAATTTGCTGTCAATCCGGTGAACGGAGATGTCATCGTGATTGAAATGAACCCCCGCGTTTCCCGTTCCTCAGCTTTGGCCTCGAAAGCAACAGGATTTCCCATTGCGAAAATGGCTGCAAAATTAGCAGTAGGCTACACGCTGGACGAAATTTCTAACGATATTACCAAGAAAACTCCCGCCTCTTTTGAACCGACAATTGACTATGTAGTAACGAAAATTCCGCGATTTGCCTTTGAAAAATTCCCCGGTTCCGAACCGACTCTGACAACGCAAATGAAGTCAGTCGGCGAAGTAATGGCGATCGGGCGGACTTTCTGCGAATCCTTCCAAAAAGCCTTGCGGGGATTGGAAACAGGCCGCGCGGGTTTCGGTTGCGACAAACCGGAAAAATTGCCGAGTTTGGAACAAATTCGCGCCGGATTGCGCACTCCAAATCCCGAGCGAATTTTTACAGTCCGCCACGCGATGATGATGGGAATGTCGGTAGAAGATATCTTTGAACTGACCGCGATCGACCCCTGGTTTTTGGATAAAATGCAGGAATTGATCGAAACAGAAAAATTCTTAAAACGGACGGCGCTCAACCAGTTGACAAAAGAGACAATGTTTGCAGTCAAGCAGTTGGGATTTAGCGATCGCCAAATTGCTTACGCTACGAAAATGCCGGAAGATGATGTCAGAAATTACCGGAAACAGTTAGGAGTGGTGCCGATTTACAAAACCGTCGATACCTGCGCGGCCGAGTTTGAAGCCTTTACACCTTATTACTATTCCACCTACGAAGTAGGTGCGGCAATTTGGGAATTGGGCGATGAAGAAAAGAAAATTTCGCCTGTAGCTCACAGTCTGTCACCGGAGTCGGAAGTTTTGCCTTCTACCAAGCGCAAAGTGATGATTTTGGGCGGCGGGCCGAACCGGATCGGACAGGGAATTGAGTTTGATTACTGCTGCTGTCACGCTTCTTATTCCCTGGGAGAAGACGGGTTTGAAACAATTATGGTTAACTCGAACCCGGAAACGGTTTCGACAGACTACGATACGAGCGATCGGCTGTATTTTGAACCGCTGACAAAAGAAGATGTTCTCAATATTATCGAAGCGGAAAATCCCGAAGGAGTAATCATTCAATTCGGCGGACAAACACCGCTGAAATTAGCTCTGCCTTTGCAAAAAGCTCTCGAAAATCACCCGGAATTACCAACTAAAATTTGGGGAACTTCGCCGGATTCGATCGATATTGCCGAAGACAGGGAACGATTTGAAAAAATCCTGCGGGAGTTGAACATCCTGCAAGCTGCTAACGGTTTGGCGCGGAGTTTTGAAGATGCTTTGATAGTAGCAAAACGCATCGGTTATCCGGTAGTAGTGCGGCCGAGTTACGTACTGGGCGGGCGGGCAATGGAAATTGTTTATTCCGATGCAGAATTGGAACGCTACATGATGTATGCGGTGCTAGTTGAACCGGAACATCCGATTTTAATTGACAAGTTTTTGGAGAATGCGATCGAAGTAGATGTCGATGCGATCGCCGATGCAGCAGGCAATGTCGTTATCGGCGGCATTATGGAACACATTGAAGAAGCGGGAATTCACTCGGGCGACTCAGCTTGTTCCATTCCTTACCAAACACTTTCCCCAGCAGCTTTGGCAACAATTCGCCGCCAAACAGTGGAACTAGCAAAAGCTCTCAAAGTAGTAGGATTGATGAACATTCAATTTGCCATTCAAGGAGAGCAAGTTTACATTTTAGAAGCCAACCCGCGGGCTTCTCGAACAGTACCGTTTGTATCGAAAGCGATCGGAGTTCCTCTAGCAAAAATGGCATCGCGGGTAATGTCGGGCAAAACTCTTAAAGAGTTGCAATTTACTGAAGAAATTGTACCGGAACATGTTTCGGTAAAAGAAGCAGTATTGCCCTTTGCTAAGTTCCCCGGAACCGATACTTTGTTAGGACCGGAAATGCGATCGACCGGGGAAGTAATGGGAATTGACACGGATTTTGGCAAAGCTTTTGCTAAAGCTCAGCTAGCAGCAGGACAAGTCATGCCGCTGTCAGGAACTGTGTTAGTTTCGATGCGCGATCGGGATAAATTGGCAGTCGTACCTGTAGTTAAGGAGTTCTTGAATCTCGGTTTCAAAATAGTAGCAACTCACGGCACCCGCAAAGTTTTGCGAGAACACGGCTTAGAGGTGGATTTGGAATTAAAATTGCACGAAGGGCGGCCGAACTTATTGGATTCGATTAAAAACGAGAAAATCCAATTAATTATTAATACGCCTTCCGGTGAAGAATCCCGCGCCGACGGCATATTTATCCGCCGCACTGCTTTGGCTTACAAAATCCCGATTATTACCACAATTGCCGGTGCCAGGGCAACTGCTGCGGGAATTCGATCGCTCAAATCTCACCCGATGGAGGTCAAAGCAATTCAGGATTATTAAACTGATACCAAAAATCTAATTGTAGGGTGCGCAATGCGCACCTTACATCAACTGCCGCTACATCAACTGTAGGGTGCGCAATGCGCACCTTACATCAACTCCTCTTACTACCATAAAGCTCGATCGCACCAGCAGCAAACAGTTTGATTTCCGTACTATGTAACTGTCAACAGTCAAATGATTTTAGATTTTAGATTTTAGATTTTAGATTGGGGAATTGAAGATTTTCGATTGTCAACTGTTAACTCTTCCTTCAACTGTCAACTGTCAACAGTCAAATATCGGAAGTTTTAAGTTTTGAATTTTGAATTAAGAAATTTCTTTAACTCAAAACTCAAAACTCAAAACTCAAAACTTTTCTTAACTGTCAACTGCTATAAATATGCCTTACAGCCAGTTCACCACGATTACCAAAGTTAAAGAAGCCTTCAATTTAACAACTGTCGAAGGCATCAGGTTTCTACCTGAAATTGCCCCCATCCAACCCAGCAATATCCTTGCTGCGACTCTGGAAGAAACTTTACCGCTTGCTGTAGCTACAGGCAGTGAAAAAGCGCGATCGGAGTTAATTATTAGCCCGGTTCTTGTAGAAGTTCGCCGCCTTCTGAACCGTCAAATTAGCCTGTTTTCTGGGGAAGATTTCAACGTCGATGAATCCCAGTCGCTAAACGGACGCTGCGACTTTCTCATCAGTCGTTCTACCGAACAATTAGCAATTGAAGCTCCGGCTATTATCATTGTAGAGGCAAAGCAAGCCAATTTGAAAATAGGAATCGGTCAGTGCGTTGCCGAAATGGTGGCGGCACAAAAATTTAATGAAGCCAGACAAAAATCATTAGCAAGTATCTACGGTTCTGTTAGTAATGGTTTGCAATGGCAATTCCTCAAGCTGTCTGGAACCGAAGTATCGATCGACCTGAATGTTTATCCTTTACCGCCGGTAGAACAAATTTTGGGATTTTTGATTTGGATGGTAGGAATGGAGTAGAAAAAATAGGCGCACCTTAAATCGACTCATCTTGCCGGTATTTTTCCAGCAGCCCGCTAGACACCATCAACCGCGGCCAAACCAATAAGAAAAAACCCATCCAAGCCAATAAAGGTATCGCAACTAAAACCGTTATCCAAACAGTTTTTAATAACAACCAACTTCCCGCAATTAAGCTAGTACCAGTTAACAAAATCGACCAAGGCTGACACCACCAAGGTTTGTAATCCCAAGGACTAATAGGTTTTTCTTCAGGAACAGATTTCATATTTTAAAAGGTGTTCGTAGTGAGGACTTCAGTCCTCAGATTTTGATGGGGACTTTAGTCCTTAACGCCGAGATCTTGCACTGGGGTCAAAAACCTGGTTTCTAGTAAAAATCTAGCACCTGCGCCGATATTTTAGCTCAGAAATCCGGTTTTTCTAAGCTTAGTATAGATCTGCGTTCAAATTCGATCGGGATCGATGCCCTGCGATCGCAAAAATTCCGCTAGTTGGGCCGCTCGCTGCTCGGCTTGAGAGGCACGTTGTTGGGCTTGAAAGGCTTGCTGTTGGGCTTGAAAGGCTTGCTGTTGAGCGTGAATCGCCCACTGTTCGAGCTCGCCAGCCCTGAGAAGGCGCTCTTGAGTTTGAGCGTCTACCACCACCACTTCGCCGTCGTGCAATCCCACGTACAAACCCACAGTTTCGCACAGAATCCGTCCCTCTTCATCGGGAGTAATCGGCACGTAAATGTTATCAACCAAACGGTAGCCTAACACCTCATCTAATATTTGACCTCGTTGGCGGCGGCGATCGAAAATGATATATTCCTGCACGCCAGCCCTTGCGTATTGTCGCACTTTGATTTCCCGATCCTCTTTGCGATATCGAGGCGAAACCACTTCGACGACTAAAGACGGGCGCGTGCCTTCTTCAGTAACTAAAAAATCTGTCCGTATCTGCTCTTTATTCTGAACGCCAAACACCACGCAAGTATCGGGGCAATTATCTTTGTTGAAGAGGTAGTTTTGAATTTTGAGTTTTGAGTTTTGAGTTTTGAATTAAGTTGCTAGTGTCGATATGTCCAGGAATTCCACTGTTGTGAAAAAAGCTAACAGTCGAATTTTGATTTTGTTGACTCCCCCTTTAACATTAGACTCAATATTCAGCGGCATCACCGGATCGTGCAGCGACAAACGCAATAACAACCATCCGTCTTCCTCGGCTGAAGCACAGGAAATTCGCACTCCTTCGTAGTTTTTGGGAACGATTTGCCAGTCTGTTTGAGTTGCAGCAAATTCTTGCAATTTCTTAATTACTCCCTCGCCCACTTTTTTGAAATCATCCGCATTAATTTTTAGCCGAAATTCCGCACTTTCTTCCGGTTCTTTTAAATTGGCAATTAAATCGGGCAATGACTTACCTGCTAAATTGGATTTAGCAAGTTCGATTAGCAATTTGCTGACTAGGTAAGCGCCGTCATCGAGAAAGTAATTTTCTTTTAAGGCTGCGTGGCCCGAGGTTTCGATCGCCAGCCAGGATTCTTGTCCGGTTCGATCGAGCCTCATTGCTTCGTCAATTACATTTTTGTAACCGCGTTTGAAGCGGTGGTGAATGCCTTTTAAATCCTGTTCGATAAATTGCGTCAATCCGTCAGAAGTGATGGAATCGGTGACGATTGTAGAGCATGGGTGTTCTTGCAAGATGACGGCTGAAATTAAGGCAATTAAACGATTGCGGTTGATTTCTTTACCCGACGCATCGACTGCCGCGCTGCGATCGACATCGGTATCAAAAATAATCCCAAAATCAGCTTGATTGTCAATTACCGCTTGACAAATTGACTGCATTGCCTCCCGATCTTCAGGATTCGGTACGTGATTGGGGAATGTTCCATCTGGTTCTAAAAACTGGCTGCCTGCTGTATCTGCACCTAAAGGTTGCAACACTCGATCGGCATAAAATCCGCCCGCACCGTTACCCGCATCGACAATTATTTTTAATCCTGTTAGGGGTCGATCGAAATTATCGGGATGGTTTACTGCTTGGCGAATTTGGCCGACAAGTATATCGGCATAAACTGCGATAAAATCCTTCTGGGAAATGCTTCCTGTTGTTGGAGATTTCTCAAATTCATTGCTAGCGGCTAATGCCAAAATATCTGCAATATCTTGTTTTTGCAAACCGCCTTTAGCCGTAAAAAACTTTAAGCCGTTGCGATTGAATGGCAAATGGCTCGCCGTCAGCATAATCGCGCCATCGCACTCAAAACCAGGGGCGATCGTACTCACAAACATCGCGGGAGTTGAAGCTATGCCAAAATCTAAAACTTGACTCCCCGTTGAGGCGATACCCGCAGCAGTTGCTTGCATCAAACTCGGGCCGGAGAGGCGGCTGTCGCGCCCGATAGCGATCGTCAATTCTGTCGCTGGTTTATTGACTTTTTGCAACAACCAAGTTACAAAAGCTTGCCCTAAAATTGTTGCTATTTCCGGGGTCAAATTTACCTGTTCGCCCGCAACTCCTTCGATAGCAACACCGCGAATATCCGAACCATTTTGCAGTTTTTTCCAGTTATAGTTTTGCATAATTATCGATAATAATTATTCCAGGAAACATCAGTTTACGCCTTGCTTGAATCTAAGATTGTGACCTTTGATACAGCCAAACTTAATGTTTTTTTAGCAATTCAACCTAACTATTGTAAGTGGAACTTGCGCGCTCCGCCCGAGAAACCGGGTTTTTTTCATAATTTGTTGCCTGCAACGCAGTATTTTCGCAAAAACCCGGTTCTGAGTTCCCGCCCAGCCCCATTAACATTAAACCTCCGACAACAAGCGCAAACTATCTGGAGACATCTGCGTTAATCAGCCTTAATCTGCGGTTGTCCGGAGCGGATCTCGCTAGGATCGGCGCGATCGAACAGCGCTGACTATCTCCGCTGACTGTCTCGATCCCTCTCAAATAGCCCTTGCTAATATTCGCTGTTTGTGTATTACTTGACTGCCGTCACGATCTACGCGAAACTTTACAGATAACTGACGTAATGCTTCAAAATATTAATAAGTTTTGTTAAGTTGCGACTCAAAACCTTTCGATTCGTCAAAATTGATGTAAGCGTTTCGAGTCAGCCAACTCTCAAGAAGCGACTTCAGGATGCACCGTCGCCGGGGTTGCTGGTGTCGGTGTCTGCTCTAACTATTCGCATTCAGTCAGCCGGAAGTTATGGAAACACTAGAGTTTGTGATTTATCCAGATGGCCGCGTGCAGGAAAAAGTCACCGGCATTGTCGGTGCTTCCTGCGCGGAGGTAACGGCTGCGATCGAAGCTCAGCTAGGCGTGGTGCTCCATCAAGAGTCCACATCTGAATATTTCGCCCAAGAGTTGCATCAGTCAGCCGAAGCGACGGCCCAAGTGGCTTTTAGCGATTGGTAATTTTTTGTTGAGTTCACTTAAACTTTTTTGGAATCACCATGTCACACTTTAGCCAAATTAAAACCCAAATCCGCAATTTGACATCGTTGGAAGCTGCTTTGACTGACCTGGGTATCGACTGGAAGTCTGGCCCTGCTGAGGTACGGGGCTACCGGGGCCTTACGAACACCGCTGAGGTGGTGATCGAGCAAGAAAACGGCTACGACTTAGGTTTTAGCTGGAACGGTACTGAGTATGAATTGGTGGCTGACTTGCAGTTTTGGCAGCAAGCTTGGTCTGTAGACCGTTTTCTGAATAAGGTAACTCAGCGTTACGCTTACCACACTGTTGTGAACGAAAGCGCCAAGCAGGGTTTTCAAGTTGCCGAACAAAAGCAAAATCAAGATGGTTCGATCCGCTTGGTGGTGCAGCGCTGGTGCGCTTAGTCGCGTGCGGGTAAGTCTGGAATATCCATTTTGTTCGTCAAATCGCTCGCATTTTCGTTCGCAGTCAGGGCTTTAGTCCTCCCTCAAAATTGGTAAAGGACTGAAGTCCTCACTACAAACGAATTGTTCTGGAGTTTGGCAATTTTGTTCGATCGAAGTCCGCCCAGGCGGACTTATTTCTTATTTCTAGAAGAGGTGTCAATGTCTGAGCTTTCTTCATTGCAAACAGACGCTGGGGACGATCGCTCTGGTTTGGAGCCGGAGTTGGGGGGATTTTTGCGGGATGCTGCCGATCGCTCTGGTTTAGAACCGGAGTTGGGGGGGGCATTGCGACAAAAAGGTGTCTATGTTGATGAGATTACCTGTATCGGCTGCAAGCACTGCGCTCACGTTGCTCGCAATACTTTCTACATTGAACCGGATTACGGTCGATCGCGCGTGGTGCGACAAGACGGTGATTCTGAAGAGTTGATTCAAGAGGCGATAGATACTTGTCCGGTGGATTGCATTCACTGGGTGGATTACACCGAACTCAAAAATCTGGAAGAGGAACGCAAGGATCAGGTGATTCCTGTGGTAGGTTTTCCGGTGGATTTCGCAACAGTTCGGGCTGGTGTTCGGAGGCGGCAAAAAGCGAAATTGCGCGATCGCAAGTTTCAAAACGGACATTAATATCAGCAGGTTAAAACCCGTTCGGTACAGAGAAACCCGGTTTCTTAAAGAAACCGGGTTTCTGGGATTTACAACCTGCTGTATTTAGGTGCGCGTTGCGCGCCTTACTGCCAACTCAAAACGATCTGAAAGAAATCAAGAAAGGTCAACATTCAAATAACTAATTACATCGCGCAATTAATTGGGGTCAAACATAATCTTCTGTAATTCTTGCCGAGTTTTACCATCGATTATCTCTTGCCCTACACCAGGTTTACTGATATTAACTCGCACAAAATCGATCGTGTCTTTTTCCGTAAACTTGCGATCGGCATCGGAGTCTTTTCTAATTGTAATAAAAATCGCGCCACTTTTTTCGTCAAATACCCAACTTACTAATTGAGTATTTGGCGGAGTTATTGGCTGCAGCGATTTGCCTGCCAAATTAGATAAGTATCCAATTACCGCATCTGCACCGTCAAATTTGCCATCGGCATTAGTGTCGCTATCGATGATGTGAAATAGCAGCAACTTATCCTGAGGCTTGCTGGCTGCTTTTTTTGAGGGATTTTGCTTGGGGCGATTTGCTTGTGCGTTTTCACGGCTGGGATTTTCTGCTTCTTTTTTAGCTGAAAGATATTCAAATTTAGATATTAACGCCTTTTTGTGTAACAAAATATTAGATGCGCCGCTAGTTTTGTGATAAAAAATCAGATTCTCGCCGATCGGACCGCTGTCCCTTGATTCATAACTTAATTTTGATGAAATAGGATTGTTTTTTGATGCTTTTTCATCGCCAGACGGGAGAACTGGAATCATTATATATTCCGATCCATCATTAAAGATTAAATTGCCGTAAGCCACCTGCGGTTGCGGCTTATCTGATTGCTGCTGTGCTTGGGTTGCTATCTTGGTTGAACTGCAAGATATGGTAATAGCAATTAGAGCAATTGCGGGGGCAAATTTGCGAAAAATATTGCAATCTATCATGATTTTTGACTTTTGAGAGGGATGGTTATTTTGATTTTATTCTAATACCATCCCCATATCACAACAGAATAGAAGGAGTAGGATTCAAATGTGAAAGAATTGAAAGTCTCCCTAGAAGGGTGGCTAATATCCCATTTTCTCGGTCAAATCTACTTTAGCGGATGGTGTTCGGCGAGAATTTTCTCAACTCTAGCTTCGTCAATTCTGGCCGCTAATCTTGTTGATTCGTGGTTGTCGCGGATGGTTTTTGCTAAAGTAAAAGAGGAGCCAACAGAAAAAGTTAAACCCATCCCCACAAAGCCTTTTACCCAGATATCAACTGGTAAGTAACAGATGCCGATCGCCGTGGTGGATGTAGCTAAAATAAAAGAAGCCCAGCATTGAAAAATCCAAGCATTAGTATCTTTGGGGCGTGCGATTGATTGTGTCATAATCTCTCCAGTTCAAATATATATTTTGGTTGGTTAACTTAAAGAATAGAGAAAGCGAGCGAAGCGGTCAGGAGAGCGAGGGACAGTTTCTATAAGCGCACAGGGCGATCGAGCTTTTGACTAAAAATTAGAACGCTGTAAATAGGGTTTCAGGCTCGAAGGCTCTGGATTAGATCGGACAGTTAGAAAATTGGACTAAGGGAGAGCGATAAAAGATATCTCATTCATGCTATCAACAGCGGAAGTTCGGAGCGAATGCCTTCCTCAATTTGGAGCCGATCGCAATTATAATCCTCAGCAAGTTCGTCTATAGACTCGCCGGCTTTATAGCGTTCCGCCAGCATAGCTGTGGGAATGCCAGTTTCAGCTAAAACCGGACGCCCAAAGGAGATTCTGGGGTCAATCGTTACTGTTTTAGGTTCGCTGACACCTGGTAGCTTGGTAAAAGGGTAGAGTTTGATGGGCAATCCAGTTCTATCTCGCACAATGCGATCGAAATAACTGTCTAGAATCTGCCTCGCTTCCTGTTCTCTTTCCGATGCTATCAACTCCTGTCCGAATCTGTCAAACAAAAGAGCGATTCCCTCGATTTCAAACTCAATTCGAGCGTATAAGTGAGGAATAGAAAAATGATGCTTGAGGTAGTCGAGTTTAATGCTAAGTTGCTTTCGGGAGCAGCCTGTTGCCTGAAAAATGGCTGTCAACACATGAGCCTCTACCAAATTTGTGAAGGAAAGTAGTATCATTTTCGACTGGGGCAGCAATTGAATATTGTTGTAGCGCGACAACTCAATCAACGGCTCAAAGAAGCGCTTGTCACCTTTTGTTTCCGAGTACCAGCCAACCACCCAATGTCGCAACCTATCTTTCCGCAGCCTAAGATATTGCGCTGCTTGAGGGATCGAATATATAGGAATGTCGCGCGACTCGAAGTTGTGAGTATCAACCATAGTAGTTATCGCAATCCTAAAGACTTATATTTTTGCACTGCCAGCGATCGACTGTCAATCGATTTTCGATTTTTGATTTTCGATTTTCGATTAGGCGTTGCGGAGGGGATTGAAGATTAGTTTAACTCAAAACTCAAAATTCAAAACTCAAAACTCCTTACCAACTGTCAACTATTCACAAAGGAATCTTCACAAAAAATGCCGTACCTCGATCGACTTCGCTTTCTACACTTATTTTACCGCCGTGCAGGTCAACTATGTATTTAACAATGCACAGTCCCAAACCAGTTCCTTTGATATTTCCTACATTAGCGCCGCGTTCAAATTGCTGAAATAGTTTCTCTAAATATTCTTCGGGAATTCCGATTCCCTCATCCCGCACGCAGAAAATTATTTGCTCGTTTTCGCAGCTCAATTCTAGACTTACTGTACCGCCGTTAGGAGAGTATTTGATTGCGTTTGAAAGCAGATTAATTAACAGATGATGCAGCAATTTTTCATCAAGATGAGCGGACAGTTTTTCTGTTTTAGTGCTGAAAGTTAGGCGGTGTCTTTTGGTCGCGATCGGCTGTATTTCTTCTAATATAGATTTGCATAAATTTACGGCATTTAGTGACTTTTTTGTTAGTGGCAGTTTTCCTGACTCGGCTTTGCTAAGCATTAAAATCTGCTCCAGCAATTGGTTCATACTGCTGACTGCTTTTTTGATGCGATCGATACTTTTAGCATTGTTACCCCCTCTACTTTCGACTTCGCTATCTTCCAGCATTTCTGCCGATAGCTGGATTGTAGTTAGTGGAGTGTTTAAATCGTGGTATGCCATCGAAATATATCGCGATTTGTTTTCACTTGTTGCTGCTGCTAATTCTATGAGCTGCTGCATTTTAACTTTTGCTTTATGTTGGCTAAGCGCTATTTTGATACTGGCGTGCAATTCCCTTTCTTTGAAAGGTTTGAGGACGTAGCCATAAGAGCCTGTTTCTTCGGCTCTATGCAAAGTTTCTTCATCGGCGTAGGCGGTGGTATAAATAACTGGAATATCTAATTTTTGATGGATTTTAGCTGCTGTTTCTATGCCGTCTATCTCGCCTTTGATAACTATATCCATCAGAATTAAGTCTGGCTTAAGTTCGTTAGCTCGCTCGATCGCATCATGACCTGAAGAAACTATACCTGCAACTTCATACCCCAATTTTTCTAATTTATAAGACAAATTTTTAGCGATCAGCAGTTCATCTTCTACAATCAAAATTGTAGTTTTATGCTCTTGTATATTGTCCACAGTTTTACAGTCTTTTTGAGTAGTTAAGTTCAGTAAATATTAAGTGAAATACTGTGCCGTTTTCCGAGTTTAGCTCGATCGTACCTTCTAATTGTTCTGTTAACGTGCATACCACTTGAAAACCCATAGAGTTGGTTTTGCGAAAATCGAGGTCTTTAGGAAATCCGACTCCATTATCTTTTACTAACAGGTGAATCTTCCGATCGCCCGTTTGATAGCATTCTACACTAACTGTACCTTCCTTGCCATTGGGAAAAGCGTGTTTCACTGTATTTGATACCAGTTCATTAGCAATTAAACCGCAAGGGGTTGCTGTTTCAATATTTAGGGCGATCGGCTCAGCTAATACCTGCAACTGAACGCGGTTGCCGCTGACGTTGTAAGAGTGAAACAAGTTAGTTACCAAATCTTCGAGATATTCGCCCAGATCGATGTGGGCTAAGTTTGAAGAACGGTACAGTTTCTCGTGGATCAGAGCCATAGAATACAGGCGGTTCTGGCTTTCTTCAAACATTTTAGCTAGCTGCGGCTCAGTCACGGTGTGAGATTGCAATTCTAACAAACTGGCAACTACGCAAAGGTTATTTTTGACGCGGTGGTGAATTTCTTTGAGTAAAATTTCCTTTTCTGCTAGAGAATTTTTTAACTTAGCTTCAGCTTGTTTGCGATCGCACAGTTGGGCTTGCAGTTGCTGGTAAAGCAGAGATTGCCGGATCGCGATCGCCAGTTGATTTGCCAACTGCTGAAATAAATTAATTTCCCATTCTTCCCAATTCCGCGATCGATCGCACTGGTGGGCGATCAGCAGTCCCCAAACTTGACCCTGCTGGATAATCGGGGCTACCAACTTTGCTGTAACTTGAATTTGCTCCATAAACTCTGTCAAACAAGGAGAAATGCCGCCGCCCTCGCGCTCGGATATAGCACAAATTCGCCCAGCCAAATAACGCTCGTAATTTTCCGGCCCAAAAACTTCTGCTGCAAACACAGTACCTAATAATTGGCTGCATCCCTCGGCCGCAGCTTCCGCTATTACTCGGCCGCAACCGTCCGGCAAAATTTGATAAACTAAAGTCCGATCGGCCAGCAATACTTGCAAGAGTTCGGCAACAGTGGTATTGAGAATTTGCTCTAACTGCAAAGACTCGCGGAGGCGGCGGGCGATCGCCCCGACGAGGCGTTCTTGCTCGAACTGCTGCCGCAAAGCGATTTCGGCACTCTTAGAATCGCTGATATCGGCGGCGTAACCGATAATTTCGATCGGTCCTCCCTTGCTGTCAGCTAATAGTTTCAGTTCGGTTCGCAGCCAGCGATAGTGTCCGCCTCCGTGCCAAAAACGGTACTCGCAAGTGCGATTTTCTAACTCGGAAACCGCCGCTAAATTCCCTAAAAATTGCACCGCATCATCAGGGTGAATCCGGTTAGACCAAAAGTAGCGATCGCCCACACACTCTTGGGGACTGTAACCGACGATCGCCCGCACGTTATCGCTAATGTAAGTAATCGCGCAATCCCCCACAGGCTCTGCAGTAAAAATTACCGCCGGATTTGAAGCCAGCAAAAATTGCAGGCGTTCTTTTAACCGCTGCAATTCTGCTTCGGCCCGCTTGCGATCGCTGATATCTTGCAGGGCGGCCATGCTGTAGAGAGTATTGCCATCGCGATCGCGGATCGGGGTAACAGTCAAATGCACCCACATCAAATCGCCGTTTTGATGAATCAACCGTTTTTCCATCTGAAATCGAGAAATTCTGCCGCTGACAAGCTGTTCTAGCTGTACCAAATCAGCAGCAACATCTTCTGGATAGGTGATATCGATAAAAGTCATCTCGACTAACTCCGAGTTGCTGTAGCCCAACATCTGGCGGTAAGCCTCATTCACCTTAACGATGCGGCCGTCGCCCACTCTTGCCAAACTCAGGGCGATCGGAGCATCGTCAAATAAGTTGCGAAACTGTTCTTCACTTTTTTGCAATGCAGCTTCTGCCAGTTTGCGGGCGGTAATGTCCCGCGCTACCCAAATCACCCGATCGCCTTCCAGAGGCGAAATACTGCTGTCAAACCACACTAACTTGCCGCCAATGTCCAAACTGTATTCAACTCTTTGGGTTTGTTGAGTTGACAAAGTGCGGTGAATCTGACTTAGGAAGAAATTAACTTGCGCTTCCGGGAAAACTTCGGCTGCCGTTTTGCCAAGCAATTCTTGACTCGGCTTGTACAGCAGTTGGGGGGCTGAGGGTGCGATTTTCAGGTAGCGACCTTTAGCATCCAGTACCAGCATGACATCCGTCACCGCATTAAACAGCGCCCGCAGTTCGGCTTCGGAGTTGCGCAATTTCTCTTCAGCGATTTTGCGATCGGTAATATCGGTGTCTGTACCCATGAGGCGGCCGATCGCGCCGTAGGGCTGGCGCACGCCCGTGCCGCAGGCAAACATCCAACAGATACTGCCGTCTTTGCGTACCATCCGGTGTTCGACTTGAAAATTTGCTGTCAAACCCTCCAGATAAGCATTTACAGCGTGTTTGACGGCCAGCCGATCGTCCGGATGCACCAAAGAGGACCAATTTTCTATGCGATTGAGAATCTCCTCATCCCGATAGCCCAACAAAGCTTTCAAAGACGGATCTAGGTAAATTTCGCCACTTGCCAAATTCCAGTCCCACACCCCGACTTTGCCCGCCGATACTGCCAGTTCGTAGCGTTCCGTCCGCTGTTGCACTCTCTGTTCTAACTCCGCATTTAGCTGCCTCAAAGCGATTTCGGCAGCTTTGCGATCGCTCACATCTCTACCTACAGCTTGATATTCGAGGATTTGCCCGGTTTCGTCAAAAATCGCTCGATCGGTCCACTGCTGCCAGCGAATTTCGCCGCCGGGCAAAATTACTCGGTGTTCGCAAGTAAAAAAGGGGTTTTCTGGAGATATGGAAGCATATAAATCTGTTACTAATGCTCGGTCTTCCTCCGGAATCAGGGGTATGAAACTCTTACCGAGCAAGTCTTCCGGCTGCAAGTCAAAATATTGGCAGTAAGCTTGATTGACAAATGTCATTGTGCCGTCGGGAAGGTAGCGGCAAATTAGTTCGTTTTGGTCTTCCACAATTGCTCGATAGCGGGCTTCGCTTTGCCTCAGGGCATTTTCGGCATTTTTGCGATCGCTGATGTCTGTGGCGACGGTGATGACGATCCAGCAGTCGGCTTCTGGATCGTGCTGGGAAGTCATCGCTTCGCCAATCCAGCGCACCGTACCGTCTGAGTGGCGGAATCGGTACTCTAATGAAACAGCCCGTTCGGCAAAGATCTCGGCAAATGTGGGATAGATGGTGTTTTGCCAGTCTTCCGGAAGCACCCGCGACAGCCAGAGATACTTGTCTGCCATTAGTTCCTCTGGAGTGTAGCCGAAAATTTGTATGTGACCGGGGGAAAAGTAGTCGTATTCCCAGGTGCGATCGGCAAATACTCGAAAGCAGGAAATTGATGCGGTAGCGGTGTTGAGAATGTCGCTGAGTTGTTGGTTTTTGAACTTGATTTGTTGCTGCTGTTGCGAAATGCGATCGCGGATTTGTTGTTCTAGTTGGAAATTGTTATCTGAAAGTTCGCGGGCTTTTTGTTGTAGTTTGGCAGTTTCCTGGCGCAATTGTGCGATAAATTGATTAATGCTTGATTGAGGAACTAAAGCTATTAGCTCGCCCGATTTACCTGCTATTGACAATTGCCCGATCGAGTGCTGGCAAAACAGCTCGATCGAGGTAAATATATCGTTTAATTCTGATTCTTTGAGTAAAATCATGCAAGTTGAGATTTAAGATTTGCGAAGTTTCGCTTTCCCCAGATTCGATCTAATCTACCGCTAACGCGGAGTTTTGATTTTTGAGTTATTAATTGTGAATTAACGCTCTAATTAGGGCTTCTTTAATTTCGATCGAGAGCCTTGAGGCTGGGGTTAACTCAAAACTCAAAATTCACAACTCCCGAAAAACTCCCGAAAAACTCAAAACTATTCTTTAACTCAAAACTCAAAATTCACAACTCCCGAAAAACTCCCGAAAAACTCAAAACTATTCTTTAACTCAAAACTCAAAACTCAAAACTCAAAACTCCCGAAATAGGTTTTCGCAGCATTAAACAACACTCTCTTGCCAAAAGACTGCACGTTTAAAACCTGCATTTCAATAATTACGAGGCTGCCATCAATTAGTCGAGCTCTGACATCCAGATAGGTATCTTTTAATCCCTGAAGTTGCGGCGGCAAGTTGGGATTGATGATTTCTAGGTCTTCGATCGTAGGGTGGCCTTCATAAATCAAGGCGTTGAGAAAGCTCTTTAAAATATCTTTGCTTCCCGTTGAACCAAATATCTTTTTAAAGGCGTAGTCCGTTTTAGGGTTGATAAATCTCATCATTGTTAGTAAAACCTGAGTTCTTTAATAGACTGTAAACAATTTATAACGGAGATGAATCGATCGGATGCGGTAGAACTGCTGGCTAAGTCTCAATTTCTACCTAGCAACAGATAAGTTTTCATTAATCCTCTACCTTTAACCTCGATACTTCCCCGATCCTCAAAGCAGTATTTGTCCTTCAATAAATTGTAAGTAGCTTCGCTGACTTGAATCTTCCAGGAAATACCGTGAGA
The DNA here is from genome assembly GCA_025454405.1 of Oscillatoriaceae cyanobacterium Prado104. Classification (GTDB taxonomy): domain Bacteria; phylum Cyanobacteriota; class Cyanobacteriia; order Cyanobacteriales; family Microcoleaceae; genus Microcoleus. The sequence goes on along the minus strand of JALOON010000054.1, from coordinate 32,579 downwards.
TTCCATCCGGGAAGCAATGTTAACTGTATCGCCCCACAAGTCGTAAATAAACTTTTTGATGCCAATTACTCCCGCCACCACCGGACCGCTGTGGATGCCGATACGGATGCTGAAATATTTTTGATGTTCGGTATTAAATCGGGCAATTTCGGCGTGCATATCCAGGGCCATGTCCGCGATCGCCTCTGCGTGGTCGCTCCTTGGTTGCGGGATTCCTCCTACTACCATATATGCGTCGCCTATGGTTTTAATTTTTTCCAGCCCGTGCCGTTCGCAGATGACATCAAATCCCGAAAAAATTTGGTTGAGCAATTCTACAAGTTCGATCGGATTCATCATAGCCGACAAAGGTGTAAAACCCACAATATCTGCAAACAAAACTGTCGCTTCGGGAAAGTATTCTGCGATCGTAGTTTCGTTGCGCTTGAGCCGATCGGCAATTGGTTGTGGCAATATATTTAACAGCAAGCGTTCGGATTTTTCCTGTTCTCCGCGCAGGGCATCTTCTGCTTGCTTGCGCTCGGTAATGTCGCGGTAACTCCAGACTCTGCCGATAATTTTATCTCCCAACCTCTGGGGTTCGGAATAGCGTTCAAAATACCTACCGTCTTTAAATTCTAACAAGTCGTAACTTTCATCTTCGGGTCGATCGTAAAGCAATTCTACTTTCTCTAGGAATGCTTGGGGGTCTTTGAGTTGGCCGATCACAAAAGCCATTGTTGCTTCGTCATCTCGCAGCACCATTACTTCCTCAGGAATCCCCCACATTTCGGCAAATTCTCGATTGAAAGTAACTATTTTTCCCGTGCTGTCAGTAGCTAAAATTCCGTCTGCAGTGGAATCAAATGTTGCTTGCAAAAGAGACACAGATTTTGCTAGGGCATCTTCTGCTTGTTTGCGGGCGGTAATATCTCGCAGGATGGCGCGAATTGCCACCAGAGAACCTTCAGCAAATTTGCAGCTTATACTACCTTCTAACAAAATTTGTTCGTGACTTTTAGTAATAAATATTATTTGGACTGAATCGGGATAAACTGTATGTTCGTCGATCGTTTTTTTTACTAAAGCTTGGTATAATATCTCCAGAGATTTGGAGTGGCTGCTAGGATCGATGATGTCAAAAACTGTCAGTTTAGCAATTTCTGATTCGGTGTACCCTAGAGTTTTTCGCCAAGCCTCATTGACGTACAAAAAATGACCGTCTGCTCCAATACTTTGAATCAGGTCGCTAGCATTTTCAAATAAGTCTCGGAGTTGTTCTTCGCTTTCCCGCAGGGCTGTTTCTGCTTGTTTGCGCTTGATAAACTGACCGATTTGGCTGCCGATCGTTGTCACTGTTTGGAGCAATTCCTCATCAAAAGACTGAACTTCTGTACTCAAAAAAGTCAGCACTCCCAAAACAGCTCTTGCCGAATTTCCTGCCTCGTAGTCACCTAAAATTGGGAAGCCGAATGCTCCGTGCAACCCGACTTCAGCAGCGATTTCTCGGCGCAAAAAACAGTCGCTTTCTGTGACATCTGCAATCCATTCAGCAGCAGCGTTAGCCCAAATCCTACCGGGCAATCCTTCCCCCGGTGCAAAGGTTATTTGTTCGGCATTCTCTACAAAATCGGGAATGTCAAGCGAGGGTTTTTGCCAACTCACAACGCACCGGAGCAAATTGGGGTCAGCTATGGAAATTTTTCTTTTAGTTTTTGATACCAGTTCCTCGCCTGCTTCTGACATCCAAAGTTCGGCAAAATCCCATCCCAAACTGTCGCAAATTACGGGGAGAATTGCTGTGAGGGCTTTGGTAATTGTTTCGGATGTGGAGAGGATGCGGGTAGTAACGTATTGGACTAATTTTCGCTTGCGGGCTTGCTGGATATCTGTAATGTCGCGACCGACATACAGGAAATCTCGAACGGTAATTGCTTGGGAAATGCTTTTAAAGTCTGTAGGTATTGCCGTGCAGGAAAATTCAACTATGAGCTTTTCTCCTGTTTTTGCCCTGCAAATTACTTCGGCGTTAGCTTGGGATAGCTGGAGTTGCTGGCCGATCGCTTGCAAAGATTCGTCCCCAAAGACGATCGCATCTATCGATTTGCCTACTAATTCTGCTTCGCTGTAGCCGAATAAATCTACAGCCGCTTGATTGACTCTTTGAATTTTTCCCGATGCTGTTGTTACCAACAGCGCTTCGGCCATTGAGGTAATAATTTTTTCTACATAATTGTTGGTAGCAGCTAGGGTACTCAATAAAATATTCATTTCATTGGTAGCTTGAACTAAGGTTTGTTCCAAACCCATCCTGTCTGTTACGTCTTCAAAAAATACGATTAATTTGCGATCGCTCTCATCTTCTGCTAACTCGACGATATATATATCGAAATATAGAGGCGAATTGTCTTCTAAAGTCCGCGCGATCGCTTTTAATTCAAAATTAGGCAGCCGTCCTTCCACAATATCGGTTAAAACTTCTTCAGTGCCGATGAGTTCGGGGAAAGGAATGCGAATATCGTTGCCCTGAAATACCTCTTGAGGGGGATCTCCAAAGCGCTGAGCTTTGTGTGATATTTCTTGAATTACCAATTCATTATCGAGCAATAGGTATTCCAAGTGCGGGGGAGCTAACAGTTTTTTGAACGGGGATTTCATGGAGATTTTTAATGGTAAATGAACCGCTCATATAAATTGTGACAAATCTATCCAAAGATAGTCAATGTTAGTAGATCTAACAGTGAAGAGCGGACAGACCGACGCCGGACATTCACTGTCAACTGTAAGGTGCGTCGCTTGGAAATTGTCGATTTTTTTGGGGATTTTTGGTAGCGACGCACCCTACGTCAACTGTCAAGTGTTTCCTGTTTTTGATAACAGGGAATCGTGACTGTAAAAGTAGTACCCACCCCTACTTTACTGACAAATTCGATTTTACCTCCGTGCAATTCTACACACTGTTTGACGATCGACAAACCCAGTCCCGTACCGGGTCTTTTACCTACATTTTCTGCTCGATAATAAGATTCAAACAGTTGCTCTCTGTCTTTCTCAGGAATGCCAATTCCTTCATCTTTAATTTTAAAAGTAGCTCGATCGAGATCGCCACTTAATTCAAAATAAATATTGCTGTCGATTTCTGAATATTTTACAGCATTTCCCAGCAAATTTGTCAAGATATGGCGCAGCAATTTTTTATCGAATGCTGGCAATCTTTGATGTTTCCGAGTTTGTTTGGCAGTTTTTTTGTCAGACTCGGCTTTGCGATCGACAAAATTGATTGTATGATTTTTCCCGAAACTAATTTTCACTCCTTCTACTAAGTCGGCACAAAATTTTGGCAAGTCGAGGGGTGCGGGATTAAATTGCAGTTGTCCTGCTTCAGCACTGCTGAGCAACCGCAAGTCATCTAATAGCTGCGCCATGTGCTTGGAAGCTGTTTTGACATGATCTAGATATTGATCTTTTTCTGCATTCGTGATTTCTTCGCCGTATTCTTTGAGAATTTGAGTTGAAAATAATACTGTATTTAACGGATTGCCGAATTCGTGAGCTATCATCGAAAAAAACCGAGATTTGACGGCTCTGAGTTCCTGTTCTTTAGCCAGAGAGTGGCGAATTTCTATTTCTTGTTGCTTGCGTTCCGTGATGTTCCTGCCGATATAAACAAAATCGTACAGTCCTTGGAACTCTGTTTGAATTGCGGAACAAGAAAATTCTACCCAAATTTCTTCCCCGCTGCGGGTGGTGCAGGCTACTTCCAGTTCCCGAGCTAATTCTTTTTGAGACAAAATATATCGGTGGCGCGCTTGGTAAAGCAGTTCTTCTTCTATAACAATCATGGATAAAGGCAGGTCAATCAATTCTAATTCGCTATATCCGAATAGCAATTGCGCTGCTCTATTCGCTTTTTTAATAGTTCCCAAAGTGGTCGTTACTAACAAAGCATCGGCCATCGATCGAATTATTTTATCTACATAATCTCTGGAGGCAGTTAAAGCGCTCAACAGCAAATTAGCTTCGTTAGCTTTTTGAACTAACGATTGCTTCATCACCATTCTTTCTGTAGCATCTTCAAATAAAATTAGCAACTTATTTGTCTGGTGTTCTTCTTCATGTGCCAGGACTAAAATATCAAAATATAAGGGGTACGTACTCTCAGAAAATCTAGCCACACCTTTCAGCTCAAAACTGGGCTTCGCCCCGAGTACGATCGACATGAGAATATTCTCGATGCCAATCAGTTCGGGAAAAATGGTGCGGACATCTATTCCCTGTCGCGCTTCGCTGGGGTCCTCAGCAAATCGCTGCACCCCCGGAGAGATTTCTTGAACTATTAAGGCGTGATTTGCTAATAAATACTCTGTTTGTCTGGGACCGAGAAACTTTTTGAAAAGAAGGTTCATGTTTGTTCTACCATTGTGTAAGCTAGTTTGTGAAAGATTTCGCCAACATCTTTGCCTGTTTTGGCAGATGTAGTGTAAACTGCGATTGCTTTTTCTCCTGCTACCGAATAGGCTAATTCTGTGAGAGCTGCTAGTTTTTCTTCATCAACCAGGTCTACTTTGTTCAAAGCAACGATCGCGAAACCTTTAGGATTTACTGAAGAATACAACTGAAGGTGTTCGATCGTTCTTTCCACAGTTTCGGGACGGCTGACATCGGCAACGATTAAAACGCCGCTCGCACCTTGCAAGTAAGTCGGGGCAATTCCTTTAAATTTTGTATGACCTTCTAAGTCCCAAATCAGCAATTGCGCGGTTACAGTTTTCTGCTGTTTAGCACTTTCTAATTCGACAGTTTTGCGAGAAATTTTCACTCCCACAGTTGACAGGTACTGGTCGCTAAATTGTCCATCAACAAAACGGCGGATCAAGCTAGTTTTTCCTACACCGAAGTCGCCGACCATGCACATTTTTTTGGAGATAACAGACATAATTATTTACTTTTTTTATCGTTGGTAATCGGCTCAAACACGACACACCTACTCAAAAGTAGAGGTTGATCTAGATCGACGCCGGGGGGAGGGTTTTTGCTGGCTGCTGTTAGCAAGCGCTGCGGGGCGATGCCTTGGAGGATCAGGGCATCTCGCACGGCTGCAGCGCGCTGCAGCGCTAACTGCTTGTTGACCGAAGCTTCGCCGATGCGATCGCTGTGACCAATTATCTTAATACGTTTCTGAGGGTGTTGTTGCAGAAACTTTTGGAGCTTGACAAGTGTATCGCGATATGATGGATTGACTGCTGTAGATCCGGACTCGAAATAAATGCGGTTGGGAATTGTCAGCGGATTTAATTTAACAGTGGTGATTACGGACTGAACGCCGGGAATTTTTTGGAAAGCCGGAGCAATTTTTTGCGCGTCGTTTGGCAGGATTACAGTACCATTTACTGTAACTCGGCGATCGCGGTACTGGCTGGAAATTTCCACTCCCTCAATCTGGTTCAAAACAGCAGTAATCCGCTGCACTTCCCCCGCTACTAAAACCGGGTCTGGAGGCACATCTACAGCTACAATTCTATTATCTAATTTCAAATTTGGTACAGTTGCGGCGGCTGTTTTTTCAGCTTGAGTCCGCAATTGTTGGTTCGGCAATTTGCCGGTTAAGGTGAGAGTGTTTTCTTTAACATCGGCGCTCAATCGGTAAACGGCTAGTTCGGGGACCGATCCTAAAGCTGCCAGGGTATTTGCTTCGAGGCGGCGTTCCACGTTGCTGCGGTACAGTTGAATTCCCCAGGGTATTGCAATTAAACCGGCCGCTGCTAAACTAAGACCTGCAATTAGGAGTGGAGGTTTCTTACTTTTTTCTTTGATGAATTGGGCATCGAATAAAGCTTTGATAGATTCGTGCACTTCATTAGAAATTGTGTCGGGGTCGCCTTCAAACTCATGGATCGACCTGCCGTGTTTGATAATGAGATTGCTAACTGTTTCCCGCGTTTTTTTGATGAATGGTTCCGGCGGTTCTCCCTTGATAACTACTGCCAGGTAACAGTATCCCGCTACTTCGAGGATGATTTTAGAATCGCCGTATTCGATTTGATTTAGTTCGGAAACTTCTCCCGGTCGCACGATACAATCGTTCACAAAGCTGCGAATTGCTGTGAGCATTCCCGCTACCATTTCCGATTCGAGACTGAAATCTCCTGCTTGCTGCATTTCGGAAATTACCAAGCCAGATCCTTTGTGAATTAAGAAAATCGCTTGCACCGTAAAGGGAATCGATTCTCTGAGGATTAATTCCGCTTCGGAGATTCCTTGTACTTTAGAGCGAATTTTGCGCCGAACTCCTTCAACGCTGAGGGCATTCGATACTTTTTCGTTGATGTTTTTAATAGCTTCTGCCATGTATTTAGCAATAGTATTGCCAATTACCGGATACAGGGCATCAACCATTGCATCCCGTTCGAGTTCAATTTGAGCTTTAATTGCATTGCCCATTTCTGGAGCGAGGGCTTGAGCGATCGCCTCTCGATCCAGTCTAATTTGTTCTTGCATTGCCATGGCGATTTCCGGACCGATCGCTTTGGCAATATCGGCGGGAGAATTTTGGATTTGTTGGGAAATTGCGTCGGGAAGCAATGCAGCGATCGCAGAACTCATTGAGTGTTTGTTTTCATGAGATTTGGCTAGGATTACATCGTCAATAATCGGGACGATCGCGTTAACAACTTCATCCCTAGATTCGGTAATTTTGAGGGTGAGAATTTGGGCAATCCAAGGCAGCATCAGTTGGATCAATTCTTGAGGATCGTAAATTTGATGCTCTAATTTTCCTAATTTTTGGTCGATGGTTACTAGCAGGTTGCGCACTCCGGGCAAGTCGTTTTCTGCCAGCAGATTTTTTACTTGTTCGATATCGGATATTTTGGAGCCAAAAATCAAGTTTTGGAGGGTTTCGATCGCGCCGTCTGCTTCATTTAAATCCTGTTTGATTTCTCCCAATATTTCTTTCTGGGAAGCCGATCGAGGTTGTTCTTGGAAGTTTGGCGGTGTTTGAAGCGATGTCGCCTCGCGCTCCAAATTTTTCGTTTCTGTCAAGTTCGATCGCGCGGGTTCTGGCTGCAATTTTTCTTGTAAATTTGCTGCTTCTACCGGTGCGACATCTATGATTTGCTGGGATGGTAAATCCGGATTTTCCAGTTCCGAGCGGTCGAATTTTTCAGTATATAGCAGCAAACTTTTCAACCCGTCAAGAAAAGCCTCGGTATCATCATTATTTGCCGAATTAGCAGCAGTTTGGCGTGCGGGAGGTTCGGGTATTGAAAATGCTGTCGTATCGATCGAATTAACAGCAGTTGAGCGCTCGAAGGGTTCGATTATTGAGGGCGCTGCTGCCTCTATCGAATTAACAGTCGAATTAACAGCAGTTGAGCTATCTGGTATTGAGGTTGCTGGCGCTGCCCCAACAGCTTTGGTATCGTCTACCTCGATCGAATTAACAGCAGCCGGAGGCTCGGGTCGATCGGACATTGAAGCTGCTGCCAATTCTTGGGAAATGGCAGATAAAAAGTTCCACCCATCGCTTGTAGCAGCTTGAACTTGTTCGTCGTTATTGTCTGTTTTAGTATCGATTTTAGGATCGATCGTCGGTCGATTCTGCTTGCCAAATAAATTGAGTTCCGCTTCCTCAGAAATGGCAGAGCGATCGTTAGGCCCGCCGAGAGTCTCAGCTTGAACTTTGTCATTGCTGTTGTCTGTTGGGGGCGCTTTGGTTTGCGGATTTTGCCCGCCAACTAAATTGAGTTCGGCCAACAGATTCAGCAACGGTTCGAGCCCAGATGCTGCTCCAGCAGCAGGCTCGTCAGGTTGAGAAACAAAACCATCAAATGGATCGGAAAATTCCTTTTCCGATCCATCGTCAATTGGCGGATTTTCTTTCGGTAAATCCATGCGTTACGATCCGCGATCAGTGGCGTTCTGGTAACAAATAGTCGGAATTGATTTTATTGTCAGCAGCTCCTTTGAGTTCTGGCACAAATTCAGTTCCTTTGAGCCTCATACCGAGTTCAAACAAAATTTCTGCCATGTCATCTCTGGAAACTTTCACATCTCTAAGTAAAGAAAAGCGGCGGTCGAGTTCTTCAAAAACTTGTGTTTTCAAAGTCCGAGTTTCTTCGGATAGCTGCTCTCTAGTTTTAGATAGGTCATCGCGCAGGGAACCTGTTTGATTGTCGATCGCCTCATCGAGAGCTTCGATACTGCTGGAAAACTTTCTGTTAATGCGATCGATTTGCTGGCGCAAGTCTGCGGTTTCTTCTTGGGTGTTTAAAGTTATCGATTTAACCTTTTTTTCAAAAGAGTCAATTGCTGCCCGCATTTCTGTAGAAAGCACTGTTTTGACTTGTTCGATGCGAACTTGCATATCTTGCTGCAATATAGACAAATCCGAATCTATTTTATCAAAGCGATTGTCGTATTCTCTCAGTTGCGCCCCAAAAATGATGTCGCGGATCTGATCGATATTTCCCAAGCGCTCGCGCATTTCTTCTTTTGTTAGTTCGGCCATGCTTGTACCTCGAATCTCCCCTAATTTTGTGTTTGCAAACTGCGATGATTTGTGATTAAACTAAGCGTTGAGCCTGTTGAGCAGGTTCCCAACCAGTGTCGCTTACTTTGGCTGCAGTTGGCAACAATGGTGTCTGCAACCTAGCTTCATTATATTGCGTCACTTTGTTTTGTCACGTAAGTACAGAATTATTAGAGGTAAAGCCGAACTAAGCGTCACTGCCCTTAGATGGCAAAGCCTGCTGCGGTTTTGCAGGTTTGTCACCTCAGTATCTTGACAAAACGAACATCTTGGCGGTTTCTGAATTAGGATCGTCGAGTCGATCGGCCACCCTGAGAAACGATGACAGTACAATAATCAGTAGAAAAACCGCTATTTGCAACTCTGGGCATTCGCTTTCGCCAAAGACTGGTGCGGGTTGTCTCAAACCCAGCATCGCAACCTCGTGCGATCGTGCGATCGGCATCAGGAGACAGGAAACGCACCCAAGCAGCTTAAAGTCCCCCTGTTTGAGGGGAAACCCCAAACAGTTGCTGTTAAAGTCCTCCTGTTTGAGGGGGATCCTAGCAGTTAAAGTCCCCCTTTTTAAGGGGGATTTAGGGGGATCTCAACTCAGGTAACAGCGAGTTGTATCGATGGCTTGAAGCTTAAGTTGACACAAATGCTAAAAGCCAACTTCTATAACTTTTTAGTTTTTTCCCAATTCCGATTATGCTAATTCCCTTAACCCGCGAAACTTTTCAAGAACTAATTCCCGCCGTCGCCACCGGAGCTCAATACAAATACATTTGGGGAAAGCCGCCCGATTTTTTAAGGCGGATGTTAATCTCTGCGGTAATAGTAGTATTCCTGCTCTTAGTCTACAAGGTAGTAGGTGCCGATGTCGCACCCCTAGTTTTAATTGCTGGATTGATAGCTGGTTTGTACTGGCTGTGGGGACCAGTTTTGTGGGCTAGTTTGCGCAATGCAGAATGTCGCAAATATCAATACTCCGGCTTTTGGCAGGGGCGAGTTTTGGATGTTTACATCACAGATGAAGTCACAAGTCAAGAGGAAACTGTCAATCAAAGAGGTCAATTGGTAATTGTAGATAACTTAGAGCCGCGAATTAACTTAGAAGTTGGCGACAAAACCGGATTTACTACTACACTCCGAGCTCCATTGCAGAAAAATCACCAGGGAATCGCTCCCGGTCAAGCTGCTTTAATGTTAGTTATGTCAAACGAAGAAGATTTGGGAAGGATTAGCAAAGTTTCAGACATTTACATCCCCAGTCGCAACGTGTGGGTCAGCGACTATCCTTATTTGCGCCGGGATTTGTTTGTCGAAATCAGCGAGCAAATTAAAAGAGATCGGAAAAAAAATCGCGATCGAGACGATCGAGACGATCGCAGCAGAGCGGTAAAAAGGCGCAGTGCCGATGAGAGTTGAGAGTTGGTAAGGAGTTTTGAGTTGTGAATTTTGAGTTTTGAGTTAAAGACAGTTCTCGAGAGTTTTGAGTTTTGAGTTTTGATTTAAAGACAGTTCTCAGGAGTTTTAAGATTTGAATTTTGAGTTTTGAGTTAAAGACAGTTCTTAATTCAAAACTCAAAACTTAAAACTCAAAACTTAAATCCCCCTCTCCTTCTTCCTTCTACTTACCAAGGATTGCCAATCATCCTAAAAGCCGACCAATAATAAGGATGGGAAAAATTCAGAGTATCGGCATTTGCCAATTCCGGCGGCAGCGGCAAGCTGCGAGAAGAAGTGCGCAGCACCCCCCCTTCAATGCGCACCTCTTGGCGCAACAGGGCTAATTGCGCTTGCCGTAGCGCTTCTGCCTTAATTGGAGCATTTCTCAACTGCGCGTAAAACTCCGCCATCAATCCCAAACTGCCCTCGTCGCTGATATACCACAGAGTCGCCATAGCCGATTTTACGCCAGCTTGCACGGCCAGCCCGCCAAAGCCTAACTCGGCATCCCGATCGCCCACAGCAGTCCTGCAGGCACTCAAAACTAACATTTCCACTTGCGGGCTGTCCCATCCCATTTGTCGCAACTGATCCAAGCGCAACTTAGTATCCCACAACTGAATAAATGATTGGCTGGGATTGCCCGATCGAAAATCCGCGTGAGTCGCCAAGTGAATCATCCCAAACGGCTGTTGCTGGCGCTGCAATTTCAAATTCGCCAGGGTGAATTCTTCGTTCAAGAAAGACTTGCCTGGCCATTCCTGCGGGGCGATGGTAGGTACTTCTATTTCCACTGCCGGCAAAGGACTCAGATCTGTAAATTCCGAGGCCCCCATTGCCAGAACTTGCATGTTTTTGAAATTAGCGGCGCTGGTATCTGTCAAACTCAGACTCGGCATCGATCCGACGCTGTAACGCTCGATCAAAAAGCCTTTACCGTCGTGCAGCGCAGCCATCGGCACCGATCGCAGCCCCGCATCCGTGATAAAAGATAAATTTTGAATTCCTTGCGCTTGCAATTGCAGTTCTAGCGGCTCTACAATCCACCGATAAAGCTGCTGGGCTAAAGGCAAATAACTTTGAGTATTGCGCTTTACCGGATTTGTTAGTTCGTTGCGAAATTTCTGAACTGCTGCCATTACCCGATCGCGATCGGTATGGGGTATGCGCGCGCGCAGGGGCGGACCTTCTGGCAAGATTACCACCAGTTCCAATTCCTCGCTGAGCGGAATTTGCTGTTCTACCCGCAAGATGGAGGAACTGCCGTAAGCTCGATCGACTGGAGAACCTTTGGGTACAAACCTGATATAGACGATGGCTGGTTTGACGCCCGTGGTTTGTGTGACTGTGCGAAGGGTATTTTGGGTCTCTTGCAGGGTGGCGATCGCATTTGTTGGCGGTAAATTTAGGTAATTGATAAATTCGCTGGTAAATCTCTCCTCCGCAGGAAAAACTGTGATGCCGAGGTTGGGTGGCAGCGCGGACACCTGAATAGGTGGTGACGCTGCTGGTGAATTGTGCTGTTGCAGGGAACTAGATATCTCGTTTTGCTGTTGCAAGTTGGGGGAAAATACAGGATTTGTCCTGAGCGCTCGGTCCGATGCGATCGGGCGAGCAAGTTCCCGTGTCGGTATTGATGCGAGATTTGGTAGCGCAGTAGCAGGCACAGCAATCTCCCCGATCGAAACTATTGGAGGCGACACAGTTGCTGTTAGCGTTGGATTTTCAATAGTTGTCTGTGTTGGTGTCAAATTTGATACTGCGGTGGGATTTTGAACGATCGTCTGTATTGGTGTCAAATTTGATACTGCGGTGGGATTTTGAACGATCGCCTGTGTTGGCGTCAAATTCGTTCCGATTGTGGGATTTTGAACGATCGCCTGTGTTGGCGTCAAATTCGTTCCGATTGCGGGATTTTGAACGATCGCCTGTGTTGGCGTCAAATTCGTTCCGATTGTGGGATTTTGAACGATCGTCTGTGTTGGTGTCAAATTTGATACTGCGGTGGGATTTTGAACGATCGTCTGTACTGGCGACAAATTCGAGCCTGCTGCTGGAGTTTGAACGATCGCCTGTGTTGGCGTTAAATTCGTTCCGATTGTGGGATTTTGAACGATCGCCTGTGTGGGCGACAAATTCGTTCCGATTGCGGGATTTTGAACGATCGCCTGTACCTGTGACAAATCCACTCCGGCTGTGGGATTTTGAACATTTGTTGGCGCTGGTGTCAAACCAGATACTGGTGCTGGATTTTGAACGATCGCCTGTACCGGCGACAAATTCGTTCCGGCTGTAGGATTTTGAGTATTTGCTTGTGGGGGTGGCAAATTGGATAGTGGTGCTAGCAATTCAGCAATTGTCGGCACTGGTGCCGGACTTGACACAGGTGTTGGCGTTGGCGTTGGTGCCGGACTTGGCTCTGGCGTCGGTGCTGGCGCGGGCGCGGGACTTGGCGCTGGCGTCGGTGCTGGCGCGGGCGCGGGACTTGGCGCTGGCGTCGGACTTGGCGCGGGCGCGGGAGTCGGTGCCAGAGTAGGCGAAGGTTCTGGCGAAGGTGCGGGTGCCGGAGTTGGTGTTGTCTCCGGCGAAGGTGCGGGTGCCGGAGTTGGTGTTGTCTCTGGCGCGGGAGCTGGTGCCGGAGTTGGTGTTGTCTCCGGCGCGGGAGCCGGTGCCGGAGTTGGTGTTGTTTCCGGCGCGGGAGCTGGTGCCGGAGTTGGTGTTGTTTCCGGCGCGGGAGCTGGTGCCGGAGTTGGTGTTGTTTCCGGCGCGGGAGCCGGTGCCGGAGTTGGTGTTGTTTCCGGTGTGGGAGCCGGTGCCGGAGTTGGGGCGGGCGTTGACGAGGAAGAAGTCGTAATGGTAATTTTTGTCGGCTGTACTATCTGAGGGGTGGGGCTAAGATAACTTCCGCTGGCAATAACGTTTTCTTTGTTCTTACCGCCAGTAGCAATGCTGCCAGCAGTACCGTTTAGTCCGTTATAATTTGGTCCGACGGTGAAAAGAGTGTTGGAGGCTTGGCCGCCATGGCGAATCGTGATATCTGCACCATTACCGCTACCCGTGGCGGCGGCGGAAATGCTGCAAGCCTGCGCCAAGCATTGGCTATCGTTGGTGAAAGTGCCCGTAGCTCGGAAATAACGACCTGCTGTAATGTCAATACCTCCTCCGGCAGTGCCACCTGTGGTGTTGATGCGGGTTACTTCGATATCGCTGCTGGCGTTGAGGGTGACTTGCCCGCCTTTTTTTTCTGCTGAATAGGCGTCGATCGCTCCTGTTTGAATGCTGCCTGAGGTTGCCTGAATGCTGACATCTCCGGCGTTGCCGTTTTTGTCGGTCGATCGGGCGTTGATATTGCCCGTTTCTACTTTTCCGGTAGTGCTGGTGACGGTGATGTTGCTGCCTGCATCGGTAGCGGAACTCGAGTTGAGATTGCCAGTATTAATGTTACTGCTGGCTTGAAGGGCGATCGGACCTTGGGAACTTGTCAGGTTGCCGCTGACGGCGATGCTGTTAGCCGCATTCAGCGCGATCGCCCCTGCATTGGCATCTTTGATGGCAACGTCTCCCGCAGCTATTGCTCGATCGGACCCGGTGAGTACCACTTGACCGCTGGCATTGACGGTGATGCCTGTAGCGTTTGTTAGACCCAACCCCGTCAGCAGTGCTGGCAGGGAGGCGACAGCTAAAGGTGTTTCTAGCAAAGTTCCTGAAGCAGCAGGGGCTGGCTTGATTTCCAAATTTAGCAAGTTGCCTTGCTGGCTGACGCGCACTAAATTCGATCCGGGTACGGATGCTACGGTAATTTGACCGTCTGGGGCCGCCAGACTGCCGCTGCTGACAACGCTGCCGCCGATTAAGGTTAAATTTTGCCCTGATTTGACTGCTAAGTTGGCCGTGTTGATAATTGCTCCCGGTTGAGCCGCGAAGTTGAAGGAGTTGGGGGTGCCGGTTAGGGATGTGTAGTTGTTGATACCCGAGGCGTTAAACGAGTTCGAGCCGAATCCGATGCCGCTGGCGGTAGTTGCTGTGAATGAAGCGGGTACGTTTAAGCGGGCGCTGTCGCCGAAGATGATGCCGGACGGGTTCATTAAATACAAGTTGGCATTGCCGCCGGTAACTTGAATTAAGCCGTTAATTATCGAAGCTTCGCCGCCGTTGATGCGAGCTAATATGTTGCGAATGTTTGAGTTTGAAACGAAGTTGGCAATCTGATTTTGCGACAAACCGAATTGCGTGAAACTGTGGAAGAGATTTGCTCGATCGCTCGATAATTGTCCGCCTTCAATGTCGAAGCGAGTTTGCTGCCCCGAATTGCCATTCGGGGTGACGGGCGTGACTGTAGTACCCGTTCCATCTGTTGCTGGAACGATGGTTTGACCTTGAACTTTTGACTGCAAAAAGTAAAGATTTATTAAGGCTACTTGCAAGGCAAATGCCAGCTTACTTAGTCTTTTTTTTGACAGGATATCTGTCTGTGTTTTAAGATTTTTAGAGGTTTTCATAGGTATTTCAAGGGTAAGATATATGACATCAAGAGAAATAAGTTTCAAGAGCGGTTTCGTATAAGGGATTTTGGATGAGTTTTATAAGCAGATTTAAATTGGATGGTCTGTTTTAAATATAACTTGCAGCCTTGAGGACAGGTATCATTCGCATGATATATTTAAATGGGACTCAAGCACAAACAGATTTTTTTAACAGGACTTACAGGCTCAGCTCAAAGAAACCGGAATTCTTTACAAAAATACAAATTTTGAGTATTTAAGAGGAGCGAAAAGCTCTGGCGCTCGGCGACCTGCGCTAGCAATACAGAAAATACGAGCGTGGCAGCCTTGAAGAACCTTGAAAAACTCGGTTGTTTTGGTATTGATGCGTCCGAAACCATTAAATAACTGTTGCGACCGATCGAAGCCGATCGAGGAAGAAATTAGCAGTATAAATACTCAGCCAATTTTGTCAACGATCGTGGGATAGATATCCCAGAAAATCACATACTATACAAAATCCAGTGTCGCGCCAACAGAAATTATGCCCTCGTTCGATCGCACACTTTCCAGCATAAGTATTGCCGTAATTTGTATTAGCTCTAATCCGGTTAGTTACACCCCACAAAAATTGTTGGCAGCCGAAGGATTTCAGGGCGATCCTAAATCCGTGTTTGCTACCCCGATTGGGTCGATCGCTAATTTTTCCCTCTCCCCCCTCTCCTTCTCTACACCTCTCTCTCTCAATAAATAGGAGTTTTTACTCTGATGATGGTGGGTAGTTTGGGGGGCTGTAGCACCGATTTAAATTCTTTGAGGCTGCAAGATTTTTAATTTCAGATGCACAGTATTTACTTTGCATTAAGTAAGCCGATCGCCCAACTAAAATTATGCTATTTAGTATCTCAACTTAAGATTTGCAAGGAAAAGTTAACCCAAGTCTTTACGGGATAAGATTTTGAGTTCGGCAAACATTTCTCGATCGAAACTGCTAACTTGCTTAACTTGCTTAACTTTTGGCTATCTTACAATTCGAGCTGCCTAAAATAATAATCTGAGAGGATCTCGAGCCGATCGAGAGATCAAAATGCGGCAGGATGTGACAACCTCCCAGGCCATACCTGAGATCCTGTCCGTTCGATCGACCGCGTTCGGACTTGATCTGAAAGGTTGGTGCGGGCTTCTGGCAGCCCGCACGACGACTTCTCGAACCGCGTTTTCGTTTGTTTGTGTTTTTGCAGATATCTATTAGTTGGGAGATGTTTGGTCAGCAGGCGAGGGACTCGGTGCATCGGGACTCGGTGTATCGGGACTTGGCGAAGGCGAATTCTCCGAATCGGGACTCGGCGAAGGCGAATTCTCCGAATCGGGACTCGGCGAAGGCGAACCGGCGGCATCGGGACTCGGCGAAGGCGAGTTAGGTGAAGCGGATCGCGGCGGGGAAGATCGCGGTGAAGTCCTTGGAGAAGGGGTAGATTCTGCGGATTTTTTGATACCGACAAAAGCATCGTAGCGAGTGGTACGATCGTTCACTACAGAGGCTGTAACTCCCAGGGAATTCATCGCATCGATCCAAACTTTTTGATTGGGTGGAAATTCCGGCAAAGAGAGGTTTTTGGGGTTGAACGCACTGTCTATATCGATGAAGAAATTGCCGTTGTGGGGATTGAGTTCCGATCGCACTGTTTTTTGAAACAATTCACTACTTAACAGCGGACTTTTCGGTGCGGGAACGATCGCATCTAAGATCGGTGCGCCGACTGTTAAAAATGCCGTGTCGTTCATCCATGTCCGAGTAACGATGATGCCGCCAAAAGGCGATGCCCACTGCGTTGCTTTTTGACCGGCAACTTGAATTTCTTCGATTCTCCACCCTTTATTTTTCATCACGCTGTCAAGCTGTTTGAGGGATTTGTCGGCAGCGCGGCGGTTGTTTGCATCGATCGCAAATAGAAATCCAGCAGCATTTTTATCTCTGGGATTTTGCGCCGATGCGGGTATTAAAGAGATGGAAAATTCGCCAGCCATCCAGTTAATCAAGTCTTTGTCTAAATCCAGGCCCGTTGTGGATTTTAAGGCTGCGCGCAAAACTTGAGGATTGATTGGAGCGATCGGATTAGCATCTGCGCCCTGCACGTAGTCTTGCCACAAACGCTGCAAATTGCCGCCGGATACCATCGCGATCGTATTGCTGGGCAAGCGGTTAGCCATTTTTTGAGCGTTGTTTTCTACGGCGATTCTTCTCTGAGAATCCGGTTTCAACCAAGAGATCGATTTAAATCCTATTCCCTCTACATCCAGGGTCATTGTAGTGGCAAAACCCTGATTTTGTTGCAGCTTTTCGAGATTGTCCGGCGAAATTTCGCGGGCTGAGTTAGCAGCAGAAAAAGCTGCTGCTACGGGAATATTGACGTAGATTTGACCGAAAGCACCCGCACTTTTGATTTGTTCTATAGCATCTGGATAGCCGGGGGTTTTTGCTAGGGAAGGTTCGCCTTTGAAGGTGTCAATGATTCTGTCTGTGGCGGTGGGTTCGTTGGTGATTGCTAGATATTTTGTGCCGAGTACGGCGACTGAAAATTTGCGATCTGGTACGCCTTGAGTTTCGGTTACTTGCACGCCTTTGTAATTCCGCTCAACCATTTTTCCTTGGGTGAGGGTTCTGGGTTTTGCTAATAATTCTTTAGCTACGATCGGGTTGGCAATTGGTAAAATAATTGCTACTGACTGTTGGGCGGGTAGTGGCGGCGGTGCGTTGGGTGCGGGCGGGGGCTGGGGTATGGCTATTTTGTTGCGGAGAAAGGCCACCATTGCCGTATTGCCTACCCAAGGTTGGATGTCTTGCCGGTAGCCGTAGCCGTTGGCTGTCAGGAGCCGATCGCGCAATTGGGTTAAAATTTGTTCAAAGGAAGCTTTGGATTCCGGCGTCCCAAATTCTCGCAACCTGTTCCACTGCGATTCGTCGGTGGTGATGGATACTGCCATCATCACATCTTGAGGCACAACCGTTGCTCCGGCTGGCACCTCTTTCGCCGGGCCGCGGGAAATTACGATTAAATAGGCGATGAAGCCCAAACTTACCAGCAGCGTGGCAACTCCGATCGAAAACAGCAGAGCAGATTTATCTTTCTTAAACATTATTTATCAGGTTGGCTCGCGAGCAATTTAGATTTTAGATTAAAATTCAGTCGCTCTGACTTGAAATACCGCGATTGATTTGGCAAATTCCCCAAAACTTCCAAGCGCGTCAAGCGCGTAATTTATGCTGGCACACCAGAAAATGCCGTCATCCTTGCCTGAAGCATCAAGCAAACTTCGAGTTACTCTCTTGCTACCCGAAGGATTTGTATTGAATAAACCGCGAAGACGCACTAGGCGAAGCCTTCCCGTAGGGTAGAACGTAAAGAGAAGAAGAAGGATGTACATGGTCTTCTAGCACCGAAGGGAGTAAGCGCGACGATCGATTTGACTTGGTTTTGTATGGCACCTGACACTGCTGAGATTCTGAGTTAAGGTTTTAAATAACCGATTGTTCTCCAATATTGGCAATAACTGAGCTCTTGTACCTATGGCAGAAATCGGGTTTCTGGCAAAGACTCTGAATAAACACCATATTTATCGTCCAGAAACCCAGTGTTTCGATGCTTGTTGAGAATGTTGCAAAATGTCAGCGATCGCAAATTTTCCACCTCCAAAAAGAGATAAATTTTATGAATTCTCCAAATAACAAAGAAACAGAGCTCGAACGCCGGGAAAGAGAGTTGCGGGAACGCGAACACGCACTGCGACTCCGCGAATTAGAAGCAGAAATCGATCGGGTAGTGCCGGCATATGAAACTAGCAAGCACGAACCGCAGGAAAGCAAATTCCAATTGTGGGGGAGAAAACTGAAAATTGCTGCTCAGTTTACAGCCATTGTAATTGTTGTCGGAGTTGCAGTCAAAGTATCTTCTTGGCTGGCTACAGCAGCGATCGTCGGTGGATTGTCTTGGCTGGTTTACAAAATAGTTTTTGAGAAAGATCGCCCGAGAAATTAAGCATAAATTGCTGCTTTCAATGCTTGACAAAATCCGCGCAATAATCTATTAGGTAAAACCGATGAACCAGCAAGTTGAAACTAGCAGTTTTTTAGATAACTTAGAGCGTGCGGCACAAGTGCGCCGGGAAATTGCCGATCGACTCAGCAACATAGCAGGCGCAATCGAGCGATCGGAGTTAGAAGGATTGGCAGCATCGGGAAAACTCGGTTTGGAAACAGACAGTCAAGACATCAGCCTCGCCAGCGAAAACTTGCGGCAAGGAGTTTTTCGGCTGCTGGTTTTGGGCGACATGAAACGCGGTAAAAGCACTTTTCTCAATGCTTTAATTGGCGAGAGGCTTTTGCCCAGCGATGTCAATCCCTGCACGGCTTTGCTGACAGTTTTGCGCTACGGTTCGGAAAAAAAAGTAACCGTTTATTTCAAAAAAGACAGACAGCCGGAACAAATTAGTTTTGAAGAATTCAAGCAGCAATATACGATCGACCCCGACACAGCAAAACAACTGGAAATAGAACAACAAGAAGCTTTCCCCAATGTCAGCCATGCCGTGGTTGAATATCCTTTGCCACTGCTGGAAAAAGGCATCGAAATCGTAGACAGTCCGGGGTTAAATGATACAGAAGCGCGCAACGAAATTTCGCTGAATTACATCAACAACTGCCACGCAATTCTGTTTGTATTTCGAGCGTCGCAACCTTGCACCTTAGCAGAGCGCCGTTACCTAGAAAATTATATTAAAGGTCGCGGCTTGACGGTGTTCTTTTTGATTAACGGTTGGGACGAAATTAGCGAAGGCGCGATCGACCCTGAAGATGCAGCAGAAATAGCAGAATCCGAAGAAAAATTGCGCAAGGTTTTCCGCACGAATATCGGCGAATACTGTCAGGTGGACGGACAGGATATTTACAGCGATCGAGTGTTTGAAATTAGCTCCCTCAGAGCCTTGCGCCTGCGGTTAAAAGACAAAAATGCCAACCTCGACGGCACCGGATTTTCCGAGTTTGTCAGGGCATTAGATACATTTTTAACTCAAGAAAGAGCGGTTGCACAAATGCGGCAAGCAAGGACATTAGCGCGATCGATTTGCAGTCGCGTCCGCGAAGCGATCGAGCGCCGAATTCCTTTGTTAGAGAAGGATGTTAACGAGTTAAAACAGCGAATTGCATCCGTCGAACCGGAGTTTGAGAAATTGCATGAAATTCGCGATCGCTTTCAGGAAGAGATTCAGATTGTGCGCGATCGTAAAGCCAAATCTGTAGCCGATTCTTGCAAAGCATACATTCTGAATTTAGGCAATACCTTCGACTCAGATTTTTTGCGATACCAGCCCGAACTTAGCTTGTTTGATTCCCTAGACTCCAGCAAGCGCGATGCATTTAATGCCGCCTTTAAAAAAGCCTTCGAGCAATATATCAACGACAAAATTTCCGCCTGGGAACTCACAGCCGAAAGAGAGATGCGAGAAGCATTTGCCCAACTGGGTAAAAGCGCCGCCAACTACAGCACAGCTTACACGAAAATTACCGATTTGATGACAGAAAAGTTAATTGGAGAAAAGGTGTATGCTGGCAGAACAATTGATGCCGAAGACAACTCTCCCGCATGGGCAAAATGGGCGATGGGATTTTTATCTTTAGCTACCGGAAACGTTGCTGGAGTTGTTTTAGCAAGTGCGGGTTTTAATTGGCAAAATATTCTGGTGAACTGGATCGCTGTAATTGGAATTAGCAGTTGTTTGATGATATTTACAGGGGCATTTTTAGGGCCCGTGGGCATTCTCGCAATCGGCTTGGGTGTGGGTGCATTGCAAGCAGACCAAGCGCGCAAAGAAATGGTTCAAGCAACGAAGAAAGAGTTTGTGAAATATTTGCCGCAGCTAGCACAGGAACAGTACGACACGATCCATCAAAATGTCAAAGAATGTTTTGACGGGTACGATCGAGAAGTCATCAAGCGCTTGAACGATGACATCAAATCTCGCAAAGCAGAGTTAGATAATTTGCTATCTCAAAAAGAGTCTCGCGAGATTAATTGCGAAGCGGAATTAAAGCGCTTAAAAAATATCGATACAGGAGTTTATTCCGAATTACAAAAAATCGAATCAACCTATCAAACATTCCTAAACAATTAACAACTTCGTAGGTTGGGTTGAACGAAGTGAAACCCAACACCAACCAACACCAAAGCAACACCAACACCAAAGCAACACCAACACCAAAGACACCAACACCAAAGCAACACCAACACCAAAGCAACACCAACACCAAAGCAACACCAACACCAAAGCAACACCAACACCAAAGCAACACCAACACCAAACAGCAAACACCAGCACCAAGAAACCCAACGCCAAGACAATATAAGGTTGGGTTTCATTCTTCAACCCAACCTACGAATCTAGAGATTATGAGCTATAAAATTGCAACAGAAAATTTCCTCAATGATTTAGATCGAGTTACCAAAGCCCGCGCCGACGTAGCAGCCGGACTGCAAAAGCTAGTTGAAACCCTGCAACAAGCCGAATCAGAATCAGAAAAAAAATCCGGTCGTTTGGGTTTAGAAAGAGAGTTAGAAGATGCCACCACCGCCAGCAAAAATTTGCGCGAAGGCGTCTTTAGACTCTTAGTTTTAGGCGACATGAAGCGCGGCAAAAGCACTTTTCTCAACGCCTTAATTGGCGAAAATCTCTTGCCCAGCGATGTCAATCCCTGTACCGCTTTGCTTACAGTTTTGCGCTACGGTTCCGCAAAAAAAGTCACCGTTTATTTCAACGACGGCAAAAGCCCCAAAGAACTCGACTTTAAAAGTTTCAAACAAAACTACACGATCGACCCCGCTGAAGCAAAACGCCTAGAACAAGAGAAAAAACCAGCATTTCCAGATATCGACTGCGCCGTAGTCGAATATCCTTTGCCGCTGCTAGAAAAAGGCATCGAAATCGTAGACAGTCCGGGATTAAACGATACAGAATCCCGCAATGAATTATCCCTCGGTTACATCAACAATTGCCACGCGATTTTGTTCGTTCTCAGGGCGACTCAACCTTGCACTCTCGGCGAAAGACGCTATCTGGAAAATTACATTAAAGGCCGCGGATTGAGCGTTTTCTTTCTGATCAATGCTTGGGACCAAGTGCGAGAAAGTTTGATCGATCCAGACGATCCGGAAGAATTGGCAGAAGCCGAAGGGAAATTGCACAAAGTTTTTAAAGCTAACTTAGCTGAATATTGCTTGACGGAAGGACACGATATTTATGACGAACGGGTGTTTGCCATTACCTCAATTAAGGCGTTGAGATTGCGGGTAAAAAATGCCGATGCCGATTTGTCCGGTACGGGTTTTCCTGAGTTTATGGCGGCGCTAAATACATTTTTAACTCAGGAAAGGGCGATCGCGCAATTGCGTCCGGCAAGGAATTTATCCCGTCAAATTGCTACTCGCGTCCGCGAAGCTGTTGAG
Source organism: Oscillatoriaceae cyanobacterium Prado104 (assembly GCA_025454405.1). GTDB lineage: Bacteria > Cyanobacteriota > Cyanobacteriia > Cyanobacteriales > Microcoleaceae > Microcoleus. The sequence goes on along the minus strand of JALOON010000054.1, from coordinate 10,659 downwards.
AGGCGTTTGCCCTTGCTCGATCGCGATGTCAATGAGTTAAAATCGAAGATTGAGTCAGTCGAACCGGAGTTTAAAAATTTGACTCAAATTCGCGATGAATTCAAACAGGAAATCATCGGCATGAGAGATAGTAAGTCACGGGCGATCGCAGATTCTTTCCGCAATTTTGTGCTCAATTTAGAACATACCTTTGAAACAGATTTCCTGCGCTATCAACCCGAACTTCAGTTTATGGATTTCTTCAGCCAAAACAGGCGAGAAGCCTTTGAAGCATCCCTCAGACAAGCATTCGAGCAATATGTCAACGACAAACTTGCCGCTTGGACTCTCACCGCAGAACAAGAGATGAATTCAGCCTTTACTCAACTATCAAAAAGTGCGGCAAATTACGGGGCATCTTACACGAAAATTACTGACAAAATCACCGAAAAACTCACCGGACAAAAAATACCGCCATCAGCCAGCAACTCGACAGAAGATAACTCGCCAGCTTGGGCAAAATGGGCGATGGGATTGTTTTCGCTAGCGCAGGGAAATCTTGCGGGCGTAGCAATGGCAGGCGCGGGTTTTGATTGGAAAAATATCTTGCTCAATTTAATTACTGTAGTCGGTGTCAGTACGATTCTTGCGAGTTTTACGGGGATTGTTTTAGGTCCTTTGTATTTACTTTTGTTGGGGATGGGTGTTGGTGTTTTGCAAGCGGATGGTGCTCGCAAAGAGTTAGTTAAGGCAATGAAAAAAGAGTTGGTAAAACACCTACCGCGGGTGGCACAAGAACAGTGGCAGCCGATTCACGATGCTGTTAAAGAGTGTTTTGATGTTTACGAAAGAGAAGTTAGCGATCGCATGAATGATGATATTAACTCTCGGAAATCTGAGTTGGATAACTTGCTACAACAAAAGGAATCTCGGGAAATTAATTCTCAAGCTGAATTGGAAAGATTGAAAAAATTGGAAGCTGATGTTGCGGCGCGATCGCAAGATATAGAATCGGTATATCGAGGTTTCTTAGCATCTGCTAGTTGAAGTCGATTGTAAGGTGCGCGCTGCGCACCCCCAGACATTGTTGCAAGGCAGATCGATATTGCACTAGGGGAAAGATCGGGTCGATCGCACTTGCTGTGACAGTGTTATTCTAGATAAAAGAGCGAGAGTTTTAAGAGCGATTAACCAGCAACTATCGGAGTGTGTGATTTATGCTAATTGAGAAGATCGTTCAAGAACTACAAGACATTCCCGAAGACAAACTTGCAGAAATCTATGACTTGATTCACTACTTTCGCCTCGGATTAGGACGAGAACAGCCACAGCCTCGCACGCCTGGTTTACTGACAGGAAAACTCGGTGATGCTTTTTTTGAACCCCTACCATTCGAGGAACTCAAACAATGGGAATAAGCTATCTCATTGACACCCATATCCTGTTGTGGTGGCTCTTTGACGACCCCAAACTCAATGCCCAATGCCGCGACATCATTCGCAACCCGGATTTTAATATCATTGTCAGCACTGTTTCAGCCTGGGAAATAGCCACCAAATATCGCATCGGTAAACTTCCCGAAGTCAAACAGATTGTCGGGGAATATTCGCAAATCCTCCACCGATCGCAATTTATCGAACTAGCTATAACTTCAGCCCATGCCCTTCGCGCTGGCAGCCTGCCTATTCCCCACCGCGATCCGTTTGACTGGATGATTATGGCACAAGCTGAACTCGAAAATTTACCAGTTATTACCTACGATACAGCTTTTCATACGGGACTGATTGAAGTTATTCCCGCCGCCGAATCAAGAGCAAAGGAATAAGAGGTATATTTAAGATGTAGAGTATTAATAGGAAGTGGCAAAAGGTAATAGTAACTGAACAATTCACTAGCAGTATAAATAATGGAGGATAAAGCTATGTCATCAAGTGCTATCCTAGATAAAAGAGAATAAAATAATATGCAACCATCGGAAACCTATCAAAATTTAACGAATCATCTCAAATCCGCCCTCGGTATTCTCGAACTCGATCGCAACTCCCAACTTTACCGAGATACAATAGCAATCTGCGACTATATTGCCAAACCAACTTATCAAATAGCTGTCTTCGGACCGTTCAATTACGGCAAGTCAACATTGCTGAATGCCTTACTCGGAAATCGCAGTTTGCCGATCGACCTTGTACCAACTACAGGTGCTGCAATTTATGTCAACTACGGCGAAGAATTGCGCGCGCAAATTACCCTGAAAGACGGCACAATTATCAGCGAAAGCGGTACTGATGTTTTGAAACAGTATGCCATCCTCGATGATGCGAGAAAAATGCGGGATGATGTCGCGGCTGTTAATGTTTATTGTCCCCATCCATTCCTCAAAACAGGCGTGGAATTGCTGGATTTGCCGGGAACAAACGATCGCGAAGCACAAGACGATTTAGTGCGGGATAAATTGCTAACTGCCGATTTAGTCGTGCAAGTACTTGATGCGCGCAAATTGATGACTTTAGGCGAACGAGAAAACCTGAGAGATTGGTTGAGCGATCGCAATATTAACACAGTAGTTTTTGTTGCCAATTTTATCAATTTACTCGAACCGGAAGACCAAAAGCAAGTCTACAATCGGTTGTTGTTTGTTGCCGAAAGCTTTCGATCGAACTTGCCAAATAACATCAGCAATATTTACCGCGTCGATGCTTTGCCCGCTTTGAGGGCGAGGTTGAAAGGAGATGTAGCAGCCGCCCAAACTACCGGAATTGCCATGTTTGAATCGGCTTTGCAAAGCATCGCAGCCTTTCAACAGGAAAAAACGGCGGTGAAGTTGCCGCGAGTAGCAGCAATCGCCAAGCAAATTTGTCAATCCCTCCAAACCAAAGCTCAAACTGTTGTCGAACAAATTGAAGCAGAAAAACAAACCCGACAAGCCAAAATTGAAATCAAACAAAAAGCTGAAAAACTTCTAACTCAAGGATTTCAAGCCAGCGTTTCCGATTTCGAGATTTGGCTTTATCAGCCGACGATTTTGCAGCGCTATCAAGCTGAAATGGCTGCCTCGCTTCAGGAAGGGACGTTCGATCTTTGGGAAACCAAATTCAATCAAGAGGTCTTAAAACAGCAGCAAACCGTCGCAGAATGGATCGATAAAGCTTGCGATTTTTTTGGCAAAGAAAAGCCGATCGAACTTTTAATTTCATTTCCTCCCGTACCGCAAATCACTTTACCGCCGCCGCCACCTACTGTAAGAAAATCAAGGGATGGTGAGGTTGCACCAGTCGCGATCGCAACTGGTTTGGGTTGGCTGTTGGGCGGCCCTGTGGGAGCCGCAGTAGTGGGCGGTGCCAGCTATATTTTGAACAAACAAACTGGGTATGAAAAGCCGATAGAATCCCCAGCAGCTTATCTAAATGAAGTCCAGCAAATTTGCAACGAAGCTGCCAAAAAATATCTGACTCAATTCAGTACAGAAACTTTTTCCATGCTGCAACACTACAAAGAAATAGCGGGAAAAATCATCAATTTTCAAGATAGTAAAGAGCCGTTAAATGTGCAGGCGCAACAGTACCAGTTAGAGTTAGTAAATAATTTAGTAGAGAACTTACAAGAAGAAATCAAACAGTTGACAGTTGACAGCTTGCCCTGAGCTTGTCGAAGGGTTGACAGTTGACAGCTAATCTTTAATAATTGTTGTAGGGGAGAAGCATTCGGGCGATAATTTTTGATATAGATTTAAAGACTTATATCCGAATGCTTCACCCCAGCCCCAACGCAACATAAACCTGCACTCTTTGAAAAAGGAAGCAATAGCTAATGAAAGAAAAGAGTCAGCTCGAAGTTTTAGCAGCAAATAAGTTAATGCGATCGACTGAAGAAGTTACAGCTTTTGAAAATGCTCTAGTCGCACTAGCAGAAAATCCCCATCAGGAAGATTTGCCAAATTTACATTTAATTTTGGACGATCGCTGCGAACAACCAGAAGTCATGTTTGGTCTGATTCATTTCCTAGAATCTTTTGAAGTTTCTGCACAGCTTAAATCTTTTGTTAAGGTCGTACCGGAATTAATTATTGTTGCTTCAGAATGGACAATAATTATTCATAACCGGGTTTTAAATGATGAAATTGCTTGTCATGTATATCGAGATATTTTAAGCTTATTTAATGCTCAAAAACCTCATTTTGTACGAGAATTGCTAGAACAAAGTGCTACTTACCATCTCAATGCAAAAAAAGTAACAATAAAGTTGGTCCAGAAATTTTAAATCAAAAATTAGGCTTTTAAGGGTGATGCAATTATGTAAGGCGCGCAGCGCGCACCCTACATTCCAGGGAAATTATAACAATCCCCGATAGTGAACGAACACTAAAAGAACTGCCCAAGAACCCAAAGCAACTTTTATTGCTACTAAGATATTCAGCAATGGTAAAATCCCGCCGCTGAACAATGTTCCTAAAACTCCGTGCGGTAATTCCCCTCCAGACAGCGTAATTACTGACAGGACAATGAAAATTAGTACCGAAACTTTTTCCCAAGTAGCAGCGCGCCAGCGTTTGTAAATGTCCTGCATCGCTTGCGGTGAAGAAGTAATCGCCACCAGCCCGATAGCAGTTCCCCCCGCTACGCCTGCCGCAAAGCCACCGCCGGGACTCAAATGACCGCGAATTGCTAGTTCGATTCCCACTAACGCGCAAATGGTAGCGCCCAAACGCGCTAGCACGATCGAAGGTCGATCGTTAAACTGATAGATCGAGCAAAAAGGCTTTTCATTTTTTAGCAGGTAATTGCATCCTAAAATGGCGATCGTAAACACCACAACTTCAAAAATTGTGTCGTACAAACGGTTTCTAAAAATAATCCCCGAAACTGCATTGGGTACGCCGCAATCTTTAATCACAGCCTCGACTATCGAAAACGATAAGTTTGGTGCGGCATGGGGGATGACAATCATTTTGAAAAACAAGGCTATTCCTGCCAGAATGTAAAGCCATTTCATAAGTCCGATTTTCATGAAGGTGACTCCTCTAATTTCGGAACAATTATCTCGGGCAAGCTGATATAAGTGAGAGTTGTCGCAGAGGGGGCAAGTTCATTTTCCATGATTTCATAGATGCGTTGCACCCGCGTTGTGGTGTGGTAAAGCGGTATCTCGCTGGCAAGGTCGATCGACAGTAATTGCCGGCTATTTCGCTCGCAGGTAGCATGAATTTCTTTGTCGATCAATGCTTGTTGTAAAGCCTGTTGATTCGCGTAAGGCATCACTTCAAGTCGCATCTGGTGTTTGCCTGCAAGGGCGCGGATGTCATCGATCAGTTGGTGAAAATGGGAATTCTCGCCACCTTTTGCGATCGACTCTTCCTCCAACACGCCCACATTTAATACTAAGGACGATCGGGCTGCCACTGCATACAAAGTAATCGACAGTAAAGTCCCCATCAAAGCTTCTGTTAGCGCCACATCTCCCGCCCCTAACACTGCATAAATCATCGCTGCTACCGCGCCCAAAAGACCCCGTAAAGCCAGGGCATGGTAGGGATTGACTTGAAACATCACCATGCATGAAATCAAAGGCAGCAGGGCGACTAGCACGTAGATATAGCTATCGTTAACGTATGGATCGTTCATTGTTACCCCCATCAGCAGAACAGTAAGCCAATACATATCCCAACATGGTGTTCCAAATTGCCAAACAAATTATGGCAAGAATTAACAACGGCCAATCGCTGGGAATTTTTAACAGCAACCCGACGATAATAATCATCGAACCGAGGGTATCTGCTACGGAAAGACTGTGCAGTTTGTACAAGACCGATCGCCTGCCTAGCAGGTAAGATGTTCCCCAAAACCAGAAGACGATGCCAATGGCAAAGCAGGTGTAACTCAAGATATCAATCATAGGTTATTTATCGAGTGGAACTCATGCGTTTAATAATGTGGGATAGCAGCATTAAGGAAGCATTGCCCACGCTCAGAATGATGACTGCGACAACTCCAACCATCCAGTCATCGCGCAATACAGAAACAAAGAGAGTGATGATAGCTGTTTTGGTTGAAACGCTGGCAAAAGCTAGCAAAGTTTGCCAGATATCCTCATCTTTCCAAGCTTCGTAAAGGGGAATTAGCAGTGCCAAAATCATGGCAACTAGCACTAAGTTCATGATGAATACATTCATGAATTTTTCCCCCGTTTAACTACGTGGACTTCGTACCAACCATCTTCGCGGTATTTCACAACAATGGTTTTTGGCGTGAAAGTGATGAGAAATACATCCAAAAATATCAGTCGGGAAGAGCGGTTGGGTCGCACTTTTTCCAGCACGATTTCTTCTTCATTATGGGGACGAAACAGCATTTCAAATGCCTCCATATAAGCCTGAGGAACCGCCAGGACGATTTTCCAAAGCACCTGCAGCAATTCCTTGATGGAGTCTCGCTTGGTGTAGCTGCGCGGCAATAAAACAGCGATGAGGACACCAATGATGATATTTTCTAAAGTGAAATTGGCGGTGAGCAAAAACCAAATGCTCAGTCGCAAAATGAGATGTCCGATCATGCCCACACCATCCAGAATATGAGGATTAACATCAGACTCATGGCACCCATGAGATGGTCGAATTGTTCCTGCACGCGCGGTAATTTAAGGATTGTACGCCGAAAAATTACCCAATAAGCCAACCAACCGCAGGCAATGGTAGCGAGGGGTTTGATGATATTCCCGATCGAATATGCCTCGAAATAAACGACGTTTGCCACAAATAACCCGCCGATTAACATGATGACTGCGGCCCAGAAACCAGATCCGAGATTTTTTCCGGCTGGTTTTTCTTGTTTCTGGAAGGGGAGAAAGATGAATTTAGCAAAGGAAATTGCTGTTCCCAAAGCGGCCAGGTTCATCCCGATAATTTGCCAGGGTAACAGATTCTTCATGGTCAATACTTTTGCCCCAAAACCTGATAGCATGGGAAAGCCGGAAATTGAAAAACTGGCTGCAACTAAAGCTACCCAAACTGGAAAATCGATCGGCTTGTATTGCAATTCTTTGAAGTTGCGACTTGGTAGGGCTCCTGCTATTAGGAAAAGTGCCGATTTTACCAAGCCGTGCGTCAGCGCGTAAAAGCCCCCGACTTCCGGTGCAGCGAGGACAAAGCCCAACTGCGAAACCGTATGAAAAGCTAGCATCCGCTTAGTATCTTTTTCAAAGACAGCGTAGAAAACGCCTAACAGCGCCGTCCCCACGCCAAAGATGCGGATGACGGGATCGAGTTCTTCCACTATCAGCGCGCAGCGCATCAGGGGGTAGACGCCCGCTTTGACGACAACTCCCGAAAGCAAGGCGGATACGGGGGTTTCGGATTCGGAGTGAGTTAGCGGCAGCCACAATCCCGAGACAAAAACTCCTCCTTTGACTAACAATCCCAGGAAAATCAAAGCAACAGCTTCGACGGGGGCTTGACGCAAGCCGGCAAAACTAAATGTATGGCTGGCTTGATAAACTAACACTGCGCCTACTAAATAGAACAGCATGGCGATGTTGCTGACAAAAAGATAGCGCAAGCCAACCCAAATCGATCGATCGGTGCGGGGATAGGCGATTAGCAGAAATGCAGCAATTCCGCTGACTTCTAAGGCGACGTACAAACTGACAAAATCCGAGCCAACAAAGGCGGCATTAATGCTGCCGTGGAGGATGATAGTTTGGGCGTAAAAAAAAGCTGTTTTGTCTTTGTTCCAACAATAAATAATGACAGCGGCTGTCACTAGCGCGTTGGTCAAGATAAAGAAGGCACTGAGTTGATCGACCTCCAATACGACACCAAAATGGTTGAGTAATGTCAGTGTCAGCGGCTGTTCGACAGATAGCTTTAAGGCATAAGCAGCCGAAGCAAAGGCCATCAACAGCGAGAGATATCGATCGAGTTTGGGAAATATAAAAATTACAAACCCAATAAAAAATGGCAAGCCAATCCAGGCGATCGTAATTGTATTCATGGCGTATTGTTTTTCTCAATTTCGTTGCTTTCTAGGGTCGGGTTATCCCGCGATAGCTTCATGACTCCGACTAGCATTAAAGCTTGAATTGAAAAACCAATGACGATCGCTGTCAAGATTACCGCTTGCGGAACCGGATCGGCGTAAGCAATTTTTTGGGCATTTTCGGGGTCTGTAGAAATCGGAGTAAACAAGCCATTGCGCGAGGCTACCAACACGTAATAAGCTATCACTCCGGTACTCATGACATCCATAGCGACGATTTTCATGAGCAGATTTTTTTTGAAAATTATTCCAAAAAAACCGCACAATATTGTGGCAAATACGAAGGCTTCTAACACAGAAGTTATCGATTGGGTAAAGGAGATTTTTTTCGTTTAATTGCTCTAGCCTGATGGGATAGCAGTACCCGATCTTTCAGGACTTACTCGTACTCTGCTTAATAAAACTTACCCAAACCTGACTCAAACTGTTTTTAATCGCGGTTCGGCGTTTACTTCCTGCGCTATACAACTTCCTCTCGGTGGTTAGCTGTGAATAAGTTTAGCCAACTATTTGACACTTAAGTCAATCTCTATGCAACAGCAATCTAGGTTTGCTTGACTGAGATTTGAGAAAATTGGAAGATGTTAACTGAACTTGCGCCGGAACCGATTTTTTTGCGAAAATAATCGAGCGAGACCAAAGCAGCCGGTACAAAACCCGGTTGTTTTGCTCTTGAGGCGCAAGTCCTGTCGAAAAACTGCGATCGGACTGCGTGTAAATTATCCCAGTCGCGGATTAATCCCGATCGTCCTGCCCTGAAGGGGAATGTCGGGATCTCGCGATCGAGCTAGAGTGAGGTAATTATCTCATATCGAGTGCAAAACCATTCAATTTTGGATTGGAGATTTGCGATTTGCGATTTGCAGCGAAGTCCGTTATTCCGGAGGCAGGAGGCATCAGCCAGGAGGCATGAGGGGAATCCCCATCAATAAATGCCAGGGGATGTAACAACCACCAGTAACAAAAAATAGTACCAAACAGGTCTCTTAAACCCGGGTTTGGTACTCATTCCAAGACAATATTTTTGCTAGCTATTCTGACCGCAATCTCCGATTCGCTTTAACTCACATCTTGCACCAATGTCAGAAACCGGGTTTCTGGTTAAGATTTTGCCTAAAACCCGAGATTTTCCGTCAGCAACCCGGTTTCTCGTTTGGTTATTGAGAATGCTGCAAGATATCAGCTTTAATGCACTTGGGATCGCAACTGTTCTGCATCAACAGGCGGGATGAAATACAAGCGGATAAATTTCCCGAAAATACCGACAATTAACGGCAATTTCTGAATTTTCTTCAACCAAGCAGGGCGAGCGCTCTTCTCAATTTCTGCTAGTTGTTGATTGAGATCCGAGCATTTTTTCAAACCGGGGAAAAAGTCAGGATGCTCGGTATCTAACATTACAGGAAATGCCCGCCCTGATGTTTGATTCGTTTTGCGGACTACAATATCGTTGTATTCTCCAGCGTCCAAACCTAGAGTTTCATAAAAATCTGCCCGTTCGTACACCGTTAAAGCGTGAGTCACAAACACGCTCAACAAGAAGAAACGCGCCCACAGTCTGCCCTGCCATGTTTGCCACATTTGCGGCTGCGATCGCAGTAAAACCTTAAAGAAATCCCCGTGACGGTTTTCGTCTTGACACCAGCTTTCAAAATAACGGAACAGGGGATAATATTGAAATTCAGGATGCTTCTGAATGTGGTGAAAAACAGTGATGTAGCGCCAATAACCAATTTTTTCTGACAGGTAAACCGCGTAAATAATCCACTCCGGCTTAAAGAATGTATAGGTGCGATTTTTGGTTAAAAAACCTAAATCTAGCGACAAATTAAAATCCGCCATCGATTTATTTAAAAAACCAGCATGGCGCGCTTCATCTCTCGCCAATAACTGAAATGCTTCTGCTAGTAACGGCTGGCGAGTTTTCAGTTGGCGCGACAATTCTTTAAACAGTAGAAAGCCCGAAAACTCCGAGGTACAAGAACGTTCTAAAAAATCAACAAAAGCGTTGCGAGTTACTTCGGGAATTTCTGCCCAACTCTTCTCAAATTCCTCGTCGCGGACAAAATGATATCGATTGTAGTCCGATCGCAACTCCTGCAGCACCGCCTCGATTTCCTTCTGCTGCGAAGATAGATCTAAATTCGCCATTGCTTCAAAGTCTGTCGTGTAAAAGCGAGGCGTTAACAATGTTTCCTTCACGGGCGCTTTAATGCCGGGGCGCTGAAATTCAGGTTGAGGAGCGTTGAGCGATGCGACCATAACTTACCTATCAGTTCATAACTAAATGGCTATGTAATATAGGTATCATTCTCTGAACGACTTGGCAAGTCCGTATTTATACTTATTTTGATTGTTAGAGGGCTAAAAAAGCTGAAAAGCCTTGAAATCTGGTTGGTTCGCGATCGGACTCAAGCATTCTTCTCCAGTAATGTAAAGTTACATTACAATAAGAATCACTAAATGGCTATATATGATTAGATAAGGTTCATGGTTAGGACTCGCGCATTGATGCGGTTGGATCAGCTACCCGTACAGTTGACAGTTGACCTGGGACAGTTCAGAAAAGTTTTGAGTTTTAAATTTTGAGTTTTGAGTTAAAGACATTTCTTAATTCAAAACTCAAAACTCAAAACTCAACACTCCCGACAGT
>JALOON010000053.1 GCA_025454405.1 Oscillatoriaceae cyanobacterium Prado104 | reverse complement strand
GGCGGGTTCGCCAACATATTTAAACGCAGCAAATAGGTTAAATAAACCCGCCCCAACCCCACGAAAAATTCCCAATTGACATTGCTGCAAGATCTCAGTCAAAACCAACCTCTCTCAAATACCGAATTAAATCGCGGCGACTAATTGGCCCAAAGGTCGGGATTAGGCAACCTCTTGGCTAATATTCAAGTCAATACTGTAAGGTGCGCAGTGCGCACCATAAGTTTTTAAGGGCGATCGAGCATTTATTGCAACCAATTAATCAAATCTTCAACACTACTAAAATCCAGTAAAGCTTCGGCTAAACTATCCAGTCGATCGCTAGATAACTGTACAATTATAGCTTGAATTGACTCATCTAAACTGCCCAATTTTCGCTCCAGTAAACGCATCACAGTATTACTTTGACCCCGCTGCAATCCCTGCTGTAATCCCTGCTGCAATCCCTGCTCTAATCCGGTTTCTAAAGCTTCTTGCCTGAATCTTTGTTGATCTTGTAAATAAAATACCTCTGCTTCCAGTTGGTCTAATTCCTTTCTGCTGAGGTTCACAGTATTAGCAATACCAAAAGCTTGCTGAATTGGTGCAGTTGTTTCCAGCGATTCTGGAACCATTTCCAAATTAGGTGCTTCTTTGATAAAATAAATCCATTTGTCGGCTAGAGATTCCAGATCGTCAAGAGATTTATTGAATTTCGGTAATTCCACAAAAATCAGCGTCATTGTCGGACAAATATAATCAAAATGTTCCTCCTCTTCTATAAAAGAAAAACGCGAAATTACTTTATTTGTGTTAGGAAACAAAATAAAATCTGTAATTGTTACAGCAATTACCGGGTCTAATTGTAAGTAGCCCTTGCCCTGCATGAGTTGATTTCCGTAAGCTTTGGCTGCATTGTAAGCAATCCGCTTTTCAAAAGCTTTAACATACAAAACTTGCATTTCGATAATCACGATCGTCCCGTTATCGAGGGTGGCTTTGACATCTAAATACGAGTCTTTCAAACCTAAAACTTGCCCCGATTGGTACGGATCGATAATTTGCAAATCTTCGATCGTTTCATTTCCTTCATAAATCAGCGCATTTAAAAAACTGATGAGAATCGGCTTGCTTGATTCGGAAGCAAAGATTTTTTTAAATGCAAAATTAGTTCGAGGATCGATAAATGTCATAACTTTTCGCTGCTATTTGCGATCGTTTTGAGACTGACGCATTAATACCAAAGAAACCGGGTTTTTATCTAATCTTTGGATGAGTGTAAAATATTGTCGTAAAAAACCCGGTTTCTGACCGCTCGTTTCGATCGCCAGTACAAAAATCCTCTGATTCTAGATATTGATATCTCTAACAAAATTTAGGTTCGTAGTGGGGACTTTAGTCCTTAGAGGAAAGACTGAAGTCTTCACTACGAACCTGGAAATCAACTAACCGCAGCCAATTGTTTGTCCTTAACTTCAACTGGCGAAGTTAAAGCTTCTTCCAAATCGGCACAGCCCAATCTTTCCTCCAAAATTGCCATCACTTCGCGGCCGAAATCATTGGGATTTCGCTGCCAAGCTGCCAGACAAACTTCACCGAAAAATGAACCTAAAGGTTCGGGATTCCACAGCAACTTGCGCGCCGTCCAAGGCATCAAACTCATCGGATCGTAATCCGGTTGTAAGATATCCTTTTTGAAAGCGTATTCTTCCAAAATCGTGTGCGGCTGCAACCCGATAAAGAAAATCGCAGGTTCTACTTTATCGGCTCCAAAAATCCGCTCTAACTCCCGGTGGTAAGCAATAGTTTGCCGGATGGTTTCAAAGGTTTCGTCAATGACATTAAACGAGTAATTCACCGAAACTATATCGTTGAAACCGGCAGCTTTTAAATCGCGGCAATTTTCCAAAACAACTCGCAAATTGTAGCCCATCCGCATTTTGCGCACCAGTTCCTGCGAACCGCTAGTGATGCCGATTTCAAAGTAATTCATCCCCGTTTTGACCATCAAATCGCACAATTCCGGCGTGAGATTGTCAGCGCGGATGTAAGCTGCCCAATGGATGTCATTCATGCCCGCATCAATGATTTTTTGCAGCAATTCTACAGCGTCGTCGATGAATTTGCGGGCGGGGATAAATTGCGCGTCGGTAAACCAAAAATTGCGGATACCTCGATCGTACAATTGTCGCATCTCCGCTACCACTTCATCCGCCGGATTGATTCGCACTTGCTTGCCTTCAATCACCGTATAAATGCAGTAACAGCAGTTGTGAGGGCAGCCGCGCTTGGTTTGCACTCCGATGTAAAAATCGAGATCCTGCAAATAATATGAGAATTCCGGCCAAATGCTCTCGATGTACTCATAATTGCAGGCAGTTTTTTCAATGGGGGCCGGTTTTTCGTGAATCAGCTTCGCGCGCGGCACAGTTTCCCCTACCACGTAACACCTTTCCTGACTCAAATCCTCGCCCCGAAGCAGCTTCTCCAGCAGCGCCTCGCCTTCGCCCACCGAAACTACAGTCCCGGCTGGCAAACTGCGCCCCAACTGTTCGTAAAAGACGCTGACAGCGCCGCCGCCCACTACAGCCCTCGCTTCGGGACGGTATTTGCGGGCTCGCTGCAATCCCCGTTTAATCAGTCCCAGATTGCGCCAGAGTTCGGTATAGTAAGATACTGCCAAACGCAGCCCGCCCAAGGCACCCCGGAATTTGATGAAGGGATTTGTCGCGTAGTAAAACTCGAAGGCATTTTGCAGGGGATTGCCACCTCTACCGCCCACGGGCGCGTAAATCTGAATGTCCCGCCAAGAGAAAACCAGCAGCGTCGGCTGAAATTCGTCGATACTGGCATCCAAGGCTTTCGCGTAATCTAAGGGCGGCACGGCACCCAAATCGAAAATCCGCTGTGCGACATCGGGAAACAGCTTGTGCAGGTGATCCGAAAGGTACACAACTCCGATCGGGAAGATCGGATTGCATGGGAGGCGAACGTACAGGACTCGGTTTTCCACAATCTGTAACATCCTAAAACAACATCTTTTCCATCATTTTAATATTCTTTTAATATAACTTTACAATTTCTCTAAAATTCGCAAACTTAATATTAAATAATTTGAATTTTAATGAACCTACACAAAGCATAGAGAGTTGGCACCCGCAAGCGATAACAGCCGAAAACAGGTAATTTTCCACCAAATTCAGGGTTTTAGAGCGCAAAACGAGCTATGAGAGTCAAAAATCGGCTAATATTCTGCTAAAAAGGCGCAATCGATCCGGACTGTGTTAAAGCGTTGGTAGTCGGCTTTACAACATATGGGGATCGCCTAGTGTTAGCTTGAGAATATAACCAAAACTTTTAGACAAGGCTCCTCAGCAGTTATGGCTCAAATACTTGACCCGATTCCTTCTTCAGATACTGACAGCAAGATTGTGTGCTGCTACGTTAATGCCACGAGTCAGATTCAGATTGCTCGGATTGCAAACATCCCCAACTGGTATTTCGAGCGCGTGGTGTTTCCGGGACAGCGGTTAGTGTTTGAGGCGATGTCAGCAGCCGTGCTAGAAATTCACACCGGAATGATGGCCAGTGCAATTTTGTCCGATAAAATTCCTTGCGATCGCTTGCAGATTAGTGAAGGTTCTGCTTCAGAAGCAAATTCTAGCAGCAGATCGAGACAGGAAGTTCGCAGCGATCGCCCAGCAAATACAGGCCGCCTCAAATCGAGAGAAACCCCAGAATCTTTTACCGTACCTGCGCTAACAGCAGTCGATTGAAATTGACAGCCGATGCGGGGAGCGAGAATTCAACAGAAATTGCTGGGGGTTTTCGATCGATAACTTTTCTGTTTAACAAATGAATTTTGTACAAAACCAGCCCTCAGTTAAATTTGTCAGGGCTGGTTTTGTATGGTTACAATTTTTAAGCAAAAAGGAAGAATCAGAGGGAAGATGGGAAGTTCTGAGTTTTAAGTTTTGAGTTTTGAATAAAGAACTGTCAAAATTCAAAACTCAAAACTCCTTAGAACTGTCAAAACTCAAAATTCAAAACTCAAAACTCCTTACCAACTGTCAACTGTCAACTTTTAATCATGTCAGAAAATTCGATCGAATCTCCTTCATCTTCTACCGCAACATTTGAGTCGGCTACATTTCGCCTTTCTCCCTTAATTAGAATTACACTTTTAAGTTTGTACGCAGCTTTAACAATTCCCCTGCCTTTTTTGTCAGAAGCAACTGCATCGACGGTTCCCTCAAATTTGCTGTGGGGGGGAATTGCTGTCGGCGCTGTCGGTTTGTACGGGGTGTTATGCGAAAGAGTAATTGCGAGTGAAAAAGGAATTCAAGTCACGTATCCGAATTGGTTTCCTCATTGGTTCCGCAAAGGTTGGTTTCTCCCTTGGACTGAAATAAAAGCCCTCAAACCCCGATCGACCGGTCAAGGCGGTTTGGTTTACTATTTTTTAAGTCAATCTGGAGAAGCTTATTTACTGCCGATGCGAGTCGCTGGATTTGCCAAGTTAGTCGGTTTGGTAGAAGCAAAAACCGGGATTGATACCAGATATGTCCGTCCGTTGTCGCAACCTTGGATGTATTTAATTTTGCTCGGATTTACGCTGCTGTTGCTGTTAGTAGATGCGTGGACGATTGTAACTGCGATCGGTCTGAAAAATTAAATAATTAATCTGGAAGGTATTCATTAAGGCCAAAGAAACCGGGTTTTTACTCAAACTGTCGGCTGCAACGCAGGATTTTGGGACAAAACCCGGTTTCTGAATGTTTCGATCGAACGATCGCAATAAATAAGGTTTGTAATAAGGACTTTAATCCTCCGATCTGCCGACTGAAGTTCTCTCTACAAACGGTTTTTATTAGTGTAATCGATCGGACACGATATCGGTCTTATAAAAATGAGTTGCTGGTTTGACAGCAAATAGGAATTTTAATTATAAACTCAGTACCTTTTCCCGGTGCGGAAATGCAGAGCAGTTTACCTTTATGTTTTTCGACAACAATAGAGTGAGAAATCGCTAAACCCAAGCCAGTTCCAGAACCGATCGGCTTGGTAGTAAAAAACGGGTCGAATATTCGCTGCTTGACTTCATTCGCGATGCCAGTACCGCTATCAGCAATGTGAATTACTGCGAAATTATCTTCTACCTCTGTTCGGATACGGATAGTTACCGAAGTTTTTTCAGCCTCCTCCAAAGCATCAATAGCATTGGCAATAATATTCATAAATACCTGATTTAACTGTCCGGCATAGCACTCCACTGAGGGCAATTCCCCGTATTCTTTAACAACTTGAATTTCAGCTCGATCGCCCTGAGCTTTGAGGCGGTGTTCTAAAATCATCAAAGTGCTATCTATACCTTCGCGAATGTCAACTTTTTTCATCTCAGATTCGTCGAGGCGAGAAAAAGTTCGCAAACTCCGCACGATATCTCGAATGCGAGTTGCTCCTACCTGCATCGAAGATAGCATTTTCGGCAAGTCGTCGAGCAAGAAATCTAAATCTAACGCTTCAATTTCTTGCCGAATCGCAGGAGACGGTGCCGGATATTCCTCGCGGTACATTTGCAGGAGTTTCATAATATGTCCGGTGTATTCTTCCGTGTAGGTGAGATTGCCGAAAATAAAGCTGACCGGGTTATTGATTTCGTGGGCAATTCCTGCTACCATTTGACCGAGGCTAGACATTTTTTCCGCTTGCACCAGTTGAGTTTGCGCTTGCTGGAGTTCGCACAAAGTGCCTTCTAATCGATCGGCTTGTTCTCGCGCTATTCGGGCTGAATCGACGCTTTGAGTGTAGAGTTCCGCTTGATTGATCGCGATCGCCAATTGGTCGCCAATTGCTACCAGCAAATCCACTTCGTCGGCCGTCCATTGGTGTACTTCGCTCGAACAAACGCAGCCCAGTACGCCGATTAAACCCCTCGCACTTTTCACCGGCAAATCCAACACAGATTTATAACCTACCTGCAAAAAGAATTCGCGTTCAGCAGTGCAGCTTAAAGTTGCCACGTCATCTACTTGATAAATTTCTAAATTAGCTATCTTTTGCGACAAAAGCCCCGTCAAATCGGCATGGTAGTAACCCAAATGCGAGGGCAAGCTACCATTTTTAGATTCGTGGACGATATTCCAAGCAGGCGGCGCAGCATCGGGCAAATACCAAATAAACAAACACCGATCGAGCTGCAGCAACTCGCGAACCTGCTGCACTGTAGTTGCTAAAATAGTATCGAAATCGAGAGAAGCGCGGATTTGACTTGCTAGCTGGTTGAGCAATTTTTGTTGCATTGCTGCTGCTTTGGCTTCGGCGGCTGCAAGGCGGGATTTTTCGTAAAGTTCCGCTTGATTTATCGCGATCGCCAATTGATTTCCTACTGCGATTAACAGTTCTTTTTCTTCGTCTTTCCACTGTCGCAATGTGCCGCAAGCACTGCAGTAGATCGCGCCAATTTTACCTGAATTTGTATGGACCGGAATGCTCAGTAGAGACTTGATTTTTATAGAGATGAAAAATTCCCGTTCTACTGGATCTGTTAATGTCTCCGTATCATCGATCGAGATTATTTCTAAATTAGCGAACCGCTGGGCATGAGAACCAGTTAACTCGGCAGGATACAAACCCAAAAGCGATGGCAAATCGGCATTTTTTGCCTCGTAGGTCACATTCCAAGCGGGCGGAGAAACCTCGGGTAAATACCAAATAAACAGGCAGCGATCGAGCTGCAGCAACTCGCGAATCTGCTGCACGGTGGTTGCTAAAATAGTATCAAAATCTAAAGATTGGCGGATGTTGCTAGCTAACTGATTCACCAGCGCTTCTTGTTGCGCTAACTTGCGGAATCGGGCTTCCGAATCTTGCAAATTCCGTTGAGCTTCTTTTTGTTCCGTTACGTCCAAACCCAAACCAACTAAGCCGATCGCGCTGCCATTAACATCTTTTACCTGTGTTTTAATCACCTCCATATTGTGAAAGTTACCATCGGCAAGCTGTAGAATTTCCTCAGAATAACAAACTGTATTTTGATTCCACGCTTGCAAGTCAGATGTCATGCAATTAGCAGATGCTTCTACTCCCAAAATTTCTGAATAATGAGATGCAGCCAAAAATTTTGCTTCGGAAACGTTCACAGCTTCGCAAAAAGTTTTGTTAACCAACAACATCTTGCCTGCAGGATCTGACAGCCACACCCAAATCGGAGCGTTATCAATAATTGCCCTCAAAGTTTGCTGTTGTTGGGCGAGGGCTTCTTCTGTTTGTTTGCGCTTAATTCCTAGGGCGATCGTATCTGCTACCGAGGCTAAAGCAATCAGGGTTGATTCGTTCAATTTCTGGCGCGAAAACATCGCGATTACTCCCACCAATTGCTCGTCAACAATTAGCGGATATCCGGCAAAAGCAACCATTCCTTCCCGTTGCGCCCATTCTTTGTCTCCGATCCGATCGTCTTCCAACACCTCATTAGTCAGATAAGGTATGCGTTCTTTGGCAATTAAACCAATCTTTAAATGCCCTACAGCAACTCGGCTGTGAGCGCCGTTAATATGAGTGTAAAGCCCCGCGCTAGCTTGCAGTTCCAGTACATTTTCCTCGGAGTTCAAAACCCAAATCCTAGCAAAAGCAGCATCCAAATGGCGCACCACGGCATCGCAACAGTTTTGCAAAGTTACCCGCAAAGTTTGATTCTGAGTCAGACAAATTCCCACATCTGCTGTAAATACAGAAAGTTTCAATTGTTCTGCTAAAGCCTGTTCTGCTAGTTTGCGTTCTGTAACATCAGTAGCAGTACCGAGACGCTGCTGGATCTTGCCCGATTCCGTCCTGCTAAATACGATTTCTCGGCTAACTAACCAGCGCCAATCACCTTGTTTGTTGCGGATGCGATATTCCCATTCAACAACTTCACCATCTGGTGCAGCTTCTAATAGCTGCCAATATTTAGGAATGTTAGCGAAATCATCGGGGTGAATGATGGCAGGCAGCAGATTGCTGCCCATTTCTTGAACTTCTGCGATCGAATAGCCCAATATCGTAAGGATTTCGCGATTGCTGTAAACATTTCGCTGTTCGATATCGTCGTAGAGGTAGAGAATATTCGGAGTAGCATCGGCAATTTTCTGTACAAAATGCTGGCTTTCTTGTAAGGCTGCCTCGGCTTGTTTGCGTTCTGTAATATCTGTCGTATTGCCGATCATGCGGTAGATATTGCCGGCAGCATCGCGCAGCGGAGTTAAAGTTACTACAAACCAGCTTTCTACACCGTTAAAAACAGCCCCATTTTCGTAAGCAATTGAACTTCCTGCCGACAGACAGTCCGAGTATCTTTGCCGAAAATCTGCTGCTACCTCTGGGGGAAAAATCTCTTCGGGAGTTTTGCCCTTGGCGTCGCTGCTGCTGACTCCTGTAGAGGCTTCTGACGCTGCATTCCAGCCGGCATAGCGAAGCTCTCCGCCTTCGCAGACATCTACTACAAAAATCATCTGAGAAACGCTGTTGTAAATGCTGTTTAAAAACTCTTCTTGTTCGCGCAATTGTGCTTCTGCTTGTTTGCGTTCTGTAATGTCTGTGGAACTGCCGACAATGCGATAAATTTTTCCCGATTCGTCCCGCAACGGAGTTAGAGTTGTCATCAACCAGGTTTCTTTCCCGTTATAATTTAGGGTTGTTTCTTCGTGAGAAATCGAACAGCCTGCTGCTACACACGCAGTTAATTTTTGGTAGAAAAAGTCTGCTACAACCGCCGGGAAAAGTTCTGCTGGAGTTTTACCGCATACTCGATCGCTGCTAATTCCGCTGGTTGACTCTACTGGTGGATTCCAGCCGACATAGCGAAATTCTCCGCCTTCATCGATATCTACGACGAAAATCATGTAGTTTACGCCGTCGTAGATGCTGCGCAAAAATTCTTTTTGCTTCCACAGTTGTTCTTCTGCTATTTTGCGATCGCTAATATTCCGAGAAATGCCGCACATACCGATTATCTTTCCCGATAGATCGCGCAGGGGAGTTTTGGTCGCAATATAGGTATCGATCCTGCCTTTTTCTGAAATAATTTCTTCGATTGTTTCTTCAATTCCGCTGGCGATGATGCGCCGATCGTTTTCTATCAGTCGATCGGCAATTTCTGCCGGCAGCAAGTCCCGATCGGTTTTTCCGGTGATTTCTGACTTTTCTTTTCCTAAAATACTTGCTGTTTTAGCATTAACAACTATGTAGTGACCCTGCAAATCTTTGACGTAAATGGCATCGCTAGTGCTGTCGATCGAACTGTACAGCAGATCTAACTTTTCTTGCAGCGATTTTTCAATGTTTTTGGCATCGCTGATGTCGCGGGCTACAGCATAAATTGATTCTTCCGCAGGAGAAGAATTCGCAGTCCAAGCCAGCCATTTGTAAGAACCGTCTTGGCACCGCCACCGATTTTCAAAATAAACGTTAGAATTCCCCGCTGCAATAATTGCAAGTTCTTTTAAAGTAGCTTCGCGATCGTCAGGATGCACGAAATCGATCGACTTTCGATCGAGCATTTCTGCTACAGAATAGCCGAGGATTGCTTCGGCTGCTGGGTTTAACTGCTTGAAGTAACCGTCAAAACCGATAACGGACAGTATATCTGGCGACAGGTTAAAAAAGCGGTAGATATCGGTTTGACTGGATTGGCGATCGTTGAGGATGCCGCTAACAGCTTTTTGCAGCACGCGCGCCGCCAACAAAAAAATATTTTTCACTCCTAAAAAGTTACTGTTGATTTTCTTGCAGTATAAGTTGCAGCCTTTTGTCGCCGATGTTAAGCCGATCGATACAACCTGCACCGCGATCGCATTCCAAAGTAAAAGTACCGAGGCGATTGCCTTTAATGGTTGACTGCTAACAACTGCTTTTAACCTGCGAGTGCGATCGGCAGATAGAATGCCTGCAGCCAGATATATCAAACCAATTACTGTGTAGATTGCCATATTTTTAACCTTGTTAAATTCAGCTAAGTTTTAGATAACAGCGGTTTGACTGCTAGATATTAATTCAGGAATTGGCTTGATAATTTTTGGGTACATCATTTCTAATCTTTATGTTTAAAAATATGTAAATCTACTGAGGAGAGCGATCGAGTTCAGTGGATTTGCGTAGCTAGGGTTTAACCTTTTGGAGCGATAGTGCATATTTTCTCAACTGTCGGGAAATTGACAATATTTTATATACAATATGGCACTAAGTGACGCGATCGGCAATTGTACATTTGGCCTAATTGCCGATCGCCCATTTAAATTGCCTATTGAATTAAGAAGAAGGAAGGCACGACACGGATAACACGGATACACGGATGAATTATCCGTATTTCATTCGTCATTCCTCAGAAGGAAAAAGTAAGAAGGAAGAGTTGAGAGTTGACAGCTTGCCCTGAGCTTGTCGAAGGGTTGACAGTTGTCACGATCTTCGTTGGCAAAAGGAAAAATCCTCCCAATCCCCCAATCGCGCATCAAAAATCGCAAATCGTAAATCCCCAATTCCCCAATTGCAAATCGCAAATCAAAAATCGCAAATCGCTTGAATGGTCCGACAGCAAGCTTTTAGGTCTTGCTGCTCTTAAGATTAATTTGGTAAACTTACTTATCGCGTTCGATCGAATGCTGGCAGTTAAGTGAAGCTAGCAATAGCCGAACAGACAATTTCCCGACACCCCTCGTGCTGCACTTCACTTCGCGACTATCGCAATGACTATCTTACAAGTAATTAGCCCAACACGATATTATAAATTCCGCAGCTCAGTCATTATGCTGCTTTAGATTGGAGATGGTAATCTAACAATCTGAAGAAAAAATGAAGGAAACAACGCAAATAATTAGTAAATTTTCTGTTGCGCTTTGGCAAATCAAAGCGCAACTAACAACCTAAACAACGACAATATAAGGAGAGTCGATCGGCTTGGCGCGATTTCTCGCTACCAGCGCCTGGTAAATCAAAGCAGAAATCTCGCCGCGAGTAATCTCCCGCAAAGGTGCCAGCCGATCGCGCGCCGGATAATTAACCACAATCTTCAAAGCAGTTGCTGTCGCTGCTGCATTCAAAGCATAGTTAGGAATTTGAGAGCGATCGGAGTAAATTTTCAGGTTATCGGCGTTCCCGCCCTTAAGTTCCAAACCGTTAACTAAAGATACGATCGCCTCAGTCTTAGTCAAATTTTGATTCGGTCCGAATTTCAACCCAGGAAACCCCGACAAAAACCCGCCGCGATTGGCACGTTCGATCGCGCTTCTCGCCCAAAAACTCGCAGAAACATCAACAAAATTAGTAGCAGGCGATTTCGGAACCGGACTGAAAGCCCTCACCAACAGCGACGCATATTGAGCTCGATTTAAAATTCGATCGGGTCCAAAAGAACCATCAGGAAAACCGCTAATTATATTCGCCGCCGCCAAAGCTTCGATAAACTTCTCGGCCCAATGCCCGCTAACATCATTGAACCTCGTACCGCCAATATTCGGGTTGCCGCCGCCCCGAATTACTGCAGCTTGAACTGCTTTAAAAGCATTCACTTTTCCGTAACCGAACCAATCGCTGCGTTGGTTGGTAGCATCGTAAGTTCCCAAGCGCGTGCCGAATTGCGGATCGGCATCTGGATCGACAATTTTGTCAGCAGTTTGTTCGAGAATAGTCCGCACTTCGCGGGCAGTCAAACGCGGGTTAGCTGACAGCATCAAAGCAGCCACCCCCGCCACTACCGGAGTCGCACTCGAAGTCCCGCCAAAAGAATCAGTAAAATCTCCCGGATCGTAACCTTCAGATCCCATGCGATCGTTGGTAAATACCCCCAAACCGGGCAAATACTGCATGACATCCGGCGGCGTCGCGATAAATCCGGTTTCTGGGAACCAAGTACCGGGAGGCGCGTTGTTGCTGGGGGCGCACACCGAGATGCTGCTGCCCCAATTGCTGTAAGCTGCTTTTTTGTTGAGGGAAGTGGAAGCGGCGACAGCAATCACATCCGGGTGTACGGCGAATCCCGACAGCCATCTCGTTTGGCCGCTGACAATGTTGTGCGGCCAGCCTTTTTCATTAATCGTGCCGTTAATCGGGCGGTTGGCATTGCCCGCAGCGAAGACGATGACGCAGCCCCTGCCGCCCCGCCCTTGGGTAGCTGCCCGGTTGATGGCGGCACTCTGTCGCAGGGACAGGGGATAATAAACCGCTGAAGGCCCCCAACTGCAAGAAATAACGGCAGCCCCTTGTTGGAGGGCCCAGTTAAACAATTGTTCTATAGAATCATCATCGAGAAAACCGGTAGTGCGGATGGGCATCAGGGCGCAGCCGGGAGCGACGCCGACAATGCCTTTGCCGTTTTCTTCGGCAACAGCAACGCCGGCGCAGGAAGTGCCGTGATTGTCTGTATCTTCCACGGGCATGGGAGATAAGTCATTATCTTTCAAATCGACAGCACCGATAATTTTGCTTTGCCCTTGAAAATCGGGGTGAGTCATGTCAACGGAATCATCAGCAATTGCCACCACGATCGATCGAACTCCGCGAGTGATATCCCAAGCTTGTTCTGCAAAAATGTGAGAATTTGCTGCAAGTTGGTTGCCGCCTTTGTGATTGAGATACCACTGTTTGGGATACAGCGGATCGCGGGGAATGTAGTACGGTTGAGTTTCTACAATAATGTTAGGTTCGGCGATGAGAACTTCGGGGTATCTTGTCAGGCGGTTGGCTATTTTTATCGGATTTTCTGTTGCTTGCTTGGTAATTTCGCAGATGAATGTATTGGGAATTCCTTCTAATTGCCTGACTATTTTTAATCCTGCAAAATTAGCGATTTGACTGCGCGATCGATCGCCTGCTGTTTCGTCAAATTGGATGGTAATTTCGTCTGTTAAGTAAAAGAAATTCCCCGGATTTTTAGCTGGGTAATAAGCGTGGCTGGCAAAAGCTACGGCATCGCTGGCGCGGGCCGCTTGCATCGCTGCTTCCAAATTTTCGGGGGCGACTGAATATTCTGTTAAATTGCAGCGGGGAATGCGGCGTTTGAATTTAGCCTGAGTTCGATCGACCCAATTATCAGCAGGTACATCGGATGAGGGGCGGACGGTAAAGCGATCCGTCGCTTTTGACAGCAACAATTCATCGCCTCCCCGCTGCAAAATTACTGACAGACTTTCGTCAGGAACTCCGATGCCTTGATAGTTTTGGAGGGTGGCTGCGGAAAGTTCGATCGGCTGTGTCATTCAAATACTCCTGTTTAATCTCATGCTGTTTTCCCACAGATATTTATAAACTGTCTGGGCGGTTTTTAGCATGTGGGGTTTCAAACAGCAATTAAGTTCCGGACGCACGGGCAGCCAGAAACCAGGTTTTTTGCGACAATCCCTTGCTATAGCTAGGGGATTAGATAAAAACCCTGTTTCTTTCGGTAAAGTGCGTGCTACACCCCAGAAACCCGGTTTCTTAAAGAAACCGGGTTTCTCTGTACCTCACCTGAAAAATGCTGTATTTAGTTGTTAAATAAACACGCTAGGATTGATATTAAAAAATTCTCCTAGCCGTAGGGTGCGCACTGCGCACCTTACATATTGTGCATTCACTCGCAAGTCCGCCGGGGAATTAATTCCCCGTCTCATAGCGCAAGTCGGTTAAAAACCGACTGGGAAACTGCAATCAAATTCTCGTCGCGATTCAGTCATATTTGAGAGGACTTTCGCTATTCTTTGGTGTAGTGTGTCCCGGACTGAATTAACAACTAATAACAAATGCGGTTTCCCTGTTAAATAAACACGCTAGGATTGACATGAAAAAATTCTCCCAGCGCTTTAGCTTGAGCTTTGCTAATAGCTCGTTTGCCATTAACAACCTCGGAAACTACTCCTTTTGAGCCAATTACCCCCACTAAATCTGCTTGTTTGAGCTTGCGAACTTCGATGAGGTGCAATAGAACATCTCGGGGACTCGCTTCTGGAATTGGGTAATATTTTGCTTCGTATTCTTCGATTAACAGCGTCCAGAGTTCGAGCAAAGTTTCTGCTTCTGGTGTTAATGCTTCTTCGGACATCAGAGATGCCACTTCTGCTAGGGCGCGATCGCAATCTTCATCATTCAGAATAGGCTTGGGCTGCGATTCCGCGAGCAGTTGACCGTAGGTTTGTTTATCAATAATATTCATGGTTCCCTGCGAGCGATTGTTTAACCTAAATTGTTTAGAATCGGTAGTTTTCGGGTTTCGGTATCAGAGTTTTGATGGTTAAATTGTGGCAGAGTAAATATTGTATTTTTTCTGTGTTACAGATTTAACCACACTCATTAATCTCTTTTTGTATGCGTTTTAATACCTTATTTGCCTCAGGATTATTAATTTTTTTAGCATGAGCCAACCACTCATTTACTTTTTCGGTATTTCCCAAAAAATATTCTGCTTTAGCAAGGTAACAACTACTAACTGCTATGTCTAGAGCTTCATTTTCTGGTTCGATCGATGGTAACAGCAATTGTTTGCCTTCTTCATGCCTACCTAGTTCTATTAAAATAGCACCTCTCGTTGCTTTTAAAGTTTTGGATTGACTTGCTAGTTTTATTGCTGCTTGCGACCATCGATCGGCCTCTTTTAAATGTTTTTTGTGTCCTCCTTGCATTACCACAAAACTCGCTAAATTATCGAGAATAAAAGCTTTTTCCGGCTTAGATATCTTTTTAAACTTTAAAACTTCACCAAACAATTCTACTGCTCCCTCAAAATCACGATAATTGTATAATTTTATGCAAGCTTCAATAAATATTTGTACTGTCTTTACATCATTGTCTAGGAATGTTTTAGGCAAGATTTTTGGCTGGTTGGTATACCTGTACAATTGTTGGTTGTATGCTGCGAAAACATCGCGATAAACTTGACGGTAGTTAGTAAATAGTGCGGTGAGGATGCTTTGCCCGTCACTTGCAAGATTTTGTTGATACATTATAATTTTTCTGGGTACCAGACTGCCAAACAATGATAAAACTTCAATACAGATGGGAATCAATATTATTGGATCTGCTCGATCGCCTTGAATTATTAATAATTTAATCAGCAACAATAAAAGAATAAAATTTGCAAAAGCTCCGCCGCTCGCAAAAAGTATCACTCTGAGCTTCATCCGATCGAGAGTTAAGTGACGTGCCTGAGTTAGTCCGCCACTCGGCAAAATTCCAAACTCAAATCTCGCCTTAAATAATCTTAATTTTAAAAATTTGTAACCCGTTCCTATGTTTACCAAATATGGTGACATTCCTGCTAGCTTGGCAAAAATAAAATGACCAATTTCATGACAAAAGATTGAAAAATACAACCAAGAATACAGCAAAACAATCACAAATAAAGCCATCATAATATTTTTTTATGACTAAATGACAACATAAAATACTCGCGATCGGACAGACGCGATCGAGCAAAATAATTTTCAGAAGCTTTTAAATTCACGGGTAACGCCAGATCGAGAGCGCCAACAACCTGACATTCTCGCAGCGCAAGGGTTAAAGAGATTTTAGCATCCACCCGCAGGTAGGTTCGGATTGACCGTTGAGGATGGACTGGGGCTGCACTTCCGCCTGCTGTTGACCGCAAGCTGTTTTGTTAAAAGTTCGGATGTTCGCAGTTCGTTCGATCGCCCTCGCGCCCTTTGACTTTTTCGCAAATGCGATGTACACTTATTCGGTTGCGATCGCCAATCGGTACGATCTGCCTGACTATCTGACTTCTTTCAAAGCGCCGAGGCGCAGATTAATTTCATGGTAAACTCTGGAACTGTTTGCTTGCTCCGCTCCACCACGGGGATAGCCCTGGGGGCGATCGTGGCTTTTACCCTGCTGCAACCGCTTAAAGCCCAAGCACAACAACCTTCCGGGCCAGAGAACCGCCCGCAAGTCGAACCCGCTGACGACCCTACTGACCCCAGCAACGTGCGCACCATAACGCAAGAGAGTACCCTTCTGAGCGTTCAGAGCGGTCAGCGTTTGATGGCAGAGGCGAGCAACGCGATTTCGAGTCAAAATTATGCTGCTGCTTCTGGCAAGTTGCAAGAATCCCGCCAAATATTCAATCAGTTGTCCAATTTTTACCAGCAGCTAGCCAACAGTTTTTCGGGCATTGACCCCCGACTCTCGGATGCCAACCGCGCTAAGGCTTTGGAAACGGCCCAAATGCGGGATGAGGCTACCTACCAGTTGGCGCTGGTACACCGCGCGCAGAACAAGCCGGAACTGGCTGTACCGCTGCTAATTCAGATTATTCGATCGCAGCAGCCGACTCGCGATTTGGGTAAAAAAGCTTTCCAGCAGTTGGTGGAGTTGGGTTTTGTGGAGGCCTCCGACTCGCAGCAGGCGGGCAACCCGAACCCGACAGAAATGGGTCTGCTGAGCATTCCGGGCGGTCAGCGGTTGATGGCAGAAGCTAGCGACGCGATTTCCAATCAAAATTATGCTTTAGCTTCTCAAAAGCTGCAAGAATCCCGCCAAGTATACAATCAGTTGTCGAATTTTTACCAGCAGCTAGCCAACAGTTTTTCGGGCATTGACGCGAAAGTGGCAGATACCAACCGCACTAAAGCTTTGGAAACAGCCCAACTGCGGGATGAGGCTACCTACAGGCTGGCGCTGGTACACCGGGCCGAGAACAAGCCGGAACTGGCTTTACCGCTACTGGTTCAGATTATTCGATCGCAGCAGCCGACTCGCGATTTGGGCAAAAAAGCTTACCAGCAATTGTTGGAGTTGGGGTTTGTGGACGTGCCTTACCCGCGACAGGGCGGCAGAAGCACTCAGCCAACTTCATCAAACAAATAATTCCTCTAAAATCTAAACAACAGCCGTTTATTACAACAAACAATGGTTACTCCATCTCAAGTTATAGAAATGATTCAGGGCGGATTGCCCGACGCTAGGGTGCAAATTGACGATTTGACCGGCGGTGGCGACCACTATCAGGCGATCGTAGTTTCTGCTGAGTTTGAAGGCAAAAGTCGCGTCAAGCAGCACCAACTCGTGTACGGCGCGCTCAAACAAGCGATGGACACCGAAGCCATCCATGCTTTAGCTTTACAAACTTTTACCCCTGAAGAATGGGCAGCAAAAAGTCAGGTTGCTTAATTGTTGAGTTAAAATTTGGCGGCACAAATTGGCGCTTCGGTCAATAGTTGCTTAACATAAAGCAGTTACGGTTGAAAATTTTTGCAAACAAAATCAGGAGCGATCGTGAGTACAGCACATCAGAAAATTGACGAATTGGTTAAGCAAAACAAAATCTTGGTGTTCATGAAGGGCAACAAGTTAATGCCTCAGTGCGGTTTCTCTAACAATGTGGTGCAAATTCTCAATACTTTGGGAGTGCCTTACGAAACTGTAGATGTTTTAGCAGACCCGGAAATCCGTCAGGGGATTAAAGAATATTCCCAGTGGCCGACGATTCCTCAAATTTATATCAACGGTGAGTTTATCGGCGGCTCGGATATTGCGATCGAGCTTTATCAAAAAGGCGAATTGCAAGAAATGGTAGAAGTAGCTTTGGCGTCTTAATTAGTTGACAGTTGACAGTTGAGGTCGATCGCCTGTAAAGTGCAAGGTCGTACTCGAATCAAAAATTTGAAGTCAAATAGTTTGAAGTCAAATAGTAGAACATTCGAGTACGACTTTGAAAGCGGTAACGGGCGTTGTTATTAGCACAAACAATTACCGATTACCAATTAGCAAATTACCAATTAGCACGCGATCGAACGATCGATAGCAGATTGTCTTGAATTTGGGATCTAATAATAATCAGATTCGGGTTGGGGTTGTGGCATTTCAAAGTTGGACGGATCGTGAATGTAACGCGCTGCTTCTTCCTCCAATCTGTGAATCAGATACGGTTCCAAGCCATTGGTGTGTCGCAGGGCTGCTAAGTAGCCGTCTAAGTAAAGCCGCAGGTCATCGAAACGATAACCTCTATTCCACATTTCGACGAGGGCGTCGGTGAGTTTTTGGTAGTGCCGGATTGTCTGAGTATCTTGAAGCATGGTTTGATGTTGAAATCCTTTGTGGTGTGTGCGATATCGGGACTCAGAAACGGCTGCGATGTCGATCGGGGCTATTTCTAAATCAAAATGGCGATCCTGTTTTACAGGCTACCCTCCATAAAAAATTTCACGCACTGCTTTCTGTGGCTCGACTTTTAGGCGCGCGCGTCGATGATTCGCCATGCGATCGATCGAGTTGGCGATTGGGTCGGCATGTTGCTGGATTTGGCAATCCAACTGCATTTGTGTTCCGGCTACCGAGCGAACGGTTGGAGGAATTGTAATTTGCCTTGCCAGATCTGTCAACTTCCTAAAGCTCGAGGCAGGGTCGGGAGGTTTGGTGGTGGCGGGAGGTTCGGGCATGGGAGCGATCGGTTGCGAGGGTGTATTAATTCAATTGTAAGATAACCGCCGGTCTGCTCGAACCGTTCGGGGGGGGGATGGCAGGAGCTTGACCAAATCTTTAAAATTCTAGCTAGAGGTTGCCAGCAGCTTCATCAGGAGTGAGGGTGCCAGTAGCGGTCGTTACAAAACCTTGACAAAAGCTCTGTTAATCTGGTAGCGATTAGTGATAAGGGAAGCTAGACTCTGTGGGATCTGCTAGTATTTCAATTGTTGAAGGAAATCCGCACTTGCGATCGCTCTTGGGGTGGCACCTGCAACAGGTCGGTCACTGGGTACACCAGTCAGCGGATATCAGTCACGCTAAGGAAGTCTTTTTCAGCCACCAACCTTCCCTAGTCATTCTCGATGCCGAACTGTCAGATGGGGAAGGTTTGGAGTTTTGTCGTTGGCTGCAACAGCAGCAGCAGTCGATGATTTTGTTACTCTCGGCGCGGAATTCAGAAGGGGATATTGTTGAAGGTTTAAAGGCAGGGGCTGACGATTACCTGACTAAACCTTTTGGAATGCAAGAGTTTATGGCGAGGGTGGAAGCTTTGATGCGGCGCAACCGCACGGCTGTAC
This sequence comes from Oscillatoriaceae cyanobacterium Prado104, assembly GCA_025454405.1. GTDB lineage: Bacteria > Cyanobacteriota > Cyanobacteriia > Cyanobacteriales > Microcoleaceae > Microcoleus. The sequence goes on along the minus strand of JALOON010000053.1, from coordinate 48,917 downwards.
CCCCGGCGCTGCTGGAGTGCGGGCTGCTGAAAATCGATTTGGTGCAGCGCCGGGTGCGCTTGCACGAGGAACATATCGAACTGACTCCCCAAGAATTTAGCCTGCTGTACGTGTTGGCCCAAGCTGGTGGAGTGCCCCTGTCGCGATCGGATTTACTGCGCAGGGCTTGGCCGGATTCGATCGACAACCCGCGAACTATCGATACTCACGTACTGTCTTTGCGGAAAAAGATTGAATTCGATCCACGACAGCCAAATCTGATTCAAACAGTTAGAAATGTTGGCTATCGATTGAATCTTGAATTGTTGAATTCGAGCGATCGATATTTGCCCGTGCCAGGGGCTGCTGGTTCTTAATTTCTAGTTCGAGAACATACGTAGGTTGGGTTGAAGAAGGAAACCCAACATCGAAGTGTCGGGTAAGCGCAAAGAACATACGTAGGTTGGGTTGAAGAAGGAAACCCAACATCGAAGTGTCGGGTAAGCGCAAAGAACATACGTAGGTTGGGTTGAAGAATGAAACCCAACATCGAAGTGTCGGGCAAGCGCAAAGAAGATGCGTAGGTTGAGTTGAAGAATGAAACCCAACATCAAAATGTCGGGCAAGCGCAAAGAAGATGCGTAGGTTGAGTTGAAGAATGAAACCCAACATCAAAATGTCGGGCAAGCGCAAAGAAGATGTGTAGATGCGTAGGTTGGGTTGAAGAATGAAACCCAACATCAAAATGTCGGGCAACATCAAAATGTCGGGCAACATCAAAATGTCGGGCAACATCAAAATGTCGGGCAACATCGAAGAGTTGGGTTTCTCTTCGTTCAACCCAACCTACAAATTGCAATCGTTGTGAAGAATTATTTACCATTCTTGTTCGGCTGCGACTTCAGCTTCAACGATATTTTGCCGGAGTTGCTGCCAATCTATTTGATGTGAAGGTAAATCAGCAAGCAGTTTGCTGCCCTGCAAGTGCAAGATTCGGGTGCAAAATTGCTCGGCTAAATCTAATTGGTGGTTGACCGTTAAAATAGTAGTTTCGCTGTTAGTTGCGAGTTCTATTAATACTTGTAGAAGACGGGCTGCAGTGCCTGCATCTAGTGCCGATGTCGGTTCGTCTAACAGCAAAATTTTTGGTTGCAGGATGATGCCGCGGGCGATGGCGACTAGCTGTTTTTGACCTGTTGATAGTTGCAATTCCCCGCGATCGAGCCATTCTTGGGGTACGTGCAACAGGTCGATCGCCCGAGCCATGCTCTGTTTGATTTCCGTTGCATTCATACCCCGCAATTTTAAAGGATAACATAGAGCTTCCCGCACTGACATTCCTAAAAGTTTGGATTCTTGCAAGACTAAAGTTATTTGCCGCCGCAGTTCGATCGCGGGTATTTGGCGGTATTCTGTATTTTCCAGATAAATCGCGCCGCTGGTGGGGCTGGCGAGGCGATTTATCAGCCGCAGCAAGCTAGTTTTGCCAGCACCCGAAGGGCCGACAATTGCCGCGCGATCGCCCTTATTTACAGTCAAAGAAATGTTTTCTAGCAAATAATTTGAGGCGATCGGGGTTGTTAAACTTACATTGTCAAGGCGCAGTTGAGGAGTTGTTGGTGTCGGGGAGGATGAAGGAAGATTTTCGGAATAGTCTGGCATAATCTAGCCGCAGATAGTGTAGGATCGGGCTGCACCAGGATATATTACCAAAAGTATTGTGCAAGCACCTAATTTTTCCGAACTCAACCACCCCGTCATCAGGGAACTTTTCCACCACAGCGATCGGGAATTATTGACTCTGTTTCAAAACCATCCCGAGCAAGGTAAATATTTCACTGCAATTTTTTGCCGCTACTCTCAAATAGTCTACTCGCTAATCCGCCATTCTGTGCGATCGCCCGTACAAGGCGATTACCTGTTTGCCCTGACTTGGCAGCACATTTACCACGAACTCCGGGCAGTAGATTTGCGCAGCGACATTCCCGAGTCTGAAGATGGCAATATCAGCCTGCAAAATTGGTTGATTAACATGACTGCTGTCTGCATCAATCAAGCAGACTTGCCGCCTGTTGAGACGATTCATTACTCTTTAGAAGCTGCGCCTCCGCCGCTGTGGTGTTACGTGAAACAAGCATTAGAATTGCTAGCACCTTTGCCACGTTTGGTGGTGTTGATGGCTCAAACTTTCCGCTGGAGTGAAACGCGAATTGCTGCTTATTTGCAAGCAGAAGGTGAAGCTATTTCGCCTGCTCAAGTAAAGGCTTTGTTAATCAAAGGATATCAAAATCTAGAGGCAAATTTGCCCGAGGACATTCGAGCGATTTATTTGGGGGAAATTTTGGGCGATCGAGAAGCAATTGTTTAGAAATTATCGGTAATTTACGAAGTCCGAAATTACCGATAATTTCTGTAGGGGCGGGTTCGCCAACGATATTTAATGAGTACCAACCATCTTAAAAACCCGCCCCCACCCAACGTTAAATTGCAATGTACCTCTTCGCGATAGTCAAACACCGTTTCGATCGCGCATTTACCGCATCAAATATCAGACCAAGGTCAACTCTCGATCGACCTCAGAAGTCTCTTGATGAGAATAAGCTTGCAGCAACAACTGTTTCAAATCTGCAATTAGAGGGTAGCGGGGATTTGCGCCGGTACACTGATCGTCAAAAGCGCGATCGGCCATTTCTTCAACCCTAGCAAAAAAGAAATCATCGCTCATTCCTTGATGTGCGATCGCTTCCTGAATCGTGCTCGGAATATCTACTTGCCGCTTCAACTCTTCTACTGCAGCAATCAAGTTTTCAACTTTCTCATCTTCGGTATCGCCGCCCAAATTTAGATAGTCTGCAATTCGAGCGTAACGCCATTTGCTATTGGGATATTTGTTCTGCGAAAAAATCGCTTGTTTGAACGGTACATCCGTCGCATTGTAGCGAATTACGTGGGAAATCATCAACGCATTTGCCAAACCGTGGGGTACGTGGCAAGTCGCACCTAATTGGTGTGCCATTGAGTGACAAACTCCCAGAAAAGCATTCGCAAATGCCATGCCCGCGATCGTAGCAGCATAATGTACTTTTTCCCGCGCTTTCGGATCGCTAGCACCATTTTTGTAAGCGCTGGGCAAGTATTTAAACAGCAGGCGGATCGCTTCTAAAGCTAAACCATTTGTATACTCAGAAGCTAACACCGAAACATAAGCTTCTAAAGCGTGAGTCAGCGCGTCGATGCCGCCGTAAGCAGTCAGTTTCTTCGGCATGTGCAGCGTAATTTCTGGATCGACGATCGCGATATTTGGAGTCAAAGCGTAATCGGCCAGCGGATACTTAATCCCCGTTTTTTCGTCAGTAACTACCGCAAACGGAGTCACTTCCGAACCGGTTCCCGAAGTAGTCGGAATTGCCACCATAATTGCTTTTACTCCCAAAGGCGGCAATTCGTATACCCGCTTGCGAATATCCATAAATCGCATTGCCAATCCTTCAAACTCAATTTCTGGATGTTCGTACATCAGCCACATAACTTTCGCCGCGTCCATCGGCGAACCGCCGCCAAAAGCAATAATTACATCGGGTTGAAAGCTGTTGCAAATTTCTAAACCTTTGCGCACGGTAGCCAGCGAAGGATCGGGTTCCACATCGTAAAATGTGTAATGAGCAAGACCGATTTCTTCCAAACTATCCGTAACTTCACCAATCAATCCCAACTCAAACAAAGGTTTATCCGTCACGATCAAAGCACGTTTCTTTCCTGCAAGATCCCTCAAAGCTACGGGCAGACAACCCGACTTAAAATAAATCTTGGGAGGAATGCGGAACCAAAGCATATTTTCGCGCCGTTCTGCTACTGTTTTGATATTCAGCAGGTGGTGCGGTGTCACGTTTTCAGAAATTGAATTATCGCCCCAGCTACCGCAACCGAGTGTTAGGGAGGGATCGAGGCGGAAATTGTACAAATCTCCGATCGCGCCTTGAGAAGAAGGGGTATTAATCAACACCCGCGATGTCTCTAATTTGCTTTCAAAATAACGGATGTGGTTTTGATTGTGAGGGGCCGTGTAGAGTACGGAAGTATGTCCGTGTCCGCCAAAAACTACCAGGGTGGCAGCTTTTGCTACTGCTTCTGCAAAGTCATTGGCGCGGTACATTGCCAAAATCGGCGAAAGTTTTTCGCAAGCAAAGGGTTCTTCTTGACCGATCGTATCTACTTCTCCAATCAAAACTCTAGTAGTTTTTGGAACGGAAAAACCAGCAATCTCTGCGACTTTTTGCACCGATTGTCCGACAATTTCGGCATTCAAGCGACCGTCAATTAAAATTACCTGGCGCACTTTTTCCCGTTCTTCGGGATTGAGGAAATAGGCACCGCGCTTGATAAATTCCTGCCGCGCTGCTTCGTACACCGAACTGACAACAATTACTGATTGTTCTGACGCACAAATCGTACCGTTATCGAAGGTTTTGCTGACTAAAATCGAGCTGACAGCCATTTGAATGTGGGCGGTTTCATCGATAATTGCCGGGGTATTTCCCGCGCCGACTCCGAGGGATGGATGCCCTGAAGAATAAGCAGCTTTGACCATTCCGGGCCCGCCAGTTGCCAAGATTAATTTGATATCGTGGTGCTGCATTAAAGCTTGAGAAAGCGGTACAGTTGGCTCGTCAATCCAACCAATAATATCGGGCGGTGCTCCCGCAGCTACAGCAGCATCGAGGACTATTTTTGCTGCTTGGGCGGAGCAAGATTTGGCGCGGGGATGGGGCGAAAAGATGATGCCGTTGCGCGTTTTGAGGGCGATTAAAGACTTGAAAACTGTGGTGGAAGTCGGGTTAGTTACGGGTACGATTCCTGCTAGCAATCCGACGGGTTCGGCAATGCGTTCGTAGCCGAAATGCTTGTCGGATTCGATGATGCCGCAAGTCTTGTCGTTTTTGTATTTGTTGTAAATCATTTCTGAGGCAAAATGATTTTTGATCGCTTTATCTTCGATGATTCCCATGCCCGATTCTTTGACTGCTGCTTTGGCTAGGGGAATGCGGGCAGCGTTGGCGGCTAATGCTGCTTGTTTGAAGATGCGATCGACCTGTTCTTGACTGTAGGTGGCGAATTCTGCTTGGGCTGCTTTGACTTTTTGAATTAGCAGTTCTAATTCATCTGTATTGGTAACTTTCATGTCTATGTGCCTGCTATTATTGTTGTTTGCTTCGGGATTTACGAAATTGTCATGCTTTAACGGTGCTGTATAGTGCGTTACTCAATTTTAGATTTGAGATTTTAAATTTGAGATTTTAAAATCGCCAATCTAAAATGGTATGGCGCGCCTTACTAATTCTAACCAGAGCTTCCCGAAATCCACTGCTTCTTTCTTTCTTCTTTATTGTTCGATCGCGCTGTGGTATCTCCGATCGCATTTACCCCGCGATCTCGAACAATCCCGCTAGAAAAATCCCGACAGTTTGTGGTGCGAGTTCCGGTGGTGCTGTCGGTAGCGCTTTGAATTGGCAGTCGATTTTTAATTCTTTCCATTTCTCTTCGCCTATTTCATGAAATGGCAATATTTCGACTTGTTATACATCCGTTGAGAAGGTGTAGGTAGGTTAAATAAACCCGTCCCTATCCTGCAAAGGCAACTCTACGATCGAACATTGGTGAAATCTCTCCGTTCGATCGCATATAATTGTTGTTCGCGAGCAAGTTTGATGAAGTTAACCACATCACAAGAACACAAATTGTTAGCTGCGGACATTTTTCAAGATCTTCGATCGCACCGCATATCGCATCGATCGTTTTTCCCGATCGAGCGCGCTAACATTTCCTAGCGTCGTAGTTCATTTGAATGCAGTCTCTGACATTGATTTCTTTTGTTCGATCGCTTTCAATAAAGCTGTACTTTTCTCTGTGCTTTTCTCTGTGTTATTCTATGTGCCGTTCTATGTGCCATTTTACGTACTATTTTCTCTCTGCCATTCTCACAACATGGATTGCTTGATGCTTGCTCGATCGCGGGCTTTTACCTCAAATTTTTGTGAGCGATCGAGTATTATTTTCTCCGATACCTATACGTACCACTATAAATTTTGTCTGTTTAGTTAAAATTACCTCACCACTATTTGTTACAAAACTTTACTTTTCGTTGCTCGCCATAATTAAATCAAAATTAAAATATATAGTAGTCTCAGACAGCTTGTATTTTAATGTCAGATAGACTACACTAAAATAGTAACTTAGCTAACAGTTTTATAATTAAAAATATGTTACATAGTTAAGTTAGGTTAGCCGAGCCCAATAAAATTTTTTGAAGTCAGCGTTGAAGTCAGCAATACGGGCAAACAAGTAGAATAACGCAGGAAAAAAGCAGAAGAACAGTCAAAGAATAGCCCAAAACAGATTGCCAAAGAAATTGACAAGAAAATTGCCAAAGAAATTGCCAAGGAAATTGCCAAAGAAATTGACAAGAGAGACAATAATTTTGAGCTGCAAAATAGCAACATTAAGTGCAGGTTAATTAAGTGCAGGTTAATTTAAGTAGGATACTATGCAGACACATTCAATGCAGATACATTCCATGAATCCAAGCACTGCGAGCGATCCGGCTCACGATATTTGGAAAGAACAGCGCCACCCGCTAGATTGGATTTTTCAGCCCCGTTCCGTGGCTGTAATCGGTGCAACAGAAAGAGAAGGCAGCGTCGGACGCACTCTTTTGTGGAACTTGATTCAGAATCCTTTTGGCGGAACAGTTTTTCCAGTGAATCCCCAGCGCCACAGCGTCTTGGGGCTCAAAGCCTATCCCGACATTGCCAGCGTCCCGGAAGCAGTCGATCTAGTAGCGATCGTCACGCCTGCCGCTACGGTGCCCCGAGTAATTCGCGAATGTGTCGCGGCCGGAGTGAAAGCAGCAGTGATTATTTCGGCCGGTTTCAAAGAGATCGGTCCGGCGGGAGTGGCTTTAGAAAAAGAAGTTCTCGCAGCGGCGCGCCTGGGCGGAATGCGGATTATCGGTCCGAATTGCTTGGGTATCATGAATCCGGTGATGGGGCTAAATGTGACGTTTGCCAGCACGATCGCCCGTCCGGGTAATGTCGCCTTTATCAGTCAAAGCGGTGCCCTCTGTACCTCGATTCTCGACTGGAGTTTGGGCGAAAATGTCGGTTTTAGCGCCTTTGTGTCGATCGGTTCCATGCTCGATGTCGGTTGGGGCGATCTGATCGAATATTTCGGAGACGATCCCAATACTCACAGTATCGTTTTGTACATGGAATCGATGGGCGACGCCCGATCGTTCCTGTCCGCCGCCCGTTCCGTCGCCCTCGACAAACCGATTATCATCCTCAAAGTCGGGCGTACCGACGCCGCCGCCAAAGCCGCCGCCTCCCACACCGGAGCTCTGACGGGCAGCGATGACGTACTCAACGCTGCTTTCCGGCGCTGCGGCGCGCTGCGGGTGCATACGATTTCCGATTTGTTCGACATGGCAGAAATTCTCGCCAAACAACCCCGCCCCAAAGGCAACCGACTCTCGATCGTCACCAATGCCGGCGGGCCCGGAGCGATCGCTACCGATGAGTTAATTAGCGGCGGCGGCACCTTGGCGGAACTCGCACCCGATACGCAGCAACGGCTTGACGAATTTTTACCCCCTCAGTGGAGCCACCACAACCCGATCGACATTTTGGGCGATGCCAGTTGCGATCGCTACTCCAAAACCCTAGAAGTTGTCGCGCCCGATCCCAACAGCGATGCATTGTTGGTCATCTTAACTCCCCAAGCGATGACCGATCCCACCGCCACCGCAGAAAAACTCACAGCTTACAGCAAACTCGGCAAACCCTTACTCACAAGCTGGATGGGCGGCGTGGAAATAGCAGCAGCCACCGAACTTCTCAACAAGGCAAAAATTCCCACCTTTCCCTATCCCGATACGGCAGTCAGGTTGTTCAATTACATGTGGCGGTACAGCTACAACCTGCGCGCGATCTACGAAACACCTTTGCTCTCCAGCGATTGCGAAATCGAGGCTGCCACCCGCACAACTGCTGCCGAAATTTTGAGTGCCGCACTCCAAAAAAATCGCACTCTCTTAACCGAGTACGAATCGAAACAGTTGCTAGCAGCTTACGGCATTCCCACCGTACCGACAGAAATTGCTGCGACTTGGCCCGAAGCTGTGGAAATGGCCGATCGCGTCGGTTATCCAGTGGTGCTGAAACTGCATTCTGAGACGATTACTCACAAAACTGACGTGGGAGGCGTCCAGCTCAATTTAAGCAATGATAGCGCTGTCGTGAGTGCCTTTGAGGAGATTGCCAGTCGGGTGCGGGCGATCGATCCTGCAGCGTTTCTCGGCGTTACCGTGCAGCCGATGGTGAAGTTGGAGGGCTACGAATTAATTTTGGGTAGCAGTATCGACCCCCAATTCGGGCCGGTGATGCTGTTTGGTACGGGCGGTCAATTAGTCGAAGTTTTTCAGGATCGATCGATCGCGATTCCGCCTTTAAATACTACTCTCGCGCGGCGGATGATGGAGCAAACTCGCATCTATAAAGCTTTGCAAGGAGTGCGGGGGCGCAAGCCAGTTGACTTGGAAAAACTCGAACAGTTATTGGTTCGTTTCAGTCAATTAATTGTGGAACAACCTCAGATTGCCGAGATCGATATCAACCCGCTGTTAGTATCTCCTGAAGGGGCGATCGCTCTCGACGCGCGCGTGGTTTTGCACTCAGAAGAAAAAGCTATTTCGCCTGCAATTCGCCCCTATCCGGTGCAATACTTTCAAGAATGGCAAGATCTCAAAGGCGATCTCTTAACAATCCGTCCGATTCGCCCGGAAGATGAGCCGTTGATGGTGCATTTCCACGAAGAACTTTCCGAGGAAAGCGTGTATTTGCGCTACGCGCACTCGGTCAAGTTAAAATATCGCACCGCTCACGAACGTTTGGCGAGAATTTGTTTTATCGACTACGATCGGGAAATGCTATTAGTGGCCGATCGCAAAGATCCGGAAACTGCGGAACACCGAATTGTGGGAGTAGCTCGTCTCAGCAAACTGCACGGCAAAAACGAAGCGGAATTTGCGTTGATTGTGAGCGATCGCTACCAGCGTCGCGGTTTGGGAACAGAATTATTGAAGCGATTGCTGGAAATTGGCAAGGAAGAGAAATTAACGGCGATCGTCGGCTATGTTCTCAATAGCAATTCCCAGATGCAGAGCCTCTGTAAGAAATTGGGTTTTGAACTGCAACCGGATCTGGATGAGGGAATGGTGAAGGCTGTTTTTGTTTGCTAATACAGTCTCAAATGCCTGCTTTTTATATGTAAGGTGCGCAGCGCGCACCTTACGCTTTGTGGCTTTACAAATTAGGCGATCGCTATTGGGACAGAAATGTTTGATATCATGTCCGGTCGATTACCATAATATACGTAGGTTGGGTTTCGTTCCTCAACCCAACCTAAATAGGGCTTGCTGAATAAGTCTTTTGGTGAGGGGGACACCACACAAAGGAAACAGTGCTGTGGTTTTGACCATCTCTATGCCATAACCTGGCACTAAATCGATCGCAAAAGGCTCAAAACCATTGCTCTCGGGGCTGAGAGTTTTATTCAGCAAGCCCTAAATAGAGAGCCAAATTAACGGCCGAATTCCCAAACCCGAACAGATTATTCTTTGCAGGCAGTAACGTAATAGCGCCACGGTGCGGGATAACCTTCTATTGTCAGCGAGGGATCGGCCCGATTGAGAAATTCTGGCAAACTATCTACATTTGCCCAAACGGTGCGACGCTGTTCGCCAACCGAAAGGGGTTCTGCAAAGAAACAGCGAATCTGAGTAAAACCAGCGCGCGCCATCCAATTTTCCAAACAGGATTGAGTGGGCAAAAACCACATCCCCCGCGCTTGTGCGTACCGCTTGAACGGAGTCAAAGCAACCGGCAACTCTCCGGGTATTCCCTGACAGTCGATAACTATTTCTCCTTTGGGTGCTAATGCTTGCCGCATTTTACCCAACAAAGAGATCGGATCTTGATGGTGGTGCAGAATTCCCAAGCAAAATATTGTATCAAAAAAATTGGGATACAAGTGGATGTGTTCGACACCCAACAACTCGAAGGCGAGCATTTCTTGTTTGACAATATTTTGAATTAACTGAAAGTTCCAGAAAAGTTTAGTAACTGGTTCAAACCCAATGATGCACTCAGGTCGATCGCAAACCATCCGCAACATAAAATAGCCGTTGTGACAGCCGACATCGGCAACTTTGCGATTTTTTAAAGATTGAATGTGAGGCAAAATTCGCGCCCATTTTAAGTCCGATCGCCATTCTGCATCTACGGCAATGCCAAATAGTTCAAACGGCCCTTTTCTCCAAGGACAAAAGGTTTGCAAAGCTCGATAAAATCGCTGCTGCTGTTCTGCTGAAAGTTCCTCCTTTTGACCGATTTTGATGGCAGCATCGGAGAAGTCAAACCAGTTGCTTTCGATGTCTCGAACAGACTGAACGGCTTCGCGGTACTTACTGAATAGAGGCTCGAATAACTTGGATTGCCGTTGCTGGCGGAGGGCGAAAATGGCATCGCGATCGATAGTAGAATAATAGCGATCGCAGTAATCGGGAGCCGCATAACCAACAGTATCGTTAAAGGTATTGTCAGACATAGAGTAATGCTTAAAGTCCTACTTTAAAGCTACCAGCGAGATAAAATTGTGCAATTTTAGTGGCGAATCGATTTGACTAAAACCGCTGGCGCGCAGCATTTCAATTTGCTGTGCTTCGGTTAGGGGAACCAGAACATCTTCCAGCGCCTCTTTTTTGCGTTCGATTTCGCTGCACGCATATCCATTGTGCGCCTTAAAAGCTTCGTAGTGTCTGGTAATTGTCTCTTGAAATTGCGGGTGCGGCGATTTGACTTTTTCGCTTAAGAATAACAAGCCGCCTGGAGTCAAACCCTCCCAAATAGAGTTCAACAATTTTTGGCGCGCCTGCAGTGGCAAAAACTGCAAAGTGTAATTGACGACGACTACACTGCTATTTTCAAACGAGCAGTTTTCGGCATTTGCGCAGATTAATTCAAGTTGATGGATTTGTTGAGTTTCGATCAATTTTTGTCGGGCTTTTTCTAGCATTGGTTGAGAATTGTCGATGCCCACTAGCGCAGTTGGCTGCTTGAAAAATCGCCCCAGCAATTCTAGAAATGTTCCGGTGGAACAGCCGATATCAATAATTCTAGTTCCCGGTTGAAAGTAATCTTTAGCCCAATGGGCGGCGCAAGCTAGCACTTCTCGATACAGGGGTACGGATCGAGAAATCATGTCGTCAAAAACGCGCACTACGTCTTCGTTAAAGACAAATGGTTTGGGCCACGGTCCTGTTTCAAAGAGTTCGTCTTTTTCAGGCCCCAGGTAAAGTTTTGCGTGAAATAGTTCTGTATTGAATTGCTCTGACATGAGATTTTATATTATACAAGGAAGGACTGAAGTCCTCACTACCAACCTCTTAAGTTTGTAGTGGGGACTTCAGTCCTCAAATTGTTCAGGTAGTGAACTACCGCACACCAAACGGAGTACCGTTATCGCGCGTGGGATTCCCGTCTGTCTAGCTAAGCAGCAGCTAAATTAGCAGCCACAAAATCCCAGTTAACTAGGTTGTCCAAGAAATTAGCAATGTAATCGGGACGGCGGTTTTGGAAGTCCAGATAATAAGCGTGTTCCCACACATCCAAAGTTAGCAGTGGGGTTTGTCCGTGGACTACGGGGTTTTCGGCGTTAGGAGTTTTGGTCACTTTCAAATTGCCGTTGTCCAAAACCAGCCAAGCCCAGCCGCTGCCGAATTGGGTTGCCGCAGCATTCTTAAATTCTTCTTTGAATTTGTCGAAGCTGCCGAAATCGGCGTTGATTTTGTCAGCTAAAGCGCCTGTCGGAGTGCCGCCGCCGCCCGGTTTTAAGGAATTCCAGAAAAAAGTGTGGTTCCAAACTTGAGCGGCATTGTTGAAGATGCCAGCTTTTGCCGGATCTTTGAAGGATTCTACGACAACTTCTTCCAGGGATTTGCTGGCCCACTCAGTGCCTTCAACCAATTTGTTGAGATTGGTCACGTAAGCAGCGTGGTGCTTGTCGTGGTGGAACGAAAACGTATTGGCCGACATATGACCTGACTCTAGGGCGTCAGCGGCGAAGGGTAACGGTGGAAGTTCAAATGCCATTGTGTTCAATCCTCTCTGGGTTGCTGTTGATTTTCGGGTTGACTTTCCGGCTTTTGTTATGAAATGAGCCTAGAGTCGCTAGCTCGATCTTACCAAGTTAAGGAGATTAATTTTTTACAATTTTATATGTAGTTGCGTCTCTTCAGATTCTGGATTTTTGGTGTTTTGGCGAAGCTCGATCGCACTTAACCAATAACTATTTTGGCTGACCAGCAGCTCTCTACCACAAACCTTTACTAACTGTCAACCCACTTCGGGCGCAAAGCCCATAAAAAATTCGATCGAATTGCAAATTGAGCGCGGCTTTATCGGTCTGATAAATATATTAAACCTGAAAAACGGTAAACATAAGTTCGATTTAACATAAGCTGTAAGAAGTGAAACAAATTAGAGGATCGATCGATGCAAAATTCTTTAAAAAATTCATCAAACAACTCCCCCGTGTGGTTGAATCTCAAACTAATCGTCACTGCTTTAGAAACTGTTCAGGACTTAATTGTCATTTCCTTATGTATCGGTTTGTTCTGCTTCATGGTGCTGGAACTGCGAGAAATGTTTTTCTCGCTGCTGCCTCCTTTGAATTTCCAGCAAGTGACGGCAGATATTCTATTTTTATTAGTTTTGGTGGAATTGTTTCGGCTGTTAATTATTTACTTGCAAGAGCAGCGAGTTTCGATCGGCGTGGCTGTAGAAGTTTGTATTGTATCAGTTTTGCGCGAAGTTATCGTGCGGGGAGTGCTAGAAACTCCCTGGATTCAAATACTGTCAACAGGTGGCTTCTTGCTGGTTTTGGGAACGCTGTTGGTAGTGCGAGTTTGGCTGCCGCCAACCTTTGAAGGCATCGATCCCGAACGTCGCATGGCTGCAAGAAAGAGGCAGTTATTGGAACATGAATCCACTGAGTCTGCAGAGGTAAACCATCACGTTCATTCTCGTTAAACTAATTGCGAAAGTTCTCGATCGAGCGAATTCGATAGTTTGTAGTGAAAACTTTGGTCGGCACATCATATCAAGTCCGGTCAATTACCAGTAATAAAAAAGGCTTGTAGTAAGGACGGAAGTCCGCAGGATGTTGCGGACTGAAGTCCACACGCTCGCTCCTTTTATCACGGAATTAAGTTGCATTCAAACATTCTATTAGCGATCGGTCCGGCGACGCGATCGATAAATTTTTTGCGCATCTCGGGATTTTTTCGCAACATTTCGATCGCTTGGGCTTGAAGAGCCGCATCTTTCCCGCCGCTGGCTTGCGAACTCTTGCCAGACTGCGGTTTCATTTGGGCAATCTCTTCGCAGGAAGCGCTTTGATATTTGTTAATAACTAAATTGGCAGCAACATCTAATAAAGTTTCATTGCTTGCTAATTGTTCGCAGGATGTGACAACTATGGCAATAGAAATTACAGCCACCCGCCACAGATAAACCTTTCTCATGAATTCTTCCTCAACCGATTTGACAAATACTAGGGAATGATATTGCACTCAAACATTTTGTTCGCGATCGGCGGTGCAACGCGATTGATAAATTCCTTGCGAATTTCTGGATTGTTCCGCAAAAATTCGACTGCCTTGGCTTGAGCGATTGCCTCGGGACTGCTGTTTGCTGCCGAATTTTTATCGGATTTGGGTTTCATCTGAGATAACTCTTCGCACGACGCATTTTGGTATTTTTCGATCGCCAATTTGCTTGCTGCATCTAACAAGTCTGCTGTATTCGGTAATTGATTCGGCAATGTATTCGGTAAGGCAGGTTTTGCACTCGGCAATGGGGATTGTGCGTTGGGTTTCAAATTCGGCGATGGAGGTTCCGACTGCGGAGGCGGAGGCGGAGGCAATGGCTGCAATAAAACTTTGTCACCGATCGCACCTACTATAGCGATCGATGCCAGCATAGCTAGAACTAGATGGGATTTTTTCATAAACAGATTCTCCCTCAGTTAATTATCAGTTAATTGATAGCGATCGAGCAAAAGATCTGCACGAGCGATCGACAAGCGACCGACAATTGTCATCCAGTTTTCATTATTCTCTCTTATCCTCCGGATTAACCCATAATTCATAATTCTTAATTGCTGAAACCTGCAGTTCGATCGATTTTTCCCTCTTCCTTCTTCCTTCTTCCTTCTTCCTTCTTCCTTCAAGTGTTCCAGATCACAAAATTTTCCGATCTCTCTCACAGTCGCAAAGTGTGAAATTATGTCAACATATGAAAAAATGATTAAAATTGCCCTAGCTATATCCGTTAGCAGCTATGACAGCAAAACTAAGAGTGACTAACCCAGAAGAAATGGAGATAGACTGGCAGTTGCAGGACGATCGAGAACTGATACTCAACCAAGTAGACAACGCGATCGCTCTGTTCGACTCGTCGGGTCGCTTAGTTTTGTTTAATAAAAAATTAGCTCAAACTTGGGGATTGCAGTCAGAATGGCTGGCAACAAAGCCCAAATGCGAGTTGTTGTTTGTAGAAATCGTCGCTCGCGGTTACTGGTCGATCGAGCAATGCGAACAGTTCAAACAAACACTGCAAAAAGCTCAGAGCGAAAGCTTATCATTTTATTTCGAGCAGTCGAACGGAGTTTGTTTGGAAGTTTATACCGCCCTAACTTCTAACGGCGGATGCCTGTTGACATTTAGAGACGTGACAATCCACCAGCGTTCTCAAGCTAGTTTAAATGCTGAAGTCAGGCGGCTGAGATTTCTTTTGGGCTTAACAGAAAGGCTGCAAACTTCTAACAGTTTGCAAGAAATTGGTCAGTTTGCCCTCACCTATCTGGTAGAAGCAATGAATGCAGCTTTCGGAGACGTAAAAGTGATTAGTGGCGAAGGATCAGACAGGCAGGCAGGGGCAATTTCAAATCACATTTCCACACAATTTATAGCCAGTTACGGGCAACCTGTAGCCGATGAAATGCAAGCAGTGCTCGATCGAGGCATCTCCTACGGCGAAGGTTTGCTGTGGGAAGTTGTGGAAACAGGCAAACCTTTATTTGTGGAAGATTATGCCAACCATGCCAAGGCTGTACCGGGATTTCGGCACCCCGGCATCGGGCAATTGGGAATATTTCCGATCGCGGCAAACAACGGCACAATTATCGGAGTGCTCACCCTAGAATCGCGCAACCTTCCCAAATTGCAAGAAACTCTCCAGCAAGAAGTCCTGTTAGCTGCTTGCCGGACTCTCGGGGCGGCGATCGAGCGAGCCCAGGCTCAAGAAAGCCTCCGCCGCGCTAACGAACAATTAGAATATTCTTCTCAGTTGAAATCCGAATTTTTAGCTTCCATGTCCCACGAATTGCGGACGCCTCTCAACAGCATTCTCGGATTTTCTGACTTGCTCATGCGGCAGCAGTTAACTGACCGCCAAATGAACTATGTAGAATTGATTGAAAAAAGCGGCCAGCACTTATTGCAACTCATCAACGATATCCTCGATCTTTCTAAAATTGAAGCGGGCAAAGTAGACCTCAATTTAGAACCCGTGCGCGTTCACGAACTAGCAAGTGACTGTTTGAAAATGATTCAGCCGCGTGCAGACAAAAAGCGAATAGCTTTGTCTTTAGAACTCGACTACCGCATCTCAAAAGTCGTCCTCGACGAACGGCGAGTGCGGCAAATTGCGATTAATTTGCTTTCCAATGCGATTAAGTTTACTGCCGAAAAAGGGCAAGTTAAACTCAGCGGGCGTTTGGCTTACGGCAGCGAAATTAAAGGCGACTATCGCCC
This sequence comes from Oscillatoriaceae cyanobacterium Prado104, assembly GCA_025454405.1. Classification (GTDB taxonomy): domain Bacteria; phylum Cyanobacteriota; class Cyanobacteriia; order Cyanobacteriales; family Microcoleaceae; genus Microcoleus. The sequence continues at coordinate 33,010 of JALOON010000053.1, read as the reverse complement.
GGATTGTTCTCCGATAAATGAGAGTACGCCTTATTTTTGTTTGGAGGTGAAAGACTCCGGCATCGGCATTCCAAAAGACCGCTGGCACTTGCTATTTCGACCTTTTCAACAAATAGATTCTTCCTTGAATCGACGGCACGACGGCACCGGTTTGGGTTTGGCTTTAACTAAACGCTTAGCGGAACTTCACGGCGGGACTGTTTCTTTTCGATCGAAGTTCGGTGAAGGTAGCGTGTTCCGCGTCTGGCTGCCGGTGACGGAGATGCGTCAAGAGTTGGGAACCTTTGCTGCTTGTCCTTTAGGCTTGACCTGCAATTCTCCCGATGTTGTTAGTTTACCTCCAGGTAGCAAGCGGATTTTGGTAGTAGAAGATCAGCCGTTCAATCAAATGTTAATTACTGAAGTTTTGGAATTGGAAGGTTACGGGGTAGAGACGATCGCGGATGGCAAGACAATGCAGCAGAGAATCGCATCTGCCCAATCGCTGCCGGATTTAATTTTGATGGACATTCAGTTGCCGGATGTTGACGGTTTCGAGTTGATGCGCCAACTGAAAGCACATCCTGCGTGGCAGTCAGTACCTGCAATTGCGGTGACGGCGATGGCGATGCCGGGGGATCGGGAACGCTGTTTGAAAGCTGGTGCTGTTGGTTATTTGAGTAAGCCGTTGGATTTGAATTTGGCGATCGCTACTGTTCGTTCTTTTGTGGCTTAAACAGCATTTACCCATTTCCAAATACCATCCGCGATCGAGGCGATCGCACTTTCGATTTTCTAAGCTGAAGTTCCCCCCTGGCAAAAACTTGAAACTGTCTCACTGTGCGACTTCCAAGTATTTTAGAGCCACCATAGTCGTTCCGACGCTGACGGACATCTTCTGCTATGCCGCCAGCAAGTCCCCAATATCCGATTTAAAGTTGTGTTTGCTTTGCCCGATCGCACCGATTTAACAACTAAGAGTCGATAACTAATCCTGGGGACGCGGCATCAATAGTTTGGTGTTTTGAAAAATACAGCTCTTTTGGCGGTCTGTGAGGCACAGAGAAACCCGGTTTCTTGAAGAAACCGGGTTTCTGGGGTGGATCGCCCCAACTGCGTAATGCTCTGCTTTCATTCCAGCCGAAGTGTAATTTATTACAAAATATAACGTAAAACGCTAAACTCAATAGTAGATCGATATTTAAATTGAAGCTAAAATCAACCGAGCTTAACCAAGCTCAACATTTATATAATTTCTCAGGGACATCTATTCTCAGGGTTGGGGCGAAAGTGAGGCATTCTTCCGCCGACAGGCGTTTCACTGCTGTGTCTCGCGATCGAGTTCTCAATCTTTAAACCTTGCCAATCGGTGGCACACCTACATATCTTATTCCATGTCAAACAAGTCGCCCTGCATTATGTTGGTTGATGACGAGCCAGCTAATCTGATTCTTCTGGAAGAGTTGTTGCAATTAAAAGGATACGCTACTATTTCGGCGCTATCTGGCTCCGAGGCGCTGGAAATGGCGCGGAAATCTCAACCTGACTTGATTTTACTGGATGTCATGATGCCGGAGATGGACGGCTTTGAGGTGTGTTCGCAACTCCGGCAAGATAGTGTTTTGCAAACTGTACCGGTGATTTTTTTGACAGCCCTCGACGATGATACGTCTCGCCTCAGAGGGTTGGAAATGATGGCCGATGATTATTTGACTAAGCCTTTTAACAGCCGTTTGATGCTGGCAAAAGTTGAGAGTGTTTTGCGCTTGCATCAAATGCGATCGCAAGCTGTTGTTTCTAATTTTAACCTGCAGGTAAAAGAGCAAAGCAAGCGCCAAATTGCTGCTGCTTGGGAGGCTAACGAGTTTCTTGCAGAAAAGTTTCAGCTATTTGTGCCCGGACAGTTGCTGGAGAGGATCGCGCCTCAAGGAGTAGAATCTATTCAGTTGGGAAATGTTGCGGAAGAAGAACTGACTATTTTGTTTTGCGATATTCGCGGTTTTACTGCTATTGCCGAATCGCAAGAAGCACGGGAAACTTTTGAATGGTTGAATGCTTTTTTTACAGAAATGAACGATCGCATTCATGCCTGCGGTGGATTTATCGATAAATATCTGGGCGATGCAATTATGGCGGTATTTGACCGACCAAATTCTCATGCTTTAGATGCGATCGAGGCGGCAGTAGCCATGCAAGAAAGTTTGCATAATTTTAATGCCAACCGGCACCAATACAATTTAGATTATCCCATTAATATCGGCATTGGAATCAATACAGGAATCGGGACGATCGGGACTTTAGGCTCGTCTCGCCGTATGGATTCTACGGTAATTGGCGATGTGGTAAATACGGCTTCTCGGTTGGAAAATTTGACTAAAATTTACGGATGCCAAATTATTGTTAGCGAATCGGCGATCGTTCAAGCTAGAGAATTTATCCATGATGGCAGCGAGAGGTCAAATTCAAATAGCTGTTTGTTATTAAAGTGCGATTTAGAAAGAGAAACGGAGGATGGGTTTATTGCCAACTTTCAGCCTGGGGTTTTAGACAACTGCGATTCTCGCAACCATGATTGTAGTAACAATTATTATTATCGGTGGATCGATCGGGTAATGCCGCGCGGCAAACAGCAGGCTATTGAAATTTACGAAGTCTGGGCTGCAGCCAGTCCCGATTCGCAGAAAAAGCATCTAACTCAGCCATTATTTGATAAAGGAGTTCAAGCGTGGCAAGCGAGTAAATTTGTCGCAGCATTGGGATATTTTCAGCAACTTCTCGACCAAAATCCTGCCGATTCTGTTGCCACTTATTATCGAGAACGCTGTCAGGAAAAACTTGGGTTGATTCCTCTCAATAACAGCTCGCAAGTTAAGTGGTAGATTGAGATTTCTCGCGGGGTTAGGGCGGGTTTATGAGATTATCAATTATAGGCAAATATCTTGGCGAACCCGCCCCTACATTGCGTTTATTTAACCTAACTGTCAACTATCAACTGTCAACTGTCAACTGTCAACTATTTTTGCATTTGCTTGTTGACTTTGTTAATTTTTCTAGTAAAATACTCTTGTCTGTGTCCCAACTTTTGCGCTATTGCCAAACCTTTTTGATACGCTTCTAAAGCTCGATCGAACGCTTTCATTTCCTGATGAACTTGACCGATATTGTCGTAGGTATTCATCAATCCGTACAAATTGTAAGCCCGTTGTTCTAACAGCAATTGCATTTGATAAATCCGCAAAGTCGCGTCCCATTGCTGTTGTGCCCTGTAAAGCAAAGCTAATTTTTCTAACGCTTCGCTGGCATGGGCAAACTGTTGCAAGGGAACGGCTAAGTTGTAAGCTTCTTGATAGTATTGACTGGCTAAATTAATTTTACCCAATGTTTCATAATCGGCTGCGATCGCAATTTTTAGAGGAGGTATGAGTGCGGGAGTTTGCTGGTTTACATACACTGATGTCAGCTTTTCCCTAGCTTCTATAGCCTTTAACGGTTGTTTTGACTGCTGGTAAATGTAAGCTAACTGTCTCAAAGAATCTACTTCTGTTGGTGGAGTTTGCTGCTGCGGTGGTGCACCGTTTCCGGCGACTAGCCGGGTGTTTGGCACAGCAGCATTGCTGGCAAATAAAGCGCGATTTTCTTGAATTAAAGCAGCCAATTCTTCATAGACAGCAGCAGCTTTACCGTAGCTCAACCAGTTGACATGAATCGAGCCGAGGGTTTTTAAAAGCTGACCTTGAGCTAGTATATCTTGCCGATCGCGCGCTCGATCGAGCATTTGTTGGTAAACTTCTACTGTCGGGTCTTTAGCGCGAACTTGCTGAAAAGCTGCTGCTAAAGCTTGCAGCAAATCCTCATTCACCGGTACTTGCGATTGCACTTGTTTTTGAATCGCTTGCAGTCGCTGGGTAATCAACTGCAATTCCAGGGTTTTACCGTTACTCCAAGCAACATTTCCCACCCGACTCAACGCAGCAATTTCCGTTTCCGGGCCGAGATACCTGCGCAGCCGCAATTCTCGAAACCAAATTTCAAAAGCACCGATTCCGTCACCTGCTTGCAATTTGGCTGCCGCTTCGAGATTTAACTTTTCCAGCGCTGCTGTAAGTTCTTCCCGCTGAGATGCTGTCAAAGATTCAGTTGCTGGAGTTAAGGGGTCCGGTGCGGTAATTTCTAGCGGATTGGGAGAAAATCTATCAAAGCTGGATGAATTGGTTTGAGCTCTGGCGATAGAACCCGCAGACAGCCACAGCAAAAGCAAGCACCCAATAGAGAGAGAATTTTTCATATTTAAAATTTGGTGGCAGCAGTCCCGCATCCATACCCGAAACATTAAATTTTGCATTTCTCAAAAACGCTAAAAATTATGTCACAAATGTGGTACAAAAACAAACAAGTACATTTTGGCAACAAAATAGAATTTATCTCACACTTCCACACACACTATTGAGATTGATGCCAGATATCCTGTAAGGCTTTACGCACGCACAGCGCGATCGCGTCTTCGTTCGCGAAACAATCCCAAAGCCCCGTCAGACCGTTACAATATGTAAGTCCCGCCATGATTACCGTACTGAGCAATTTTTTTGATTTAAAAACTACGATCGATCGCATTTGGCGCTTATTCAGTTTAGCCTTAATTTTGCTAACTGTTTGCACGGCCTGCGCTCCCCCTCCCGCGGCTGCTAAAGATAGGTCTTTTCCAGATATGTCCCTCGAATTTTTAAGCGAGTACCAACTGCCAAAAATCAGTTTTGAAGGAACGCGGGTCGGTGGCTTGTCGGGAATTACTTACAACCCGAAAGCTATTAATAGCAACAATATCAAAGGCTATCGCTTTTACGCTATTTCCGATGACCCGAGCGAAAATGGAGACGCTCGGTTTTACAGTCTCAGACTCGACATCGCGCCGAATAGTTCCGGAAATTTCGCGATCGAAAAAGTTGCTGTTGAAGGCGTTACTTTTTTGAAAACAGCAGAGGGTCAAACCTTCCCCTGGGGTGCCATCAATCCTGAGGGGATTGCTCTTTCTCCCCGCAATTCAGTTTTTGTTGCTAGCGAAGGCATTACTCACAAAGGCATTCCTCCCTTGGTGGGTGAATTCGATATCGCAACGGGCAAACAGCGGGAAACATTGCCTTTGCCCGCGCGCTACATTCCCGATGCTAGCGATGACAAACAGCAGCAAGGAGTGCGGGATAGTTTAGGTTTTGAATCTTTAACCATTGACCCCGAAACTTTTAGTCCGGGTGGTCTCGATCCGTTTCGCTTGTTTGTGGCTGTGGAAGCGCCTTTAATGCAAGATTTAGATCCTGAAACCAGCAATAAATTGCGCTTGCTGCATTATGTCATAGTCGATAAAACACCGCAATTAGTGTCAGAAAATCTTTACGAAGTTGCTCCCTCTCCGTTGAGTGTTTTGAACGGTTTGACAGAATTAGTGACTGTAGGTGGCGGTCAGTTTTTGAGTTTGGAACGTTCTTTTGGCTTGTCGGGATACGGCGCTCGGATTTATCAAGTAGTGCCTGGGTCAGCAACAGATACTTTGAGAATTAAGAGTTTTAAAGGTGGAGCGAGTTTAGTTGAACCCGTGAGGAAAAAGCTATTGTTCAATTTGAGCGAGCTGGGAATTCCCCTTTACAATTTGGAGGGAATGACTCTCGGGCCCCGCTTGCCGGACGGCAGTCAGAGTTTAGTTTTGGTCAGCGATGATAATTTTGATGATGCACAGAAAACGCAGTTTTTGCTGTTTCGATTGAAGAAAACAAGTTTCTAAATTTTTAGTTCTTCTTTGGCATATGAATGAGATTTTCGATCGATTTACTGACAGTTGCTAATACCCAATCCGGGTTTTTTCTATTATACAGCAGATTGCAAGTTTATGAAGTACACCCCAGAAACCCGGTTTCGTCAAAGTTACCGGGTTTCTCTGTACCTCACATACCTGAAAACTGCTGTAAGTTGTATGGTGCGTCGCTCGTTTAATCTCGATCGATGGCGAGAATTATTCGCGGCGAGGCACCCTAAGTTCCTGCTCGTCTGTTGATTAAATCTTCGATCGAACTACATAATTTTGAGTTTTTGCCAGTTTATGAATCAGCGGAAATTTCGCCCAGCCGCTGCTTCAAATCCCGGATAGCAGCACTGCTATTGCGTTGGTAAGCAATTTCCATGCAGCGATCTATCGCACTTTGCAAATCGACTTCAGGAAAATATAAACTTTGAGTCTGAAGTTTATATTTCGAGCCTTGCAGCCGATAAATTAACAATTTCTGTTTCTTAAATAACCATACTTCAGGCACCCGATAGGGAAGATAATCTTGCAAGTCAGAATAACTGGTAACATCAATTTCAATAACTAAATCCGGTGGCGGATCGTTTTGCCAGTCAATCCGTTTTTTACCGCACACCGCTTGCCAGTTGTTAATGTAAAAGCAATAGTCTGGCTCAATTCCACTTTCTTCTGGCAAAGTCATGGTTACAGGCGTAAAGGCATCGTATTCTCGATCGTCAAAATCTAGGATGGTTTTTACAATATCAGCAATCAAGTTGGCATCTTTTCCGTGTACGGGTAATGGTGAAATCAGCCAAACTTCTCCATTGCGATACTTGATGCGCGGGATCGAACCTTTTCCCCGGCGCGAGTACAAACTTTGATATTCTTGCCAAGTTGCAGGCAAGCGCACTACAGAACCCGGTGGCAATTGAATTTTTTCTGGTGAGACGAGGGCAAACATAGTCTAAACTCCCTTTTGCAGGCGCTAATACTAATAATAACAAGTCTGGCGACTTATCGCATAAATGTGTTAACAAACCATACAGATATTGAATTTCGCATCGAACATTTCACAGCTATTATCGCCACCATCAGGTGCGTCGCTTCGAGCAATCTCGAAACAACTTGAATATCTTGCTGCGACGCACCTTACAGCCATTACTTGAGACAGTAACTCGAAACAGTATTTTCCAACAGCATAGCAACAGTCATCGGGCCGATTCCTCCCGGTACAGGAGTGATAAATTCGGCTACTTCTTTAACAGATTCAAAATCAACATCGCCAACCAAACGGCTGCTACCGTCTGGATTGACAACGCGGTTAATTCCGACATCAATTACTGTTGCTCCCGGTTTTACCATATTAGCTGTGATGATTTGCGGGCGGCCGACAGCGGCAACTAAAATATCGGCTTGGCTGGTAATTGATGCTAGATTTTGCGATCGAGAGTGAGCTACAGTCACGGTGCAATCAGCTTCTAAAAGCATTAACGCCATCGGTTTTCCGACTAAAATACTGCGTCCCAAAACCACAGCATTTTTGCCTTTCAAATCGATGTTGTATTCTGCCAACAATCGCATCACGCCTGCAGGAGTACAACTGCGCAAACCTTTCTCGCCCCGCACCAAGCGCCCTAAATTTACGGCGTGAAGTCCGTCAGCATCTTTGTCAGGAGCAATTTTATACAGCAAGGAAATGGCATCTAAATTTTCCGGTAGCGGTAATTGCACTAAAATTCCATCTACCCGATCGTCCTGGTTAAGTTCCTCAATTGCAAGTTCCAATTCGGCTTGAGTGGCGGTAGCGGGGTAATGCTTGCCGAAGGAAGCCATGCCTACCTTAGCGCAGGCACGCTCTTTATTGCGCACGTAAGCCGCGCTGGCTGGATTGTCGCCCACCATCAGCACCGCCAGTCCCGGAGGGCGTCCCTTTTCTGTTGCGAGGGAACGGACGCGATCGCTCAGCTCGCTTTGCATTTTTTGGGCTAAAGCTTTACCGTCTAATATGCGAGCAGTTTTGGCATTCATTTTGTAAACTGTTTGTAAACTGTGGGTTAGGAGCTGACGATTTTCGATTTTAGAGCTTAACTGCAGGTGTTGACTGTAACTGAGGAATTTCTTAATTGCGATCGATTCTTTAAATTCTGCTAAGGTAGCTCGGAGCTGTAACAGTTGACAGTTGACAGTTGACAGTTGACAGTTGACAGTCAGTCATGTCATATAACTGGTGATGGGACTTTAAATCTAGTTACTTGTTGGCAATTGCCTGTTGCCTGCTGCCTGCTTGAAAATAACCTTCAATCTGAAATAATTCAACTCATGACTGCAACAATTAAACAAGTATGGGTTCAAGGATTCCGCATCGGATCGCTATCGCTAATTCTCGCCAGCGGTTTGCTCAGTTGTGGCAGTTTGCCGATGTCTCAACTCAATATTGGCGTCAATGTCGATCGCATCGGCGACATCCAGCAAAAGCGGCAAGTTGATGCCGAAGTTTATCTTAAAGGAAAGGTAGGAAATCGCGCGCCGTTTGTCGGTAATGCTGCTTATCAACTGCAAGATGGAACTGGTAGAATTTGGGTGTTAACCAAGCAAAGTTTGCCACAGCGGGGAGATGAAATGCTGCTGAAGGGAAATGTCCGCTACAAAAGCATTACAATTAAAAACTTGGCAGGCAGAGATTTAGGTGAAGTTTATATTGAGGAAATGGAACAGTTACAACGCAATCCCGCTGCTGAAACCGAGAAAAAAGAACAATAAATTTGCATGACTAAAATTCACGTGGCGATCGCGATTTTACACCAAGACGGCAAATTTCTCTGCCAGTTGCGAGACGATATTCCTAATATCAGGTATCCGGGACATTGGGCTTTGTTTGGGGGGCACCTAGAACCGGAGGAAACGCCGGAAGTTGCCGTGTTGCGGGAACTTGCCGAAGAGATTGGCTGGGTTCCTGCAACAGCATCGTTGTTTTGCTGCGATGTAGAAGGAGATGTAGTGCGTCATGTTTTTCAATCACAACTGGATGCAGATGTCAAGGATTTAGTTTTGCATGAAGGTTGGGATATGAAGTTATTGACGCCCGAAGACATTCGATCGGGCATTTGTTATTCTGAGAAAGCAGAAAGCTTGCGACCTTTTGGGATTCCTCACCAACGCATTTTATTAAGTTTTATAGATTCTTTAGATCGACAAAGTTTGCAGTAAAGTTCGTAGTAAGGACTTCAGTCCTCAAAGCAAAAATTTCAGCCAATTATGACAGCTTAAGGGCGCGAGCGTCCTGCGAAAGTCATTGCCTGCTAATTTATACCAAATCCGGGTTTACTGCCCCCTTTATTCTTTCAGTCGGCGCAGGCCGACTTTGTTTGTATAGAAGCGATTTCAATCGCCGAGTGATAAAGGGGATATCTAATCTGGATTTGGTATTAGACAAAATGCGGACTAAAGTCCTCACTACAAACCTCTTGATTAAACCTCTTTATTTGCGAACTGCTTCCAACAAGCGAGAATAGTAAAACCGAGTGCTAGTCATGGCGGTTCTTTTAACAACTAAACCGTTGTTTTCCAAGATTTTGATAATATCGGATTCCCGATGCTGGTAAGCGCGAGTTGTTTTGCTCGGGCCGGGGAAAAGCTCGCCAATTTTTTTGAGTGCGGTAAGTGCTAAAGTTTTAGGAGCAAAACTGAGAATCAAGCGAGATTGCGCGATCGAACATAAATGAGCGATCATTTCTGCAGCCTTATCTTGAGGGTAATGAATCAGCACGTCCAAACAAATCACCGTGTGGAAACTTCCCGTTAAAGCTTCCAAATCTCGCGCTGCAAAAGAAACATTGTAAGATTTCCCAGGAACAGATGTCGCTCGATCGTAAGCCTCTGCTACCATTTTTTCCGAGATATCGCTAGCACAAACAATTCCGCCGGCTTCCGCTAGCGGGATGCTGAGAGAACCCACACCGCAGCCGGCATCGCAGATGGAGAGCCCGCGCAAATTGCCGTCAGCTTGCAGCCATTCGATAACTTTATCTACCGTTTGCTGGTGCCCGGTACGAATATCTAGCTGCACTTTATTGACTTTGCCGTCGCCGTAAATTCGCTGCCAGCGATCGAAGCCCGTCGAGTTAAAATACTGTCTGACAACAGTTTTGTCGTCTGCCAAATTCATTTTTATGATGCCTGCTTGCTGATTGATTGCCAACGCTTAAGTATAGCAGAAGGAAGAACACAGGGGGAGATCGGGAGAGTTGTTTCATTCTCGGTTGCCATCGCTAAAAGTAACAGCGATTGCCGAGATGGGTTAGCGATCTGATGCGTTCTGGAGTCCCTTGTATTTCTCAAGCAGGCAACGTATACCGCCGCTCGATCGCTTCCTTAATTAAATCGCGACTTTCTGCAGCGGGTAAATCAGCGCGTTTCTCAATTCGTGCGACTTCATCAGCCAAACCTTCATCCTTAATTGCCTCGCGAAACCAACAAGAGTAATCTCCTTGTTGCAAGTGAAACATCCAAGTTTCATCATCCAATCCTTCAGCAATTTGGGTAAATAAAATCAAATTTTGGGCGCGCAAATTTAACTTTTGACTTGGCCCTCGGAAGTAAAAACTTTTATCTTCCCCTAATTGACCTTCCGCATACTTGCGAACGTGGCGGCGGCGTTCCATTTTTCCCGGTGCAATCTGGAATGTAAAGGGTTTTTCCCTAGTTGTCCTAAACCAAGCAAGCGCAACACCAGGTTCGAGATTTTGCGGTGTTAATTGAGGTAAATCTTCCCCTAACACTTGGCAGAATTCCTCAATTTTTTCTGTCGGCGATTGACCGACTGCGATCGAATCGTCGATCGCGCTTAAAGCCGCGGGTGAAACATGTTCTGGATGGACGGTAATTAACAGCATTCCCTTCAATTGTTGGGGCATAGTTAAAGCTGCCGGATTCCACGATGCGGGCATCAAATGATGGGCTTCATCGATAACAATCCAATGAGGACGCCCCAAACGCGATCGCATTTCCTGCAACTGCGGTAACAAATCGGCAAAAAATCCCGGACGATCCTTTAAGGCAATTCCCAACAAATTCACTACCGCATTTTGATGGGGTTTTTCCAACACATCTAAAACCTCTCTTACAGAAGGCGCTCTTTTGCTATCTCCCAATACTACCGCACTATCAAAATTCTCGTAATCTCCCTCGGGATCGAAGATACAAAACTGATAATTTTGCTCGGCAATTCGTTCCAGCATCCCCGTTGCCAAGGTAGATTTTCCGCCTCCAGAAGTCCCCGCAAGTAACAGACTCGTTCTCAAAGGTTTAATCTGAACTTCCGATTCATCTTCCCGAGTTCCTAATAAAATATTGTGCCGATCGACTTGAGAGTCTATTTCTACTAAGTCCGAAGCAATCAATCGATCGATTAACTCAATAACTCCCTCACCCCTGCTGCCATTCGTGACAAAATCGACTCGTTCTTTCACCACCGGCAGAGCATTGGCAACAGCCACAGAACACTCGCAGAAACTTAAAAAAGCATGGTCGTTTTCCGCATCTCCTACCCCCACAACATTGTGCGGCGATATTTTTAATTCATCCAAAGCTGCTTTCAGTCCCGCAGCTTTATTAATCCCCGACGGCAATACCATCACTGCACCTTTATTAAAAATAACTTGCAGTTCCAATCCCAACTCGCGAATAACTTGAATAACAGTTGTTTCATTAGGATGCCAAGTCGCAACAATAACGCGCCCTACTGATAAAGGAGAAATATCGCGATCGCGCAAGGCTTTAACAAATTCTTCCGGCGGAGGTTCTCCTAATAATTTTTCTTGACGGGTAGCAGGCCAATACAACAAAGCCCCGTTTTCCGCCACTATACAATCAAATAAATCTACCCCCGGCATAACGCGCAACAAATCATCTAATTCCCTTCCCGTCACCAAAATCAATTTTCGCCCCGAATCGCGCAAACGTTCGAGTGCGGTAACTGTTTCATCGAGCATTTGACCGTCTGTCGCTAACGTACCGTCGTAATCAGAAGCTAGTACAAAGTATTGCATGGGCTATTCTCGCAATCGATCGCTATTTTAAGTTGCATATATATCTGTACTCGATTTAGTTGCTTTAGTTTATCCAGCTTGAGATAGAAAAATTTCGTCTGTCTATGCCCAACGATAGATTCGAGAACTTAGATCCTGTCCCTTATTTCATCCGTGTGGGCGTCTTAGAATCCTTGTAGTGCCTTCCCTCTTGGCTTCCCTGTTGCTTCTTCCCTGTTGCTTCTTCCCTGTTGCTTCTTCCTTCTTCCTTCTTCTGATATATTTTCAAGTTGTGTTCGGCTGCAATTTAAGTTAATATATTTTGTAAAATTTACGCTATTGGTTATGATTCGAGCGATTCGCACATTTTTGACAGTATTAATTATCGCGGGCTTAGTTTGGTTGGGCGACAATACAATTCCAGCCGCAGCACAGGTGCAACAAACAAATATCGCCGACTCCCAACAGGAATTGGGAGAACTCGTTCAAAAAGCTTTTGCAGCTACCAATGAAGGCAAGTTTCCAGTTGCAGAAAAATTCTGGACTGAAATAATTGATAAATTTCCCGATCGAGCTGCAGCCTGGAGCAATCGCGGCAATTCTAGAGTAAGCCAAAACAAACTTCAAGAGGCTATTTCCGACTACGAAAAGGCGATCGAACTAGCTCCTGAAGCTCCCGATCCGTACTTAAATCGCGGCACGGCATTGGAAGGTTTGGGGCGCTGGGAAGATGCGATCGCAGACTACAACCGCGTGTTAGAATTAGACTCCAAAGATCCGGCAGCATACAACAACCGAGGCAATGCCGAAGCAGGTTTGGGGCAGTGGGAAAGCGCTATTTCTGACTACAAAAAAGCCTTTGAATTAGCCCCAGAATATGCCTTTGCCCGCGCCAATCATGCCCTAGCTCTCTATCAAAACGGGCAAACAGCAGAAGCGATTCGCAACATGAAAAACATCGTCCGCAAATATCCCAAATTTGCTGACATGAGAGCCGCCCTCAGCGCCTGTCTGTGGGCTGCCGGACAGCGAGGCGAAGCTGAGAGCAATTGGGTAGCAGCCGTAGGTCTCGATTCGCGTTACAAAGACATCGATTGGGTGAGAAATATCCGTCGGTGGCCGCCAGTTGCTGTTAGCGCGCTAGATAAATTCCTCCACTTGCAATAATCAATGAGAAGGGGCAAATTAGAGCTTTCAATTCGACAACTAATACCAAATCGGGGTTGTTCGTACCCGTTATCAAAAATTTGGGTTTAAAACCCCATTTTTGATCGAATAAAATTTTGCGCTGTTTAAAATACGGTTCGATCGCCCCCCGATAAAAGCGGTGGGGTAGCTGACAAAGCTTTTATTCAACCAAACTTTTAACGGCTGCGATTAATTCCTCGGGGGTTACGGGTTTAGCGAGGTGGCACTGGAATCCAGCCGCGATCGCGCTTTGCCGGTCGCCCTCTCCAGCATAAGCCGTCAGCGCGATCGCGGGAATTTCGCCGCCAGCAGCAGCAGAACGCCCTCTCAGCAGCCGCATTAGCATATAACCGTCCATTTCCGGCATCCCGATGTCGCAAACCAAAACATCGGGTAACGACTGTTCGATCGAATTGAGGGCTGCCAATGCAGAAGAGGCGATGCTGACACAAGCCCCGGCATCTTCCAAAATAAACGACACGATATCCCGAAGATCCGGTTCGTCGTCCACCACCAAAATCCGCAATCCGGCAAGATCGATCGACGAATTTCCTTGCGAATTATCTGTCAGTGTTTTAGTAGCATCTGGTATCAACGGTAACCTGACAGTAAAAGTAGCGCCCAAACCTTCACCCGGACTCTCGGCCCCAACGGTGCCGCCGTGCAATTCGGTTAGGTAGCGGACGATCGCCAGCCCCAATCCCAAGCCGCCAAACCTGCGAGTTGTCGTGCCGTCTTCCTGGCGGAAATACTCAAATACGTAGGGCAAAAACTCCGGTTTGATACCTTTACCCCGATCGATAACTTGAATTTGAGCGCAATTATCGATTTGTGCCAAGCGAATTTCTACCGCCCCTCCTGCGGGGGTAAATTTGATCGCGTTAGAAAGCAAGTTCCAAATTACCTGCTGCAAGCGGGCAGAATCTCCCAAAACTTTGCCCCCCGGTAGGTTCAAGGATTTTTGGATGTGAATGCCTTTAGCTTCTGCTGCCAGCCTAACGGTTTCCATAGCAGCTTCCACGGTATTTGTCAAGAGTACGGGAGCTTGATTTAAAACTAATTTGCCTTGCAAAATCCGGGAGACATCGAGCAAATCTTCAATTAATTGAGTTTGCAGTTTGGCATTGCGCTCGATCGTCTCTAAAGCCAGCTTGGTCTTTTGCGGGTCGAGGCGACCGGATTGCAGCAACTTCGACCAGCCGAGAATCGGGTTCAGGGGCGATCGCAATTCGTGGGACAGTACCGCCAAGAACTCATCTTTGATGCGGTTGGCTTTTTCAGCTTCAGCTCTGGCCGCTTGCTCCTGTCGCAACAGGAGATCGCGCTGCGCCTCTGCTTGCTTGCGATCGGTAATGTCAATCACCGATCCGACAAAACCTTGAAATTCACCTTCCGCACTAAAGCGCGGACTCGCAGCATCGATCGCCCAAATATACTCGCCGTCACAGCGCCGCAAGCGGTACTCCAAGCGAAACGGTTCTTGGCGGTCGTTCGCCGCTAAAAAAGTACGCTCGGCAACCTGACGGTCTTCGGTATGCGTCGCGTTCAACCATCCAAAACCCAATCCCGATGCCTCTGTTTGACCTGTAAAATCGTACCAGCTTTGGCTGAGATAGGTGCAGTAACCCGTCGGCTCTGTTACCCAAACCATAAAAGGAGCATTGTCTGCTAAGTTGCGGAACCGTGCTTCGCTGGCACGCAGCGCAGATTCAGCTTGCTTGCGATCGTGAATGTCTGTTGCCGTGCCGAACCATTTGATGACTTGACCGCGTTCGTCCGCGATCGGGATGGCTTGGTGCAAATACCAGCGATAGGTGCCGTCGTGCCTGCGCATCCGACCTTCAGCTTGGTAAGTATTTCGGGCTTGTTGTGCCACATCCCAGCGAGCGACCAGTTCCGGCAAGTCTTCTGGATGCACCACTGCCTGCCAACCGGCTACTTGCACTTCGGCGAGCGTCATGCCCGTATAGTCCGACCAGCGCTGGTTGATATCCTGCAGCGTGCCTTCGATGTCGGCCATCCACACCAACTGCGGGATCGATTCGACTAAATAGCGGTAGCGTTCCTCGCTCTCTTTCAGGGCTGCTTCCGCCAGTTTCCGATCGGTAATATTTGCGGTGAAGCCGACAACCCTGACAATTTCTCCGCGATCGTCCCGGTGAAAACAGCCTCGTTCCCACACGTATACCCAACTGCCGTCTTGATGGCGGACTCGGTATTCGTCTTGATAGCGATCGGCCTTAGAGATCGACCCAAATTTTGATTCCAGATAACTTAAGTCCTCGGGATCGACTCGCTCTATCCACCACTCCCGCGTCGGTTCTGCGTCTTCCGGTTTGACGCCCACAAGCTGGAACAAGCCCTCAGAACGGTAGACCGCCTTATCTGCCAAGTTCCACTCAAACACGATGCCATCGACTGCCTGCATTGCCATCTCAAATCGTTCGTTGAGCCGGCGTAGGGCTGCTTCTGCTTGTTTTTGGGCAGTAATGTCCTGAAAAATCAGCAAAATCTCGCTAACGCTCCCGTTTTCTGCGTAGAGGGGAGCTGCCGAGATGCTGACAATTACCCTCGAACCGTCCCGTTTTTGGCGGTAAGTTTCCAAACCGAGCAATTTTTCTCCCGCAGTAACAGCTTGCCACAGTTTCAGGCATTCACCGATCTGTTCCTCCGAGATGCTCGGGATCGGCCGACCCAAAACCTCCGATGCCTTCCAACCAAAGAGGTTTTCTGCGGCTTGGTTCCACAGCATTACCGTGCCGTCGGGTTTAATCAGCGCGATCGCTAAAGGCGAGGCTGCAATCAACGTACTTAAGGTTTGGTTGGTTTGCCGCAATTCTTGTTCGATGCGCTTGCGATCGGTAATATCGATGCCAAAACCTAAAATTTGTCGTGCTTGTCCTTCGGGCGTCCTGCTGAATACAACGGTGCGGTGAAGGAACCAGCGCCATTCACCCCTGGCATTGAGAACGCGAAGTTCTATTTCCTTTGCCTCTGCAGGCTTTGAAGCGTTGCACTGCTGCAGGTAGAGCGCTATTTGCGGCATCTCGTCTGGATGCAATATCTTCGGTATTATCTCCGACCCCATCTCCAGGATTTGCTCTGACGTGTATCCCAACAGTTCGCCAACTTGAGAGTTGATATAAACGTGCCGCTGCTCGATCGCATCGTGAACGAACAGTATGCCGGGAAGGGTTTCTGCAATTTGTTGGTTGAACCGCTGGCTTTCTTGCAGGGCTGCTGCGGTTTGCCGGCGATCGCTGATGTCGGCAACAAACACCGACAGTCCGCTGGCATTGGGGTAAACGCGGTATTCAAACCAGCGATTCCAAGTTGGGTAGTAATATTCAAACTGCACGGGCATTTGCTCTCTCACCGCCCGATCGAACTTCTCCCAAACTTCCGTCCCGACAACATCGGGGAACAATTCCCACAGATTGCTACCTAAAAGCTGTTCTCGCTGCATTCCCACGATCTCGCAGTTGCGATCGTTTGTGTAGGTGTAGCGCCACTCGCGATCGAGGACAAAAAATCCGTCTCTGATACTTGACAAAATGCTTTCAATCCGAGCTTTGGCTGTTTCTGCTTCCTGCCGGAGCGCCTGCTCGCGCTCTCGGGCTTCGCGCCGGAATTGTGCTTGTTGCAAGCAAGCTGCTACCCGTCCCAGCAATTCGCGAGCAGCAAAGGGCTTGGTTAAGTAGTCGTCGGCTCCTGCTGTCAATCCTTCAATTTGGGCTTCGCCTCCAGCGCGGGCAGACAGCAGGACGATCGGGAGATCTTTGGTGTTCGGGTTGGCGCGCAATTCCCGCAGCAGCCCGAAGCCGTCGAGTTTGGGCATCATCACGTCGCTGAGAACGAGATCGGGGGGTTGCCCTTCGATCGCCCTCCAGGCCTCCAGACCATCTGAGGCGGTTTCTACCGCATATCCTGCCTCTAGCAGCAACCGCTTGACATAATCGCGCATATCTGAATTGTCATCAGCCAGGAGAATTCGAGTTGGGAAGGGGGGGAGGGGGGGAGGGGGAGAGGGGGAGATGGGGAGAATATTGCCTGATTCCTGATTTCTGATTCCTTCTAGATCCGACTCGCGCAGCACGCCTCGATCGTTCATCCGTGCATCCGTGTCCGAATTCGTGTTGTGCTGTTCTGCTTCGGGCAGCCAGCGGAGGGCTTCTTCTACATAGGGGGTAGCTGCGACTGCTGGAGTGGGTGTGCTTGCAAGTTCGGCGAGTTCTAGGGAGGGCGATCGATACTCTCGATCGGCGGGAATTGATACTGTAAAGGTGGTTCCCCGATCGACCTCGCTGGTAACTGCGATCGTGCCGCCGTGAAGCTTTACTAATTCTTGAACCAGGGACAGCCCGATGCCGGAGCCTTCATAGGAGCGACCCGAGGCACCCCGGACTCGGTGAAACCGCTCGAAAATCCTGGGGAGCTCTTCAGGGGGAATGCCGCTGCCGGTGTCTCGCACTTCTAGCTGGATTTGGCTGTCGCACTGCTGCAAAATAACGGCTATTTCTCCCTCGAAGGTGAATTTGAAAGCGTTGGAAAGCAGGTTGAGGACGATTTTTTCCCACATCTGGCGATCGACCCAAACAAGCGCGGGCAGGGGCGGGCAATCGATGGTGAGGCGAAGGTTGGCACGTTCGATGGCCGATCGAAATACGCTGGCTAATTCGGCGGTGAAGGCTGCTAAATCGGTGGGTTCGCAAACTGCTTCGATCCTGCCGGCTTCGATGCGGGAGAAATCCAATAAGGTGTTAACTAGCTTTTGCAAGCGCAAACCGTTGCGCTGCACTACTTCCAGGCGTTCTCGATGTTGGGGAGGTAAGGGGGTGCCGCGATCGTTGAGGGCTTCTTCGATCGGGCCTAACATCAATGTCAGGGGCGTGCGAAATTCGTGGCTGATGTTGTTGAAAAAGGTGGTTTTGGCGCGATCGAGTTCTGCTAAAGCTTCGGCGCGCTGCTGTTGTTGTTGGTAGGCTAAAGCGTTGGCGATCGCGGTTGTTACTTGCCCCGCCACTAAATCGAAAAAGCCCCGGCAATCATCGTCTAATATCCGCAGTGGGTTGACCCCGATAACGATCGCTCCTAAGGTTTCTCCGGAGCGAATCAGGGGCATGACTGCTGCCGTGCGGGGAGATTCAGCCCAAGCGCCACCCGGTAAAAGTCCGAATTTGGTTGCTAAATCTTCAACGATTTGGATTTCGCCCGTAGCGATTGCTTGCTGCAATTGCCAGTTGTCGGGGGTTTGGGCGGATATCAGCTCGATCTGCTCGGGGCTGGCGATCGTCCCTGCTGCCAATCCTGTGGTACTCGCCAGCCGCGCTGCGGAGCGATCGGCTTCTAGCAGGTAAAACAGCGCAAAAGGAATGTCGCGCGGATTGCGACTCAGTACGGCTGCGGCAATTTCGCAAGCTGCTGCTGCGGTTTTGGCTGCAATTGTTTCGGCAGCCAATTCGCGCAGGGTTGCCAAGCGCCGATCGCCTAGGACTCTCTGGGTGTCTTCGCTGCAGGCGCAGAAAACGCCTCCGACGGAGCCGTCATCGCTGGCAACCGGACTGTAGGAAAAGGTAAAATAAGTTTCCTCTGGATAGCCGTTGCGCTCCATAATTAAGAGCAATTCTCGGTTCCAGGTCGATCGCCCTTCGTGCAAAACAGTTGCGGTTTGCGGGCCGAGGGTGTCCCAAATTTCTGCCCATACCTCTGATGCTGGCTTGCCGAGGGCCTGCGCGTGCCTCTTGCCGAGTACGGGAATGTAAGCATCGTTGTAAAATTTGGTCAAGTCCTCTCCCCACCAGACAAACATCGGGTAGCGGGAACCCAAGATCAGCCGCACTGCGGTTTTCAAGCTAGCAGGCCAGTTGGCGACGGGTCCTAGCGGTGTTTGGGACCAATCGCACGATCGCATTAGCGCTCCCATTTCGCCACCGCCCGCAAAGATATCTTCAGCGACTGATTCTGCTCGATCCACTGTTTTTGTTCCTAGTATCTAACAACCGGATATTTCCCGAATTGATGTTTTTCTGCGACTGAAATAAGGGATTGGTAATTATTATTTTACAACCAAACTTTTGAAATTTATTATCTATTGGTTTTGTAGCGCTCGATCGAGCTAGCTTGCAGTTAGATACGATGCTATGCGATCGGATGTGCGATCTGTAATTTATTTTGCAAAAATATCGGTTTATATTACCCCATAATATCTCATGTTTGCCTCTATCCCAGGGAAGATTTCCGCTCGCAATTAAGTTAAAACTATTTGATGTTCGCGCATTTTCTCGAGCTGTAGGATGCCTCGCTACGTGATACAGCAGATTGCAAGTTTATGAAGTACATCCCAGAAACCCAGTTTCTCTAAGAAACCGGGTTTCTCTGTACCTCACATACCTGAAAACTGCTGTATCTGCTGGGAGCGAGAATCATCGATCGCGACACACCCTACTTTCTACTTTACTCCCTTCCCGCTAGAAGACAGCGTACTTATTTCTTCTTCTTCTTATCTTGGTGTACTTCGCGTCTTCGCGGTTCATATTACTTCCGGTTACATCGGAATTATTAAACCGCTCCAGAACGCTCCAGTCAGCAGAGAAGCACGATAGAAGTTCATCATTCCGATGCTACTGGATGTGATATCATTCAATAAAAATTCTTCGGGTGGAATGCGGACTAAATTCCTTACTACAAACCCCCCTCAAAACAATCGGAAATCTCAAATTGCAAATCTCAAATCCCTCGCTCGCCCCTTATTTCGCTGCAAATATTTCGCTGCAAATATTTCACTGCAAAAATTCAATTAACTGCTGCAACTTAACCCAAGCTGCGCCGCTGGCTAAAATGTCCCTAGCCAAAGCTACTCCTGCCGCGTGAGAACCTAAAGGAACCGCACCTCCTACTTGCAGCGCTAAAGACGCATTTAAAGCTACAGCATCCTGTTGGGCGCGCGTTCCTTGGCCTTGCAAAACATTGCGCAAAATCTCAGAATTTTCTTCAATATCTCCACCTTTTAAAGAGCCGATCGCGCTTGGTGTCACTCCTAATTTTTCCGGTTCTAAAGTAGTTAATTCTACTTTACCATCGGACAAAACTGCCAAGTCTGTAATGTCTCCCAATCCAGCTTCGTCCAACTTTTCTCTACCGTGAAGGACGATCGCCAATTCCGTTCCCAACTCGCCCAAAGCTTGCGCGACCGTCGATACCAACCCCGGATCGAATACCCCGATTACCTGCCCTGTAGGGCGCATGGGATTGACGAGCGGGCCTAACAGGTTAAAAACAGTCCGCACTTTCAAAGTCCGCCTGAACGGCGCTACAGCCTTCATGGCGGGATGCCAGCCCGGAGCAAATAAAAAGGTGATGCCGACTTCATCTACGGCAGCTTTAACTTTGGCGGGATCGGCACTGAGGTTGACTCCCAAGGCTTCGAGCACGTCAGCGGAACCGACTTTGCTCGATGCCGAGCGATTGCCGTGTTTGGCGACTGGGACTTTGGCAGCGGCTGCGACAAAGGCGACGGCGGTGGAAATGTTGAAGGTTGACGCGCCGTCGCCGCCGGTGCCGCAAGTATCGATTAATTTCAGATTTACGGTTGGGGATGAGGAATTGAAAACATCCTGGGACTTGCTGCCGAGGGACTGAGACTGCAATACCTGAGCCATTCCCGCCAATTCAGGGGCAGAAATGCCTTTGGCTTGGAGGGCTGCTAAAATCGCGCCGGAAAGCACGGGGGGAATCGCTTCTGCCAGCCATCCCCGCATCAAGTCGGCTGCTTGCGATCGCGACAGAGATTCCCTGTCTAATAATTGTTGCAGCAGGGACGGCCACAGGGGAGAATCTGCTGTTGGGATTGAATCTGATGATGGTTTTGGTGTTGCCAGTGCTGGAGAGTTAGTCATTGAATTTTAGTATTTTAGAGGTTAGATTTTTCGATTTTTAGATGGTTTCCGAATCGGGCGGTGAGGTCGAAGCTAGAGTCGATCGGGATTTTACCAGACTCGCCGTCAAATTTTGCGGTCTACCGCAGATTTCTGCAAAAATGCTAGTACCGCTACAGAATTTGGCCGCATAAACTAGCTAAATATGAATTTTTTGATACAACAATGCTCCTCCAGATTGTGACAATTTTACATAGCGAGCCTATGTCTGTACGGAACGCTCGACCGTCAGCCCCAGGATCTGCCAGCAAACATCAAGTTCAACTGACAGGATTGGTGTCAGCATGAGAGTTCGATCGGCGGATTAATTTTATGGCCCGAGCCAACCGTCAGGAGTGGGTTAGCTGTCGCTACCGGCAGCTAACCCTCGAACAGGATGGCTCACCGCTTGTCATGCCGGCAGTTGGTGCTTTAGTTCTAGCGGTTCTACCGCTGTCGGAGCCGATCCAAAATTGGAGAAACGGTCTTGCAAATAACTACTTTCAGGTGTGTAATTTTTATATTCAGGGAGCTTCTAACGATCGGTTTTTTCTCAAAATGCTGCTACTTTTAGCAGATAGCTTGGTAACTCCGATTTTGACAGTCATTTGTGTCTCAAGCAAAAATAGGCAGGACCGGCCAAACCTTCATAACTCTACTAATAACTAACAGTGCAGTAGATGCAGTGAATATGTAGTGAATAAAAACGGCAGTGTCTTCGGCAGCAAGCACGGGAGCGGTTCTCGCTCGGGTAAAATACAGATCTTCTCTAGGAACACCAAATTGTTGTTTCCGGATCTGTACAGCAGACAATTGAAAACCGGTAGAAACAACCGCAAAACCCTGCGGTTGATTTCTAGCTGCAGGGCGATACAGCGTTGGTCCGATCCGCGTCAAAACTAAAATTGTGCGGAATTTTCTCCAGCGATTCCAACAGCCCGATCGCTACATAACCCTTAATTCCTAACTCCCTAAATTTGGGCAATAAACTGGTTTGTGCGGTCTTAGTCATAAATGCTAAAAGATACCAAATCTCTTGAATTTTTCACAGCAAACAGGGTATTCAGAAGTGAGACAACAAAATTTGAACAACACAACGATAGACTGTAAATTGGAAAACAAACCGATCGACTTCCTGAATGTCGAGGAGGCACTGCACCAAATGGAAGCAAAATATTACAGTATGTTTGAAAATGCGGTGTCAGGCATTTTCCAAACCACCTATGACGGTCGCTACATCAGCGCTAACCCAGCTTTGGCTCGGATCTACGGCTATAGTTCCGCTGAAGAATTGATGGGCTGCCTGACAGATATCAGCGATCAGCTTTACGTCGATCCAGAACGGCGCGATGAGTTTATTTATGCTTTGCAAGAAAATGGTGTCGTCTCGGATTTTGAGTCGCAGATTTATCGCCGCGATGGCACAGTAATTTGGATCGCTGAAAATGCGCGGGCTGTCTGCGATGAAGCAGGTAACTTGCTATATTACGAAGGATTTGTAGAAGATATTACCCTGCGCAAACAGGCAGAAGCTGCACTGCGAGAAAGCGAAGAACGCCTGCGGTTAATCATTGAAGGTGTTAGGGATTACGCTATATTCATGTTAGATACCGAGGGATATGTAGCTAGCTGGAATTCTGGGGCAGAACGCATTTTAGGATACAGTTCCCATGAAATAATTGGCAATAATTCCGAGTATTTTTTCACAAAAGAAGATCGGGAAATTGGCAAGCATCAAGAAAAATTAACGCTCGCGCTCTCGGAAGGTCGATACGAAAATGAAGGCTGGCGGCTGCGCAAGGACGGCTCGCTATTTTGGGCAAATATTATTGTTACTCCTTTGCGCGATGAAAGCGGGGAACTGCGCGGCTTTTCTCAGATCGTGCAGGACATTACCGAGCAAAAGCGCGCAACCGAGGAAAAGATGCAGTTGATTGCTTCTTTGCAGGAGTCAGAAAAGAAATTCCGCACTTTGTACGAATCGACTAGCGATGCGGTAATGCTGCTAGATGAAAATGGTTTTTTAGATTGCAATCCAGCAACTTTAAAGTTATTTGGATGCAGCACTCAAGCCGAGTTTTGCGGCAAACATCCTTCAGAATTCAGCCCGCTGCAGCAACCAAATGGGGAAGATTCTACAAGTTTATTTCAAAAGCAAATTAATACGGCTTTGGCAACGCGGACTTGCCGTTTTGACTGGCAGCACTGTCGCTTGGATGGTTGGGAATTCCCAGCAGAAGTGCTCCTAACTTCTATGGATGTTGGCGGCAAAATGGGGCTGCAAGTGGTAGTTCGCGATATTACTTACCGAGTGCGAGCCCAAGAAGCTTTGCAACAGGCTAATGAGGTGTTGGAATGCCGGGTGCAAGAGCGAACGAGTCAGTTAGAAGAGGCTATCAAACAGTTGCGTTTGTCGGAAGAAAAGTTTTCTAAGGCTTTTCGATCGAGTCCAGATCCGATGACGATTACTACTTTTGATGAAGGTAGATTTATCGAAGTTAACGACAGTTTTCTGTCGTCGCTCGGTTACTCCAGAAATGAAGTAATCGACCATACAGTACCGGAATTAAATATCTGGGTAAGGCCGCAAGACCGACTCGAACTCCGGCAAAGATTGCAGGAAAAAGGTGTGGTTCGCAATCACGAATGCGAGTTTAAGATGAAGTCGGGATCGGTAGTAGTTTTTCTGATGTCAGCGGAATTGATTAATTTAGATGGCGAACTTTGCATGCTGGCGGTAATGACAGATATTACCGAACGCCAGCGGGCTGAAGAAGCTTTGCGGGAAAGCCAGCGGGCGCTATCGACATTGATGAGCAATTTACCGGGGATGGCTTATCGTTTTCGCAACGATCCCGATCGCAGCATGGAGTTTGTCAGCGAAGGTTGCTATAAATTAGCAGGATATTATCCTGAAGATTTTATTGAAACCAAGCAAGTTTCGATCGCCAAATTAACTCACCCGGACGATCGCGATATCTTGTGGGATGCCATACAAGTTGCTCTGGAAGAAAATCGACCTTACCAGCTTACTTACCGCATTACTTCTAAAAACGGGGAATTGAAGTGGGTTTGGGAACAGGGTTTGGGAGTGTTTTCCAACTCGGGAGAATTGATAGCTTTGGAAGGCTTGATTACTGATATTTCCGAACAGAAACGCAGCGAAGAAGCTTTAGTGCGATCGCAAATGGAACTGACGCAGCAAAAACTGCAACTGGAAAGAACTTTGCAGGAATTGCAACAAACTCAAGCAATATTGATTCACACTGAAAAAATGTCTACCCTCGGTCAAATGGTAGCCGGCGTCGCTCACGAAATTAACAATCCCGTCAGCAGCGTCTGCGGCAATCTCGTTCATGTCGGTCACTATACAGAAGATTTGCTGGATTTGATCGATATGTATCAGAGACACTGCCCGGAACCGCCCGCAGAAATTCAAGATAAAATTGAAGATATCGAGTTAGATTTTCTGTTAGAAGATTTGCCAAAAGCGATGTCTTCGATGCAAGTAGGTGCCGATCGCATTCGGGAAATCGTGCGCTCTCTCAGAAATTTCTCGCGCAAAGACGATACTCAAATGACTCAAGTTAACTTGCACGAAGGAATTGAAGGAACGCTATTAATCCTGCAAAGCCGCCTGAAAGCCCGCGGTGGCTATCCCGAAATTGCAGTAATTAAAGAGTATGGAAACTTGCCTTTAGTTGAGTGCTATTCCGGTAAAATCAATCAGGTATTTATGAACTTAATCGGTAACGCGATCGACGCGCTTGAGGAATACAACGAACGTCGCTCTGTTGCGGAAGTAAAAGCCGATCGCAGCAAGATTAAAATTAAAACAGAAGTCAAAAACTCCCTGGCTGTAATTCGGATTGCCGATAACGGTCCCGGTATGCCAGCAGAAGTTTGCCAGCAGTTGTTCGAGGCATTTTTTACCACCAAACCAGCAGGTAAAGGTACGGGTTTGGGGCTGTCAATTTCCTATAAAGTTGTGCAAGAACACGGGGGTCAACTGAGTTGCGTTTCTGCACCCGGCAAAGGGGCTGAGTTTATCATTGAATTGCCTATCCAACAATCGATAGTCGATAATTGATAGTCGATCGTCGATCGTCGGTAACAAGTTAGCAAAAAGTGGATTTGGTGAAATTAGATGTCAATATCGTTGACGATTGGTAACAAGTTAGCAAAAAGTGGATTCGGTGAAATTAGATGTCAATAAAGCATTATCGATGTTTCCAATCCCCTTGATGTTTTTAGTCCGCGCAGGCGGACTTTGTTTGTCGAGTTTGACCTCTTATACCAAATCCGGGTATCGAGCGTGCGGACTTAAGTCCGCAAATGGAGCGGACTTAAGTCCGCACGCTCGATCGAATCTTATCGCGATCGATCGACCGGACACCATATTAGTCAATAATTGCCATTGTTGGATGGAAATGAGAAATTTTGTTCGATCGCGCTCAATATCTCCTCCACTACTTGTTTGTCCGATTCAGATATTAAATTGCGATCGATCGCGCTCAATACTTCCTTCACCAGTTGAATATTTACTGCAGCAGGCAGATCGTCACTATTAGTCAGGGTAGTTAAGGTGAAGTCGGCCTGGGGCAAATAGGCGATCCGACTCTGCCAACCCAATCCACCGCCAGTATGCTCTATTACTTGGGCTCCGTTGGGGAAAGTCAAAGAGTAAATACCCAAGCCGTAGCCGGAGTTGGGAAAGCTATCTGTTTGCATTTGTTCTAGGGTAGCGGGTGCCAGCAATTCGCCCTCAAACATTGCCCTGGTAAATCGGGCAAGATCCGCAGCCGTAGATACTACCGCCCCCGCAGTTCCTGCTAAGCCTTGAAGGCTGACATTGCTAGTATCGATATCGAGAGTTCCATTGCGATCGAGATCGATATAGCCACTGGTAAAACCGCCCGGAATTTGGTTCCTTTCGGCATAAAAACTATCTTTCATATCTAAGGGTTCAAAAATGCGCGCTTGCAGTTGCTGCGCTATAGATGTGCCTGTTGCCGCTTCGACAATCTCTCCCAGCAAACGGTAGTTTGTGTTGCTGTAGTTAAAGCTTTCACCCGGTGCAAAATCGGCTGCTTTGCCAGAAACGTAGCGCAATACTATTTCTTCAGTTGTCAAAGATTTAAATCTGAGAGTCGGATCTGCCTCCAAATCTTGTCCCAAACCTGCTAGAAAATAATCTTTGATGCCGCTGGTGTGGTTGAGTAATTGACGCACTGTAATTTGCTGGCCGTTGGGGATAGATTGAGCTAAATCGGGCAGCCATTTGTCTAAGGTGTCATTCAAATTCAGTGTTCTTTCTTGCGACAATTGCAGCACGATCGTCGCTACCATCGGTTTCGTGACGCTGCCAATATTGAAACGATCGCCCGATTTCAGCGCAGTTTCTGTTAGCAAATCCGATACGCCGCTGGAACCGATCCAGGTTGTGCCGTCGGACATGGTAACGGATGCGGTAACACCGGGCGTTCCCGTATTCTGCACGACTCGATCGATTCCTGCTTGCAAATCGAAAGCAAGATTGGCATTGCCGAAATCAAACTGGCTGCTGTTAAGGGCGCTGGCTGCAACTCCATTCAACAGGACTAAATCTTTCCCTTGGTGGCTAATAACTGCCCCCGCTTGACTGTCGCGGATTTGCAACTGTTCGTAGCTGAGGCCTATTTCTAACATTTTGACCAGATCGCGCCCTGTTTCAAAATCTGCGATCGCTGTCGCCCCCAAACTACCGTTACCGATCCAAAATTGGTCGCTGCCGCTGCCGCCTGTCAGGGTATCTCCGCCGTCGCGATCGATCGCAATATCCTCCTGTTTGCCACCGTTTAAAACATCGCTACCGGTGCCTCCATCCAGGCGATCGCTGTTACTATTGCCCAACAGGCGATCGTTTCCAGATCCTCCATAAAGTTGGTCTTTACCGTTTTTTCCTAACAACCAATCGTCTCCAGCCCCGCCGAACAGTCGGTTATCGCCGTTACCTCCCCAGAGGCGATCGTCCCCAGCGTAACCGTTGAGGTAATCATTACCTTTGTTGCCCGCAATCCAATCAGCTTCGGAGGTTCCTAGTAAGGCGTCATCGCCACTCGTACCCTGAATTGTAGGAGAGGCTATGGCAGAATTCGATCGAGTCAAATCGGTAAGTTCCTGTTGGCGATCGGGTTTCCAGAAGTTAGTTGCAGGCGCATCCTGTGGCAGGAAGGAGGGATTCCTTGTGTTGTTAATGTCAAACATAGAGTCACCGAAAAAGCTTGTAGGTTACGCCATTCAATTTATCCAGCAACCCCAAAGTGCCACATCGATCTGTCGGTTTGGCCGGCAGGTCAATTATTAGACATCTGGTAAAAAGAATCTCAAGCTTTGCGAGCGATGTAGGGAGTACGCCGAGGGCGACATTCTGTGCCTCAAACTTGCAGAACTGCCATCAGTAGTATGTCAAAATTTATCGATCTATTGGCCTGGTCGATCGGCCGATTGCGAATTGTGGATTGTCGAATATACAATAGTAAACTAGACCCAGAAACCCGGTTTCTTAAAGAAACAGAAACCCGGTTTCTTTAAGAAACCGGGTTTCTAATACCTCAGATACCTGACAACTGCTGTAAAATTTGTGGCAAGAGAAGTAAGTTCCAAGCCTTTGTTAAGCAATGGATACCTTCAAGATGTGGCGAAAATTGCAAACACAGTTCATTCAGCCTCTGGCGTGCTGGTGGCAACCCCGTGCGGAATCAGCGGAATATCTGGTGTGGCGGAATCAATTTTTGCTCGATCGCCTGCAAATTGCCCTGTGGATTGCATTTCCCGTAATAGTGGCACATACAGCTAACAGTTTTGTAATTATGTTTTGGCAATCTCAAGAGTTTGAACGAGATCTACTCAAACTTTACGAAGATGCTACTTTAATCTTGCGTTTGCGAACGACGACGATCGTTAACTTGGCCGCACTGTTTGCGATTCTTTTCAGTTGCCTGATCTTGCGTCAGAGTCGTTGGGGGCGGCGGCATCCCGCGGTTCTTTTCCTGTTTTTTTCTGTATCTTTTAATTCGATCGATCTGATTGTGGGTACGTTTTTTGGGATTCCCGCTCAGCCTGACTCGCACTTATTTCTAGCACAAGCAGTTTTGATTCCCGTTTGTTGGCGCTGGCATCTCATTTCACAACTCGTGCCGATCGCCTATTATGCAATTATTTATCCTGTGCTGGGCTTAACGAAGATTGGCAATCGCGCACTTTATAATACCTACTCTTTCCAGCTCGTAATTACTTTGTGCTGGATCGGTATTATTTGTATTTTGAGCGTGTATTTATACGAACGGCTGAAGCGTTCGGAATTTGAATCGCGGCGGCAGTTATGCAGCGTAATTCATGCTATATCTCACGACCTGAAAAACCCCGTGATGGGAAGTTCGCTCGTGCTGCAAGGTTTATTGTTGAAGCCCGATGCTAAGTTATCGGTCGATCGAGCTGTTTTAGAACAACTTTTAGCAGGTAGCGATCGGCAAATCAATTTAATTAATTCCCTTTTAGAAGCACAATCAGCAGAAGTCGGTACACTAATCTTACACCGCCAACCGCTGCATTTAAAGACATTAATAATTCAAGTTACAAACGATTTAGATGCAATATTTCGGCTGCATAACATGAAAATAATCGTCTCGCTCAATAATGATTTACCTTCAGTCAATGCCGATAAAACTCAAATCTGGCGGGTTTTTAATAACTTAATTTCAAATGCCTTGACCCACAATCCAAGAGGCACTCAAATAGAAATATTCGCCGAAAATACGGGCGATCGAATGCAATGGGTGCGTTGCAGCGTTCGAGATAATGGAATCGGTATTTCTCCTGCTCAATTGCCTCATGTGTTCGAGCTATACACGAGAGGTACGAAGTCGCGAAGAATGCCGGGATTGGGTTTAGGATTGTATTTGTGCCAGCAGATTGTTGTCGCCCACGGTGGTGAAATTGGTGTCACCAGCCAACCGGGAATTGGGAGTGATTTTTGGTTTACTTTACCTGTAGCTGAATCTTTGAGATCTGAAGTTTGAAATCTGAAGTTTGATATTTGATATCTGAAAGTTTGAGATCTGAAGTTTAGCGATCGTAATTTTAACGATCGGAAGAAGCTCGCACTCTAACCAACTCTCAACTATCAACTGTTTAAATTAGACCCGATCGCAAGGCAATGACGGCTGCTTGTACCCGATCGTCCGCAACTAATTTGTTCATAATACTGCGGACGTGAGTTTTAACGGTACTCAAACTGAGATGGAGCGTGCGGGCAATTTCAGGATTGCTTTGCCCTTCGACAATTAATTTTAAAACTTCGATTTCGCGTGCTGAAAGTTGTGCTTGAGAATGATTGCGGCGCGGTGAATGTAAATGCAAATGCGCGATCGCGGTGCGGGCAATTTGAGGAGCTAAATACACGGCTCCGTCTTCAACTGCTGCGATCGCAACTGACAATTGTTGCAAGCTAGTACCCTTAATGCAATAGGCATCGGCCCCGGAAGATAAAGCGGCGATCGTTTCTGTTTCTTCCTCGTGGGAAGTGAGAATTAAAATTCGCACGTTGGGGAATTTTTCTTTGATTTGGCGCGTTGCTTCGATGCCGTCAAGTTGCGGCAATCCGATGTCCATAATTACCAAATCTGGTGTTAAGTTGCAGGCGGCTTCAATGGCTGAATATCCATCAGCAACTTCACCGGTGATCGCGAATCGATCGTCAGTTTCCAAAAACTGTTTTAACCCCAGTCTCATCAGCGGATCGTCTTCTACTATCAAAATTCTCAAAGGAGAAGATTGTAAGTTTGAATGTTCTGGCATTAGTTTTTTTGTCATCTCATATCAAATAGTTTTCAGAAACATTGGCAGCGAGCGATCGCAATCTTTAAATCTTTCAAAAGCGGACTAAAGTCCACACTACAAACCTATCAAGGTCCTCCGATGAGTTTGTCCGATTCGCGGATTAGCAATTCATTGACGATCGCCCGATTGTTTTGATAAATTTCCAATCGGATTGCGTTGGCTTCTGAATATCGGAAACTCACCACATAAGTAAGTTTTTGCTCGTTATCTACGAATCGATATTGCGGTCTGTTCGTCGTACCCGCGACATGAAAACCTGTGAGGTTAATCTTGCTGCCACTTTTTTTATTCTCAACGTAAAGAATGTAATGCGCGGGTTCCCACGCCCAAAAAGAAGCCAGAAAATTCCGGTTAGAAAATGTTCCCCGAATCGAAAACTTTCCGTCGGTTATCGGGCAGTTGTTCGTCTCGTCATCAGTTCCTTTGCTAGCATCAAGATCGGCTCTACAGGGTCGATCGTCTGCCCTTGCTGCAAGCGATAGAGGAACAAAAAGCGGTAAACTGCAAATAATTGACAGAGCGATCGATCTAAGTTTCATAATAGGTTTTAGCTTGACTTGTTCTCCTCGATCGCCACAAGTTTAACAGCAAATTCTGGAGAGAGTGCAAGTTGTCGCACAAATTAAACAACAACAGCAATCTTTTTAAACCAAGTCTGGGTTCATAACTCAACAAGCGATCGCAATCTTCTGTTTGGGAAGGACGATCGAGTGAAAATCATGCCTCGATCGAGACATTCATCTGCGTTTCGCCTGTCCAAATTTTTCTCGTCCTGCAAACTACCCTCGCCTCGGCTGTGGTGAGATATTGGGTGGCTGCTAGGCGAAGTTCTCCCCGCAATTTTTGATGGTCATGACTTCGATGATTTTTTTGCCCAGATCCTCGGCAATATCTAAAGCAGCAGAAAGTTCAATCAAGAATTCCTTTTCTTCTTGAGTAAAAATGCCATCTACCAACACCAAATCCGCAGCAATCGCAAAAGCTGTTGTTCTCAGTTGAGGCGTCAAAGCTGTTTTTGCTGCTGCAAATACCTCTGCAGGACTGTACTCGCGACTCAAGTTCAGGACTTTTTTGAACAATTCTTGAAATTGTTCGGCAGAATAAGAACTGAACAAGCGGATGTGATTGGCGGCAAGAGTTTGCCTTTCTTCTTCAGATATTTGACCGTCGGCGGCAACAGCTAACACTGAAATCGCCGTCAAGGCTTCTGAGGAAGTGAGTTCGATCGTCCTTGTGTCGCTTGTTGCATTTCCGAACAATTCAGCAGGATTTGGTCTTTTTTGGCTGTGGGCGGACATAGGCGCGCGCTTAAAAATGCAGGTAAACAGTTGATAGTTGACAGTTGACAGTTGACAATTGACAGTTGAGGGCGAGGTTTTTAAGACAGGGATTAGATCGGGTTCTAAAAACAATCCGCTGCTTCGAGCAATAACAGTTTATCAGAAAACTGGGTTTAAAACCCCTTCTAAAGTACATCAGGAAATTACTGACGCAAGAAAAGACCACCTTCACAAGCTAACAACGCGGCTGGTGCGCGAGAACCAAACCATCGCCGTCGAAGATTTGGTTGTGA
The DNA here is from genome assembly GCA_025454405.1 of Oscillatoriaceae cyanobacterium Prado104. GTDB lineage: Bacteria > Cyanobacteriota > Cyanobacteriia > Cyanobacteriales > Microcoleaceae > Microcoleus. The sequence goes on along the minus strand of JALOON010000053.1, from coordinate 1,678 downwards.
AGAATCGGGTCAAGAACCAAAAACTCGCTCTCGCTATAAGTGATGCGAGTTGGGGTGAATTGGTCAGGCAGCTTGAATATAAGTGCGACTGGTACGATCGCACCTTAATCAAAATTGACAGATGGTTTCCGAGTTCCAAACGATGTTTTGAATGCGGGTACATCGTCGAAAAACTACCGTTGAATATTAGGGAGTGGGACTGCCTGTTTCTTAGCCCCAAGTGCGGGACGCACCACAACCGCGATATCAATGCGGCAAAGAATATTTTGGCGGCTCTTCTTGCCGTTTCAGTCTGTGGAGCGACCGCTCAGGTAAAAGCGAGATTTATCAAGGGTTTCAGGCGATTGTTGACACCAATGCCCCTCCCCCTCTCCCTCTCCCCCTCCTCTTTTGCGACAGCACCTAACGCGGTAGGATCTCAAGAGAATCGATCGCAACCTGATAAAAATTTTTAGCGTGCCAAACCCCGAACGCAAACCCCTACTCTTAGATTTTGAAAAGCCGCTGGCGGAACTGGAAACCCGAATTCACCAGATCCGCGAACTCGCTGACGAAAATGGTGTCGATGTCACCGATGAAATTCGCAAGCTCGAAGCCCGCAGCGTCCAACTGCGACAAGAAATTTTTAGCAGTTTGTCCCCCATGCAGCGGTTGCAACTTGCCCGCCACCCCCGCCGCCCGAGTACCCTCGATTACATTCAGGCAATTAGCGACGAGTGGATCGAGCTGCACGGCGACCGGCGCGGTGGAGACGATCCGGCCCTCGTCGGCGGAATTGCCCGCATAGACGGACGATCGATCGTGATTGTCGGCCACCAAAAAGGGCGCGATACGAAAGACAATATCGCCCGCAATTTTGGGATGCCGGCTCCCGGAGGCTACCGCAAAGCCCTGCGGCTGATGGAACACGCCGATCGCTTCGGAATGCCGATTTTTACCTTTATAGATACTCCGGGGGCTTGGGCGGGCTTGGAAGCCGAACAGTTCGGACAGGGCGAGGCAATTGCCTGCAATCTCCGAGAGATGTTTCGTTTGGACGTGCCGATTATCTGTACGGTTATCGGTGAGGGTGGCTCCGGAGGCGCTTTGGGCATCGGTGTGGGCGAGCGACTGTTGATGCTGGAGCATTCTGTTTATACTGTCGCCACCCCCGAAGCTTGCGCTGCGATTCTCTGGAAAGACTCGGCGAAAGCTCCCCAAGCTGCCGAAGCTCTGAAAATTACTTCCTGGGATTTGAAAAATCTCGGCATTCTCGATCAGATCGTCCCGGAACCCATCGGCGGCGCGCACTCGAATCCCCTCAAAGCTGCGTCCGCACTCAAACAAGCTCTTTTGGACAATTTAGCAGAACTGACTCAGCTTACAGGCCAGCAGCGACGCCAACTGCGGTATCAAAAATTCCGCCACATCGGCGTGTTCGCGGAAATTTCTGCTTGACGCGATCGATTCCGAAAACTGGGCATTCGTGCGCTCTGACACGCTACCGATAGTCGTAAGGTGCGCACTGCTCACCCTACATAGGGCTTGCTGAATAAAACTCTCAGCCCCCGAGAGCAATGGTTTTGAGCCTTTTGCGATTGATTTAGTGCCAGGTTATGGCATAGAGATGGTCAAAACCACAGCACTGTTTCCTTTGTGTGGTGTGTCTAATTCCCGACTCGAAACGGAGAAAAACTAT
>JALOON010000052.1 GCA_025454405.1 Oscillatoriaceae cyanobacterium Prado104 | reverse complement strand
GACTATTGAAGACTTAGAAATTATCAACCCCAATTTGCCTCCCCGAGTAGACGGCTTAAAAGACAGTTCTTTAGATGTCAAAGCCCAACTCGTCGATGGGACTCTAGTCATCATTGAAATGCAGGTATTAAACGTAGAGTCCTTCGGACAACGAATCTTGTACAACGCAGCCAAAACCTACGCCTTTCAATTGCAGAAAGGGGAAGGATATCGAATGCTAAAACCAGTGATTGCCTTAACGATTACTGATTTCGAGATGTTTAAAAATAGCGACAAATTAATTTCGAGATTTGTCTATAAAGAAGAGAACACGAATTTATCATATCCCGACAATGACATAAAGTTAGTATTTGTAGAATTGCCCAAATTCAACAAAGAAGTAGACCAACTAAAAACTCTGGCAGATAAATGGATCTATTTCATGAAATACGCGAAAACGATAACGGACGTACCGCCAGTAATAGATAGCGTACCCGAGATTCATAAAGCTTTTGGAATCGCCAATCAAGTAAATTTAAGCGCGGATGAACTGGCAAATATCGAACGTCAAGAAATGTTTATCTACGACCAACAAGGAGCGATAATTAAAGCTGTTAAAGATGCCGCTCAAGAAGCAACACTGGCGATCGCGCGACAATTACTCGATCGCCTTGATGATGAAACTATCAGTCAAACAACAGGACTGAGTATTGAAGAGGTGCGGGATTTGCGATCGAATCGAAATTAGAGTTAATACAGATTGTTCTTTTAGTCTCGCGTTGCGCGGACGCATATTTGTAGAGCATCCCAATTCTATTCGACGGGTTAATTTGGATAACAAACCTTCTCTATTCTGTATTTGTAGTTCGATCGACCTCGCCCTCACCTTCATCTTCCAAAATCTCGCCCAAATAGCGCTGTACGAATTCCCGCGCTGCATTTATATCTAGCAACTTTAACGCCACAACCATCTTGACAAGCGTGTCTCCAGTTGGATCGATTCGCTCGTTAAACCAACGATAGACAACAGAACTTCGCACACCCATTGCGATCGCCAATTTGTTTTGGCTAATGCCATAGGTGGTCAGTACATCTCTTAAAACTCGACCAGCTTTTCCCATGCACCCCATGATCTCAAGAGAAGCCCTAACAGTAAATAACTGCATATGTGTATTTGCCATGATAGAATTTGCTATAACTACACAAGTGTAGTTATAGGACGCAAATGTAGTTAAAGGTTGATTTTGAATATGAGGACTTCCCAATGGCTAAAGACTTTCTAAGCGAACCGCCCGAGGCAAGCCAACAAGACTCAGCTCCTGCGGACGATCGAGCAAACCGGGAACCAGTGCGTATCATGGTTGTTGGCTCTCCCCAAGGCATAACCACTGTAGTAAATTGGCTGGTACGGCTAGGTTTTGCCCAAATGGGGGACTGGAGTGACTTGCAACGCGCACCGCATACGGGCCAGTGGATGCGCGTGCTGACAAAATGGTTGCAGAAGAATTAAGGTAACTGGGGGGTAGGGCGATCGGATTTCAAAAACCTGATGTTTGGGAATGGTGCGATCGCCCTTTCCTCAAAAATTCCTACCCCAAAAACAACTTATAAGCCGGATTCTGACTCTCATCCCAATACTGATAGCCCAGCGTATCTAAAAACGCCTGCCATTCTGCCATCTCATCCGGCGGCACTTGAATTCCTACCACAATTCGCCCGTAATCCGCGCCGTTATTCCGATAGTGAAAAACGCTGATATTCCAGTTAGGACTCATCGAGCCCACAAACTTCATCAACGCGCCGGGACGTTCGGGAAATTCAAAGCGGTAAAACAATTCGTGATTCGCTAAAGAAGAACGGCCGCCCACCATGTGCCGCAAGTGCAATTTAGTTAATTCATCATCAGTTAAATCGATGGTTTTAAAACCGCAAGATTCAAAACTTTGAGCCATTTTCACCGCATCCGCCCGGTTTTGAATTTGCACACCGATAAAAATATGCGCCTCTTTTTCATCCGCAATTCGATAGCTGAATTCAGTTAAATTGCGCTTTCCCAGACAATCGCAAAACTTGCGCAGACTTCCCGGTTGTTCGGGAATTGTCACGGCATAAATTGCTTCCCGGCGTTCGCCAAATTCTGCCCTTTCTGCTACAAAACGCAGGCGATCGAAATTCATGTTCGCGCCGCAAGCAACTGCAATTAATGTTTCTCCTGCAATTTGTTCTCTTTCTACATAAGCTTTCGCACCCGCGATCGCCAGCGCGCCTGCAGGTTCTAAGATCGATCGAGTATCCTCAAAAACATCCTTAATCGCCGCGCAAACATCATCTGTATCCACCAAAATAATCTCGTCTACATACTCCTGACACAGCCGAAAAGTTTCCTCGCCAACTTCCCGCACCGCCACGCCGTCAGCAAACAAACCCACCTGCGACAAACGCACTCTTTTACCCGCTTTCAAAGACTGATTCATCGCATCGGAATCAACAGGTTCGACACCGATAATTTTAATTTCCGGGCGCAATTTTTTAACGTAAGCAGCAATTCCCGAAATCAATCCGCCGCCGCCGATCGCGACAAAAATTGCATGAATTGGTTTCTGATATTGCCGCAGAATTTCCATGCCGATCGTACCCTGTCCGGCTATCACATCGGGGTCATCAAAAGGGTGAATAAAAGTTAAGTTTTTTTCCGCTTCTAATTGGCGCGCAAAAGCGCAAGCATCGTCGTAAGTATCCCCGTGCAACACCACCTCTCCGCCGCGGGCTGCAACCGCATTTACCTTCACTTGAGGCGTTGTTACGGGCATGACAATAACCGCGCGAGTGCCGAGGTGGCGGGCGGCGAGGGCGACTCCTTGGGCGTGATTGCCGGCGGAAGCTGCGATGACACCTTGTGCTAGCAAATCTGGGGAAAGTTGCGCCATTTTGTTGTAAGCGCCCCGGAGTTTGAAGGAAAAGACAGACTGCATATCTTCGCGTTTTAGCAGCAGTTTGTTGTCAATTCGCGCTGATAGATTGGGTGCCGATTCTAGGGGGGATTCTTGGGCTACATCGTAGACGCGGGCGGTGAGGATTTGGACTAGGTAATCGCAAAACATAAGTTGATAGTTGGTAGTTGACAGTTGACAGTTGAGGGTTGACAGAAATTATCTGCGTTTATCTACGTTTATCCGCTTTTATCTGCGGTTGCAAGTTGACAGTTGACAGTTGACATTTAGTCAGTCTGTCCTAAAACAGTTGGCAATTGTTGGTGGAAAAAATAATCTTACTGTATTTGGGCGATCGCGCTTCAAGAAAAATTTTATATTAAAACTATACTTCAGCAGCTATACTATTAAGTGTAGTAGATTTCAAACCGTACAGTAGGTGAAACTTATGGTAGACAAAACTGCTTTGCTCGATCGAATTACTCAAACTCCGGGTAAATGTGGTGGCCGTCCCTGTATCCGAGGCACGAGAATTCGAGTTAGCGACATTCTAGAAACTCTAGCGGATAATGTGCCTGCGAGTGAAATTTTGGCAGATTTTCCCGATTTAGAACCTGAAGATATCCAAGCTTGCTTGCTGTTTGCTGCACTCCGAATTGACTTTCCGAGGATTGCTGTATGATTTTCTGGCTAAATGCTCAACTTCCTCCTAGTCTTGCAGAGTGGTTGAGCATCACATTTGGTGTAAGCGCATTAACTCTAGAGGATGTTAGGTTGTCAGGCGCTGAGGATATTGAGATATTTAATGCGGCTCGCGCTAACGGTTATGGCACTGTTGTTATCACTAAAGATCGAGATTTTATCGATTTAGTAATTCGTTTGGGAAGCCCGCCCCAAATTCTTTGGTTGACCTGTGGAAATATTACTAATAGAGACTTACAACGGATTTTTACTCGCGCTTTTCCTGAAGCTTTGGAGTTGCTGCAAAATGGTGAAATCATTGTGGAAATTGGTAGAGCTTAATAAGATAAGGTAATTAGGATAGTTCGATCGCACTTCACAGCAACGAAAAATTCAGTCTACTCGATCGGACTTAGTTACATAAATAGTCAATCCCTTTCTGGCATCGCGATCGCAAGTTACTCTCCAATAACTTGCAAAAGCATTTTTTCAAATATCTCAATCCTCTTTTGAATCTCCGATTGAGTTGTTCCACCTCTTATCAAAAAATGAGATTCCGGTTTGTCAAATAAATTTCTTGTTTCTTCAACTATCTGCTTTTTTCTAGCAATTATTTTTGCTTCATGTAGCAAGTACCTGCTTAAACAGATCGTAACTGCATCATAATATGCTTTGTAAGGCTTTTTCGACCAATTGTGAGATTGAGGGTCAAAAGGTTTGAATAGATGCTCTCCGTAAATTTGGTGAGCTATGGTAATTGTTTTGACGAAAAGCTCTTCCAAGTAATTGATATCTGCGTCAGTGAAATTCAAACTTTTTATCATGTACAAATCTAAAAATCCTGCCATACCCAGCCGGAAATGCTCGACATTTCTGAGAGCAAAAAAACGCAGCACTAACTCGGCATCTTCCATTTGTCTATAAAGGGCATTTTCCTTTAATTGTGCGCTGCTATCGTCGGTCGGAATTCCCCAAGCCCCAGCAAATATGGGATGGCGCGCTAATTTTAGCAACAATTCGTTGAACTTTCCACCATAAAAAATGTTTCTTACTTCCTGCGGGCTGAACTCTATTCTTCCTGTATTCAGACGTTCAAAGGCTTTTTGTTTGAGAAACTTATCTGCTTCAGGATTCGAGGTTAGTTTGGCAAGAATTGTTACTAATGATATGGAGCGCCGATCGATCTTAGATCTAATCTCTTGAGGAAGTTGTTTGTAGGTATGTCCGTTAAACTTAGGCAAAATTTCCAGCCCTGTTAGTTCGAGCTTGTTTCTATAAAACTCTTGAAGGGCCAAGATGCGCTGCTGACCGTCCAGGACTTCATAAAGAGCGAAATCTTGCTTGTACAAAACAATCGGAGGAACGGGAATATTGAGAATAAATGATTCGATCAATCTGGATTTCATCGCCACCGTCCAACGACCCCTTCTTTGGTAGCTCGATCGCCTTTCTATATAATCAGACATTTTTAAGGATTCCAGAAAACGGGGAATCTTCTGGCGGTCAATTTCCGTAACGATTGGTGTATCTTTTAAGTCGTAGCGCTGGTGGAAGTCGCGATCGAACATTCGATCGATCGTGTTTGCTGGCGAACTTTCCCACATCTTTTCTTCAATTGGTGCGAGCGGCATTTTCTGCATTCTCCCTAAGCACAACTTGTTAATAATTATAGCATTTTCAGGATAAGCAGATCGACTCCTATCTTGCAAAATAGCGATCGCCCGCAATTTCCGCACTCCTTCGATCGACTCTACCAATTATAAAAATTCGCTTTTATGACAAAATTAGCCTAAACTGAAATACGAGGGCCGCACATAGAACTTTATTTATTAGCTACCGCCAATGAACTCGCTGCTAATTACTGGAACCGATACCGACGCGGGTAAAACTGTTTTGACAAGCGCCCTGGCTGCTTATTGGCAAATGTATTTTCCCGATCGCACTTTGGGGATAATGAAACTGTTGCAAACCGGCACGGGCGATCTCGAACTTTACACCCGTTTGTTTGCGCTGGATCAAACCCCCGAAGAACTCAATCCGCTGCATTTTAACGCGCCTCTAGCACCCCCGATCGCCGCCGAACGGGAAGGGAGACAAATCGATTTGGAAAAGGTGTGGACGGCCCTTGCAGGCCTCAAACAGCGCAAGGATTTTGTGTTGGTAGAAGCTTTGGGAGGACTCGGATCGCCCGTAACTCGCGAACTCACTGTGGCCGATATTGCTAGGGATTGGCGGATGCGGGGAGTGTTGGTTGCGCCCGTGAAATTAGGGGCGATCGGGCAAGTTGTGGCGAATGTTGCATTGGCCAGACAAACTGGTTTTAACCTGAGAGGAATTGTACTCAACTGCGTGCAAGATCGATCGACCCAAGAAATAGCCAATTTGACGCCGATCGACCTCATTGAATCGCTAACTCAAATACCTGTTTTGGGAATATTACCGCATTTAAATGACCCAACAGACAGAGTTCAATTAGCTCAAATTGCTTCAGAATTAGATTTGGAAAGATTGCTGACGGGAGTTAGTTTAATCTCTCAAACTTCCAAATAACCGCAGCGATTATTACAGAATTTGCTAACACCTATCTTTCTCTGCGTCCTCTGCGCCCTCTGTGGTAAAAAAAATTCATAATATCTTATCTCGTTACCAGGCTCTGCCTGGTAATGCAGATCTAGAGGCTCTGCCTCGTGTGGGCCTCGCGAGGCAGAGCCTCGCTGACATGGGTTCCCAGGCACAGCCTGGGAACCAGTTCACTCAGCCAGTTCACTCAGTTCACCGCAGAGAACACAGAGAGCGCAGAGAGAGAGATAATAGAGAGTTTCGCGATCGATTTAAAGGAGAAGATAACATGGTTTCTACTTTGCCGAATTTAACTGATGTGGATTTATCTCAATTGCGGCTGGAAATTAGAAATTTGCAGCCTCAGTTGGTGGAATGGCGGCGGCGATTGCATCAAAAACCGGAATTGGGTTTTCAAGAAAATTTGACGGCCCAGTTTGTCTCGCAAAAATTGCAAGAATGGGGAATCGAACATCAAACTGGGATTGCTAAAACGGGGATTGTCGCAACTATAAATAGCGGGAAGCCGGGGCGAGTTTTTGCAATTCGAGCCGATATGGATGCTTTGCCAATTCAAGAAGAAAATGAGGTAGAATATCGATCGCAACACAACGGCATCATGCACGCTTGCGGTCACGACGGACATACTGCGATCGCCCTCGGTACTGCTTATTATTTAGCACATCACAAACACAGTTTTTCCGGAACTGTAAAAATTATTTTCCAGCCCGCAGAAGAAGGGCCGGGAGGTGCAAAACCGATGGTTGAAGCGGGTGTTTTAAAGAATCCCGATGTAGATGCAATTATTGGTTTGCATTTGTGGAACAATCTTGCTTTAGGTACTGTAGGTGTCCGAAACGGCGCGTTAATGGCGGCAGTAGAAACATTTGATTGCACGATTTTGGGCAAAGGCGGACACGGTGCGATGCCGCATCAAACAGTAGATTCGATCGTCGTTGCAGCTCAAATTGTCAATGCTTTGCAGTCAATTGTAGCGCGCAATATCGACCCGATCGACTCCGCAGTAGTAACAGTGGGCAAATTCCATGCCGGCCACACTTACAACGTAATTGCCGATACGGCTCAAATTGCCGGAACTGTCAGGTATTTTAATTCCAAATATCAAGGTTATTTTGACGACAAAATTGATCGAGTAATTGCCGGAATTTGTCAGAGTTACGGCGCAAATTACCAGTTTGATTACCATCGCTATTATCCGCCAGTAATTAATGACTCTGCGATCGCTGAATTAGTGCGCAGCGTAGCAGAGTCTGTGCTAGAAACGCCAGCGGAAATCGTGCCGGAATGTCAAACAATGGGCGGGGAAGATATGTCGTTTTTTTTGCAAGAAGTGCCGGGATGCTACTTCTTTTTAGGTGCGGCAAATCCCGAGAAAAATTTGGCTTACCCGCACCACCACCCGCGATTTAATTTTGATGAAACTGCCTTGGGGATGGGTGTAGAAATATTTGTGCGATGCGTGGAAAAGTTTTGTGCGAGGGTTGAAAATTCGCGATAATTGATTGAAAAACAATAGCTTGTTGGTCAATCGAGCGTTCGAGTAAGGCGCGATAGACATCCGGTTTTATTTGACATCGAAACCAATGTATTCCCATTGGATTTAAAGGTCTGTTTTTCAAGAGGCTTATTATGCAGTCCTCTTCAGAGGACTTTCGCTATGAGGCGGGGGTTTGAACCCCCGCCGGAATGTGGGAAAGTGCCGAGAATTTTGACACCTAAAAATAGGAACAATAGCGGTAAAGTAAGCACTACGCACCATACATATATATTGCCCGCACAATTCCTGAATTTAAGACGATAAGTTAATTGCTAATTGTTCGGAGTCAGGACTTTAGCCCGCATCCAATCCCGAGGACTGAAGTCCTCACTACAAGCCGACAATCTTTCCAAAATTTGCGCCAGGACGATCGCAGTCCAATCAATATCAGCTTCCGTTGTATCGCGTCCCAAAGTCAAGCGAATGCCGCCAACAGCCGCTGTTTCGCTGTATCCCATCGCCAACAATACCGGACTCGGAGTTAGTTTGCCGCTGCTGCAAGCCGAACCGGAACTAATACCAATTCCCGCTAAATTTAACTGTCGCACTAAAGTTTTGCCCGTTACTTTTCCCGAAACAATGCAAAAACTGACATGGTGCGGCAAGCGGTGAATTCGATCGCCCGTTGGTATTAAACAAGGTACGTGAGATAATCGATCGAAAAGTCGATCGCGCAATCCAATTAATCTGGGCATTTCTGCAGGAATTTCCTGCAAAGCCAATTCCGCCGCGGCCCCAAAACCGGCAATTGCCGGCACCGCTTGCGTGCCGGAACGCAATTTCAATTCTTGCCCGCCGCCACCCAACATCGGCACTAATTCTATGCCGTCGCGGACGTAAAGCGCCCCCGCACCTTGAGGTCCGTAAAGTTTGTGACTGGAGAGGGAAAGCAAATCTACAGGAAGTTTTTTCACATCTACGGGCAACCTACCGGCAACTTGAACTGCATCAGTATGAAAAATAATATTGCGATCGCGCGCAATTTGTCCTAATGTTTCAATTGGTTGCAGAGTTCCTACTTCACTTTGACCGTAAATTACCGATATTAAAACAGTATTCGATCGCAGCGACGCCTGCAAATCCAAAGGATTAACTCGTCCGAATATGTCAACCGGCAATCGAGTTACTTGCCACCCCCAATCTTCTAGCTGCCGTGCCGGTTCTGCGATCGCGGAATGTTCTACGCTAGAAATAATAATGTGCTGCGGCTTGCGATAAAGCCGGGCAATTCCCATAATTGCCAAATTGTTCGATTCCGTACCGCCGGAAGTAAAAACCAGCGATTCCGGCGGCGCATTAATTAAGCTAGCTACCTGCATTCTAGCTAACTCTAAAGTTGTGGCAGCCCTTTGCCCCCATTCGTGCAAGCTAGAAGGATTTCCCCATTGTTGAATCATCGCTGTTTGCATGGCTTGAATCGCTTCCGGGCGGGCGGGCGTCGTAGCGCTGTAGTCGAGGTAAATTTGCATTGTTTTACAAGTAATGAAAGTTGACTCTTAACTGATGAAGGAAGAGGGGGAGAGGGAGAGAGGGGAAGTTCTGAGTTTTGAATTTTTAGTTTTGAGTTAAAGACAGTTCTTTATTCAAAATTCAAAACTTAAAACTCAAAACTCCTTACCAACTGTCAACTAACTTCCCGGTTTGCAGACATTGTAATCTTCATGCGACAAAACTTTTTGAGGAATCAAGAAAGTGCCGCAATCTTCGCAAAGCATTCTGTAGTTGCGTCCTATAGGAATACTGACGATAAAACGGTTGTGGCGCAAGCGTTTGCCGCCAAAATCTCTGTAATTCTTATTTTCGCCCAAAGCTGCTATAATAGCGCGAGCTTTGGTGACTACGTGGTCGGGCAGACCTCTAAGATTGATGATGTCTCTGTCAAATGATGCTTCCTTCTCCTCTTTTTTCGATCGCTTTTGGGCTTGCACTTGAACGTATTGCTGTTGCGCTGCCAACTCTTGCGTGCAGCGATGGCACGCTTTACCATATCCTCTGTGACCGCACGGAAAAAGTGTTTTTCTTTTAGCCATAAAGCAGCAATACTGGGTCTGACCCACGCCCCTCAATGCTGCTACCCCACCCGCGATGCTTCCCGGCCCCGAGGCAGTCTTACAAGACGCAAAATCTATCCCCTTCCTTAAATTAAGTAGTTCGTAACTTTTATTATCGGATAGGTTTGAACTGTGGGACGCTGGCAATACTCCAAGAATGTTTAAATTTTCTCGATCGCAACTTTATTATACTTTAATCCGCTGGTGTTGGGTGCTGTTGCTGGCAACCGGCCTGGCTGCTTGCACTAAAAAGCAGCAAAACGAGCAAAGTTTGCCTCCCAGCCTGCCCCCACTGCCTCAAGACCCGCTGCTGCAAGTATACTTCAACCATTCTCTCACTTCAAGTTATACAGAGCCTTACCGCCAGCAAACCAGACCCGGAGACGATCTCGAACAGCAGATTGTCCGGGCAGTCCAGAACGCTGTATCGACGGCAGATGTAGCCGTTCAGGAGTTTCGGCTGCCCGGTATTGCGAGGGCTCTGGCCGATCGGGCGCGATCGGGTATCAAAGTGAGATTGATTGTCGAAAATTTATACACGCGACCTTGGAGCGATTATACCCCGCAGGAGTTGGCGAAGTTGCCGGAAAGGGAGCGCGATCGTTATAGTGAATTTGTCAAGCTGGCCGATGTCGATCGAGATGGTAAATTGAGTCCGGCAGAAATCGAGCAAAACGATGCTTTAGTAATTGTCAAAAAGGCGGGAATTCCTGTAATTGACGATACTGCCGATGGTTCTAAAGGCAGCGGCTTGATGCACCACAAATTTGTTGTAATTGACGGCAAAACGGTAATTGTAACTTCCGCTAATTTTACAACCAGCGACATCCACGGCGATTTTAAATCTTCAGAAAGTCGCGGCAATGCAAACAATTTGCTGAAAATTGAAAGCGATCGATTAGCGCAACTATTTACTGAAGAATTCAACATCATGTGGGGCGACGGCCCTGGAGGCAAACCCGATAGTAAGTTTGGCATCAAAAAGCCATTCCGTCAAGTGCAAAAACTGAAGGTCGGCGATGCAGAAGTTGCAGTGCAGTTTTCTCCGGTTTCTCAAACTGTGCCTTGGGAAAACAGCCCAAACGGTTCGATAAATAAAAGTTTGGCTGTTGCGAAACAGTCTGTAGATTTAGCTTTGTTTGTATTTTCCGACCAACAGCTAGCAAATACTTTAGAAAAGGAATCCCGACAAGGAGTGGGAGTGCGGGCTTTAATTGACTCGAATTTTATTTACCGATCGTACAGCGAAGGATTGGATATGATGGGAGTAACTGCGATGGAAAACTGTCAGTTAGAAGCCGAAAATCGTCCTTGGAAACAGCCGCTGACTTCGGTAGGAACGCCGCAATTACCTAAGGGCGATCGACTGCACCACAAATTCGGAGTTGTCGATACAAACAGGGTAATTACAGGTTCTCACAATTGGAGCGCAGCAGCAAATCGCAATAACGACGAAACGCTGTTGGTAATTGAAAGTCCGGTAGTGGCGGCGCATTTTCAACGGGAGTTCGATCGACTTTACCAAGGTGCAATTTTAGGGCTTCCCGCGAGAATCAAGCAGAGAATTGATGCTCGAAAAAAAGAGTGCGATTCATTAAAAACAGCTTCAAAATCTGCGACTGTAGCGGGAGGCAATACAGCGAATCAACCTCCAATTGCTCCGAAAAATTTAATTAATTTAAATACAGCAAGTCGCGAAGAATTGGAGACATTACCGGGGGTCGGTCCGAAGTTAGCCGAGAAGATAATTGCGGCACGGAAACAGCAGCCTTTTGCCTCTTTGGAGGATGTCAGTCGGGTGTCGGGAGTGGGAGTAAAGTTGTTAGATAGGTGGCGCGATCGAGTAACATTTTAATATGGTTCGTAGTGCGGACTTCAGTCAGTTATTTTATCGGTTCGTAGTGCGGACTTCAGTCCGTTGAATGGAGCGGACTAAAGTCCTCACTACAAACTAATTTTATCGGTTCGTAGTGCGGACTTCAGTCCGTTAAACGGAGCAGACTAAAGTCCTCACTACAAACTAATTTTATCGGTTCGTAGTGCGGACTTCAGTCCGTTAAACGGAGCGGGCTAAAGTCCTCACTACAAACAACTGTCTACCGAAATATTGCAAAATGAAACTACCAAAGCAATTCACCACAATTAAACCCATCACATTTATAACTATTTTCCTGGCTGCAACTTTTGTCATTCTAGCAGTTTTTCGAGTCAGCGCCCAACCAAGTGAAACCGCACAATTCCGGGTAAAAAATGAAAACAGTTTCAACATTAACTTAATTCAATTCAAGCGCACTGAATATGTCGGTGAGTGTCCGGGTAGTGGGTATTCTCCCGATTCACAAAGCGCGCGATTTGTTTCCCTCAAAACCCCTCCAGGTCCCAACCGCAGGGTGACAATCAAAAATGTGACCGACGGAATGGAAAACGATCCCTATCCTTACACCGATCGCAGTTACAATAAAGGTGAGTTTTCCGAAGATTTTGCGTTTAAATTGGGTAACACACACAGAGGAAAAACTTTTTCGGTCTTAGAGGGCAAAAATAAGTTTACCTACGAAATTAAAGAGGGATCTCGGGCGATCGAAGAAGGTACGCTGACAGCGGAAGTTTCTATCCAAAATTTGGGTACTTTCCCGCGAGGGCAAGTTTGTGAAGAGAAGTTACAATGCAATACTCCTTCCGGCTGTTACGATCGTAAGGGTAAGAAAATAACTTGCCCGCAATCGTGTTTTCCTATTAGAAACTGTCGGTGTCCGTAGGATTTTGCGCTTTTGCAAGGTTTAGTTTTTATTAACCGCAGAGGGCGCAGAGGACGCAGAGGAAGAGAAAGAGAGAGGGTAAGTTAGAAACCGGGTTTTTTAGGGGAACTTTTAGCGAATGTTTATAACTTATAAAAACCCGTTTTTTTAGTCTATATGCGATTCTAAATGAGTCGTAAATTTTTTGACCCCACCCCAACCCTCCCCTTATTAAGGGGAGGGAGTAAGAAATTTACAAATGATTTACGATCGCTATACATGCGATCGGGAATATTTTAAGTAATTGGATGGAAGTAAAATGCTGCTCCCAAGACTGTATATGTTGCTAAAAGCAGCGCGCCTTCGAGCCAGTTCGATCGCCCGTCTAAACTGATTAAATTAGCAATTGTAACTGCGATCGCCACTGCAACTACTTCAAAAGGATTGAAGTTTAAATCCATCGGTTGACCGATTACCAATCCGATAAGCACTAACACGGGAGCAACTAACAAAGCTACTAGCAAACTGGAACCCATTGCCACAGAAACCGACAAATCCATGTTGTTTTTAATTGCCACTCCCACCGCCGTAACATATTCCGCAGCGCCGCCCACGATCGGCAACAAAATTACCCCGGTAAATAGCGGTGTCAATCCCAATCCTTTGGTAGTTTCTTCGACAACTCCCACGAAGATTTCCGATTCAAAAGCAACGGCAACTGTTGATGCAACTAAAACGCCGATCCACAGCCACAAATTCGGCTTGTGTTCCGCAGATTCTTCGGTATTTTGAGGGTTTTCTGACTCCAATTCTACGACGCTGACATCGTAAAGATAGCTGTGAGTTTTGAGGGAAAATAGCAGCGTGAGAGCGTAAACTGCAATCAGGACGATCGCGGCAATCAAAGAAAGATTTTGAATCGCCGATGGTTCGACTCCATTTGAGGTGTAAATTACCATAGTTGGCAGCAGAATAGCAATTACTGCTAGAGTCATGGTAGAGCCGCTTACCCTCGCGACGATCGGCTGAAATTCCTGTTCTTTGTAGCGAATTCCTCCTAACAGCATGGAAAGTCCCATGACTAACAGCAAGTTGCTGATAATCGTGCCAGTAATGCTGGCTTTCACGATGTCAATCAATCCGGCTTTGAGGGCGACTATGGCAATAATTAATTCCGTAGCATTCCCGAAGACAGCATTTAACAAACCACCGATCGAGGGTCCCGTAACGATCGCCACTTCTTCGGTAGCTGTGCTCAACCAAATCGCCAGAGGTATAATGCCTAAAGCTGATGTGATAAAGACTGTCAGGGAGCCCCAATGCAGGTTTTCTGCCGCAATCGAAATGGGGACAAAAATTAACAAGACTATCGAAAGAATTTTTTTGATTGACATAAGAACTCGGATGGTGTAATTCAGGGTAAGGTCGAGTTTAACGGTCGATCGGGCGATTTTAGATTTGAGATTTTAGATTTGCGATTTGCAATTTGCGATTGTAAAATCTCCAGTCTAAAATTTAAGAGAGTATCGCGATTTTACCTGAGATCGCTATCTTCTGGCAAGCCGATCGAGCATTTATAGCTAAAACCTGACGGTGCAGATTAAAATTGAATATAAATTGAATGCACGATAAAATCATACCTCGGTAAAAATATGTCTCAATCTATCCCGCCCGATCGAAAAGAACAGCAAAGCGGTGACTCACCTACTTTGACTTTTGAAGAATACAAAGTTTATCAAAGCGACGACGATTTCAAATACGAATTGTACAAATGCAAATTAATACAAATGCCCATTCCAACCTGTTTACACATCAAAATTTGCGAATATTTAGTTTACAAGTTGCAGCGTTACATAGCAGTTCGCCATCAAAACCTAGTAGTAAAAACAGGTGTAGGAGTCAGAACCGAAGAAAACTCATCTCGCATTCCCGATGTAGTTGTTTGCAATAAAAGTGTTTTTGTACAAATGATTGCTCAACCAATTGCCGCCATTCTTGACTTTGATGAAACGCCATTATTAGCGATCGAGGTAGTCGATCGCGATCGGCGGTCTGTTTATATGAATAAACGAACCGAGTACGAACTAGCTAATGTAGCGGAATATGTAATTGTCGATCCGACAGAAAACAGACAGCGGGTGCGAGATCTGGCTTTCATTGATGCTGATGACGTTTATACAGAGGTAGATTACTTGCCAGGAAAAGAAATGGTATCTGCAGTATTTCCAGATCTGAGATTATCAGTCAATGAAATACTTTGTCCGCCATTAGTAGAAGGGTTGATTAAAGAAGAACAAGCACGGTTGAAGGAACTCAGACAGCAAGCTGCAAGGCAGCCCCAATTAGCTGATAACTATCACCAACGCGCCGAAAGATTCGCTGCGAAGTTGCGGGAATTGGGCATAGATCCCGATACTGTTTAAAAGATGGGGCGAAGTTCGATCGCCTTTCACCCTCTCAATTATCCGATCGCAAATCGCACAGGAAATAAAAGCGATCGTCCCCCACACTCTCTCCTTTAATTTGCCCTAAATAACCCGTCCAAAGTAAAACAATTTTAATACACGCCAATAATCGCAGCAACAATCCGCACCTCAAAGGGATCGAGTTTACGAACTTTCTGCGCATCTTTGAGTTTTTCTGTAGGAATCGGAGGATGAATTAAATTTTGAGAAATGTCTTTAAGTCGCAGAGGTTCTGAACGGTGGCCTTCTCTCAAGCGCTCTAACCATTTAGGCTGAATTAAATCTAGCCACCACTCTGCTAACAGACTTAAATCTACGCGCCTCTTGCTTAATTCTACTTCCAAGTTTGGCTTCTGTCCCCTCGATCGTACTTCATCAAACAGAGAAAGCAACTCATTAACTAATTCTTCACGCTCCCTGTCTTGCTCTTGAACAGATTTATTCTTGTATTCTTCAAGAACTTTATTCATCATTTCGAGAGCGCGCTGCTTCTTCTTAGGTAGGATCTCTTTTTCTGAATTAATAAGTTTATATAAGAAATCTTCTAACCATAAAGATGCTTTTTCTAACGGAAAAGCTGGAATCTCTGCATCCAGATTTTCTTTGAGTTTTTTACTAATGGAATCTAAGTCAGTTATCGGCTTTCTTTCCGACGGATCGAGATACACCCAACGGGGTGAACCCCATTCTGTCCCCGCAATGGCAAAAAAAGCCCAAGGCTGGTCTTTACTATGAACAATACTCAAAGAAGTCCGTACTTTACTCGATCGTACCCGATTGTAGTCTTCGTATGGAACAAGGCTCTGCTCGCCCTCTACGAGCGCTCGCACCGGGTCAAAAACGTCCCCTAATGTCCAGATTTCACTTGCTTTTTGCCCTTCGTTCTTAACAAGTTCTGCCATCGATGCGATCGCTTCATCTGATGGTTCTATGTCTTCCTCCGGTGATAAGTTCTCGGGTAGTGATATATTTGACCCCAACAAATCAGACACCAGATAGTGGCGAGCTAAAAATTTATTCTCCGAAGACCGCAGGGCAAACTCGTCACTATCTTTTGGCCACCATACTTCAATTATAGGGTGAGGACTGTCCATGCGAGCTATTCGACCTATCCGCTGTTCTGCCAAACGAATTACACTGGGCATAGTCAATTGAACAACGGCTGAAGCTTGCTGGAGGTTGACCCCCTCAGACATGGCATCTGAACATAACCCAATCACTTGAGATTCCTCCGAACCAAGTTCAAATAACTTATTAATCCGATCGCAGTCTGTTGTTTCTCCAGTTGCGATTGGTGCATCAACCCCTTCACCTACAAGGAGATATTTAATATGATGAAGAGTAATCAAACGACTATCGAAAGCTATCATCAGTTTGTGATGCTTTAATAACTCAATTAGATGCGCTGCTTTAGTTCTTTCTCTGGCATCAGAAATCTTTTTACATAGATTAGCAATATCTGTATAAACCTTTATTTCTTCCTCACAAGCTTCTTTATATCTGGCAGGATCGCTCAGCCATTCGGGCAGCTCAATTCCTAGCTTGTTCTTTGGAGGATTGCCCGATATTTTCTCTAATTTATCGATTAACTGACCAGTCTCTTTCGCCTTGATATTGGTGGTAGGAGAAATGTCGAATTCGTTCTGTGCGTGCTTGGTTCCATAGATATGTTCTATCAGTGCCGCACGCGAAGATCGCAAGCAAGCCATAACTTGATAAGCAGCCAGTACCTTAGCATTTTTCAGTCGCGATTCAAGATATTTTTCTTTGCTACAGCCTTGCTTGCGAAGAAATTCTGGGAGTTCTGAAATTTCCTTGAAATATACTAAACCGCGCAATCTGTCAGTAGCCTGACGGATCTGTTGGGCTAAGTTGCGATCGACATCAGTTTCACCGCAATCATAATCTTTTGATTCCTCTTCAGGATAGCGACATATAGCACCCAACTTATTCTTATAACGTTCGGGTTCGAGATCTATCATGCTATTAAGCTTAGCTTTTGTACGCCGAACTGTAAATTGCTGAATCGCTGTGCGCAGGTTATTGCTAAGCTCTTTAGGCATTCTTTCATTCCGTTTTTCTCGCTGGCTCCACAGCAATTTAAGAGATCCTAATAATTCATCATCAAAGTTGTCAGCCCCTAACAATTCAACGATGGAAAGCAAATCCCGGACTCCTCTGTTGATCGGAGTAGCTGTAAACAGCAATACACAGTCAGCCATATTGCTAAAAAGTGCCTGTGTCCGATTAGAACTGTCATTGAAAAAGTTATGCGCCTCATCGACTGCAAGGACTTGACCGCGACGGATAATATCAATAAGCTCGTGGTGCTTCTTGGATTTGGCACTACTCAATGAGCCATGAGAGTAAGCCTTGAAATTGCCACCATCGCAAGTTCCAAACTCTTTCTCCCAAGAGTTTAGGACTTTAGGCGGACAAATTAATACTGGGTCACCTTGCCGCATCCGCCCAGTTCCCCAGATGTGTTTGATTACACTTTTGATTAGATGCACGCCCATTCGAGTTTTACCTGAACCAGTTGCATCAGCTACGAGTACGCTTCCTACATTTTCCAAGACCCAAATTGCCTGAGCTATTCCCTGTTCTTGAGATGGCCAAAGCAGAGGTTCATCACTAAAATAATTGGTAGGTTTGTATTTTTTTGCCCACTCACCTTCCAGTAATTCTGCACAAGCTCGTGCTAAAGTAACCTGCCATGTTTCATAGCTGAGAAGTCTTGTTAATAGCTCAATTAATTCGTCATTGTAAAATCTTCCTAACTTCCAAATTTGTTCGGCAAATTTACAGGATTCATCGAATCTTGCACTCTCTTTTTTGGTATTTTGAAACCTCACATTTGCTTCAATTTGGGAACTCAAACCCGATTGGCTATAATTACTAGAGCCAATAGTAATAGCACTATCTCCCTTATAAATTTTGGCGTGAATGGGTTTTTTATTGGCAATCCTGGTTTCTACTATGTCATTTCTAAGTAACTCGATCGCAGCAATAACTTTCTCACATTTACGGATAGAGATACCTTGCTCCATCCAGTAGTCTTCTATTTCTTGAGAAAACTTCTGGGATGAGGAGAAATCATGGGATTTTACTGGATATGGTTCATTACCGAGCAAGATCCGGATTTTATCAAAAGCATCCGGATCGCTTTGCCAACTACTACGACAATCCGCCAGAAAATCGATGATTTTTTCTAGTGAAGCGTAACCAGTAATAATTAGTGGTTTTTTTGAACTGCGCAAGTCTTTCTCGATAATCGAACCTACGGTAGATTTTGCGTAGTTATAGGGAAATTTTTCGCGATCGGGCCAGTCGCTATCTGTTTCGCAATTAAAATAACTCATGTTCCATGTTAATTAATTGAGATGATGCTTCAAACTTCGATCGCCCCTCCATCTCCCTTCGCTTTTTCCACACCAAAACCTGCCGAACTATCTGAATTGCGAATCCATTTCACCAAAGCATTTCCCAACCGAGTACCGATTTGAGAACCGTCAAATTCAAATAGAGAATCAGGACTTTTCACGCCCTCCGCCAACACTTCCTTTCCCTTCGCGCTCAACTCCACCAACGTCACTCGATTTTCCAGCGAATATACAATTGCTCCTGTTTCCTGCAACTCGCCGAGAACTAACTCATAATTCTTACTCGTCTCTCCAGTCCTGACAATCCGCTTAGTCAAATCTCCCTTTTTCACCTTCATCTTCCCGCCGCCCAAATCCCACAAATTCAGCAGCACTCGCACTTTCGCCTTCGCATCCCACACCGCTTGTTCTTGGGGCGTCAAAGTCTTAGACACCGCAATTTCAGCTTGTTCAGACATATCCATACCTTCAAATACCTTTTCTTAAAATGGAATTTTATCAGAAATCTTACTAAAAAACATCCCAATTTTTCCACAAATTTCCCACGATGCTGCGCGCAACTCATCCAAATTTTATTTAGCGATAATTGCAATTGACTAAAATGTTATCCTTTGATAAAATGTCGAACCGGACAGACGATCGCACTTCAAATTATCCGCAGCAAATTCGATCGAAACTCTCTAAAGCACAGTTCGCTAGCTCCAGCAACCTCAACAAATGTAGCGATCGCAACCGCCAGCAACAACTGAAAAAACAGCTTAAATTGCGACTTTAGTTCGATCGCCGATTCAGCCTTTAGAAAGACGAATGCACCTCACATATCTTGTTACCTTACAAACAAAGTAATGAGTTACACATTCCTATGAAAACTATTCCCGACCAAATTGCAGAAATCAAAGAAAAACTGCCAGACCTTACTCCCACCCCTCCCGGTCTCAAAGCCCAAGCATCCAGCCACGACCTGAAAGCTCGTTTGGATTGGGGCGAACCCGGACTTACCATCGTAGACGTGCGCGATCGGGAAAGCTTCAACAACAGCCACATTACCGGCGCTCTACCGATGCCAATGGACGAATTAGTAGAGCGTGCCAAATCCAGTTTAGAACCCGTTCGCGACATCTACATCTACGGCGAAACAGACGAACAAACGGCAGAAGCAGCAAACCTTCTCCGCAGCGCAGGCTTCAGACAGGTAGCTGAATTAAAAGGCGGAATTCCTGCTTGGAAACAGATCGACGGTCCGATCGACGGCGCAGTAGAACACGACACTCCCGGACCCGATGCCTACAACGTTTTCTCTCGCTTGCAACATCACGCCCAAGCACAGAAAATCAATAAGTAATCTCAGATTTTGCTAATAATTCACCAATAAAATCTGACACCTAACTGGGTTGACACACCAATTAGATTGAGATAGAAAATATTGCCGTAGAAAATACAGTATTTCTGCTTTCAATCCGGTAAAAAACCCAGTTTTTTTAGTACGAATGTATAAGTTCGATCGATCGCGATCCAGTTAGTAGTGTGGACTTTAGTCCGCAGATGAAAAAAGATTAAAGTTTGCACGATCGACTAATCCGAACTCGGTCGATCTATCTCAATAGCCGTAGGGACACAGCAGTGCCGTGTCCCCAAAGTTATTAGATACGCGCCGCTCAAAATACTTCTTAAGGCGTCGGTAGCGAGCCTTCAGGACTCGGCGAAGCCTCTGCTTCGGGACTCGGTGCAGCCTCCGGTTCGGGACTCTCAGCAGGCGTTGCAGCAGGCTTGGGAGCATCGCTAGCTAACTGATTGATTTGGTCTTTATAGTTAGGAGGAGCTAACTCATTAGCCTTATCGAACAGCGTTTTTGCCTCATCAGTTTTGCCCTGTTCCTTCAGCACGATCGCCTTTGCTAAAGTCGGGCGAAAATCTTTAGGATTCGCCTTAGCAGATTCATCGTAAATCGCGATCGCCTCCTCGTAGCGCTTCTGCGAAGCATAAACCTGTCCCAAAATCAACTGCACCGAAGTTACATCAACACTTCCAGGTTTCGCTTGATTCTGTGCCGGAGCAGCCTTCAGCGTATCTTGCAGCAGTCCGATCGCAGCTTCCGGGCGCTGCTGCACCAACAGCAAATTCACCAACCCCTGCAAAGCCTTCACATCCCCAGGTTTTGATGCCAAAATCGACCTGTAAGCTTGGGCCGCCCCTTCGCGATCGCCCGTGCGTTCCTTCGCCTGAGCCAGCAAAATCCCGTATTCAGTCATCTCTGGATTCAGTCGGGCCAACTTTTCCAAAGGTCCCACTACATCTTTAATATCCCCCACACCTTGCCCGAGCAACTCCAGCCGCACCTGCAACAATCCCCCCAAAGCCGTTTTATTGTCGGGTTCCCGCTGCAAAACCAATTCGTAACCCCGAGCTTGAGCTTGCAGCAGTTCGGTCTGTTTTTCAGCCGAAGCCGCCGTCTGAGTAGGCGTTGGAGTTGAACTATTTTGCGCTTGACTGGCTTTGATAATCCCGTCCAAAATTGGCACGAGAGAAAATCCCAAAAAAGCGATCAGCGACAGCACCATCACCACAGTAATCAACCCGCGACGCTTGTTTGCTTTATCCATTGTTCAAATATCTCCTTTAATATCAATATTTTCAGCCATTTTACCTAAAAAGTGTCCGATGTTTGAAAGCTCCCGCGTTTCAACCGCAGGAGCGCCAACAGTGATTTCTCCTCACAAAACTGTAAAATTCAATTGTTTGAACTAACCCGAACTGTACGATCGCCCCTAAAAAATTAGCAATTACTCTTTCAGGTTTTGACTTTTTGAAATTCAACGCAGCGATCTCTGAGATTGCTGTTAACCTTGCTTTTACAGAAGCCTAAAAATTTAGCAATCCACCCACTGCACCCTCACGAAATGAGCATCGCGACCCCACATATCCCGAGTGGGAGCAACATCAACTACGCTCAGATTAAACGGAATAGCAGTCGTCACGTAACGCTGAGCCAAAGCACCCAAATCAGGAGCCAATTGAGCAGCAGCCACCGCCGCCGCCCCCAGACCCAAAAACTGTAAAATCGGTCCCCGAGGCAGAGCCAAATTGATACCTACAGCCAATCCCGCCGTCAGTAGCATTCCCACCGACAAATTCGTGCCGCAGCGGGGATGAACTGCCAAATCCCACTCTCCGTTAGATATCCGCAACAAAGCAGACTGTACGGCAAGGCGTAACTGTGCGGTATTGACGCGACCGTAGAGATAAAATCCTCGATCGGTAGACATCCCGCCCAACAACTCATTGTCAGCACCTGTCATCGCCGTACCGCCGGATTGGCTGAGTACCCAAACAGTAGCGTGTTCCAAAGCATGAACTTGTCGCAATGTCAAGACTTCCTTCAAGCCGGGAACAAAATCGAGCTGTCGCAGCAGATCGGCATCTTGAGTCGGCTGCGGGGCAAAGTCAAAAGGAAAATCGCCCGAATGCTGGGAAGCAGAAGCAGTCGCCATAATTAGAACGCCTCCATTAAGAAGAAGGAAGAAGGAAGAGTTGATAGTTGATAGTTGATAGTTGATAGTTAATAGCAGTCATTAGTCATTAGTCATTAGTTAGAAGGAAGAAGGAAGAAGGAAGAGTCGAGCGTCGATCGCAGTCATTAGTCATTAGTCACAAGAAAGAAGGAGGTGTTTAGGTGGTAAGCGAACGGTGGTAGGTGGTAGGAACTTGCGCCTAAAACTTGAAACCTAAAACCTGAAACCCAACACCTAAAACCTATTTTATTGTTGAACGCGCTTGCCAGCGCGGAACTCTCCCGAAAAGCGTCGCCCTCTAGCATCCGTAACAGTTCCCCGACCGTGAGGCAGTCCCTTGCGCAATTCGCCTTCATAGCGAACGCCATTTGGGAAACTGCAACTCCCCCTGCCGTCTAGCTTTTCATTAAAAAACTGACCCTGGCAGCGAGTGCCGTCAGAACGGGTGAATACCCCTTGACCGAAAGGGTTGCCCGCAAAAAACTGTCCGGCGTAGCGATCGCCGTTAGCAAAGATAAATTGCCCTTGACCGTGCGGCTGGCTGCTAGTAGCACCGCCACCCACTTCTTGGACGATTTCAAAAGTTCCCCTGTAGCGATCGCCGTTAGCAAAAATAGCTTCTCCCCTAACGATCAGACCGTTACGGAACTCACCGACCATGCGGTCATCGTTAGCGAACAGGAATACACCCTGACCGTTGGGCACGCCGTTGCGGAACTGTCCCTCATAGCGATCGCCCTTGGCGTATACGTATACCCCGCGTCCGTCAGGCCTGCCGTTAACGAAATTTCCTTCGTAATTGTCGCCGTTCTCGTAATTGCACCTCACCCGACCGTTCGGGGGAGAGCCTTCGCAAGCGGGAGGTCGCTTTTGATCTGCTGCTGGTGCTGGTTGAGCCGCTGACGGCTGCGCCGTGCCAACAAGTGTCAGGTATCCGACCCCCGAACTCAATACTATTGCTGCTGAGAGTTTCTGAATTGAGCGAAGCATGACAGTTCTCAATTTTCGTTCCAAGGATTGACGTGAATTTCTCATTACACTGGCTTTTGTGCGACATTGGGAGCTTTTTCTCCCACGGCTTTAGCAACCTCTACACCGTTTTCTTCTAAAACCACAACTGGGTCAGCTCCGGATTTGAAATCAACCCGTTTTACCAGCACTTGCCCGCCAGCAATCCGCTGCCCGACTTTGATATATCGACTTGTGGGCTCGTTGGGTGCTTTCACAATTACCAGTATGTCATTCCCAACTCTGACTACGCCACTAACTTCAACAGCATTGGCATTGTCGGTCGAAGGTGGTGGCGGTGGCGGCGGGGCAACCGGTTTGGGTGGTGGGGGGTTCGGGTCTTGCCAAGACGGCGGTGGAGTTACTTGTGGCAGTTGGGGTAGACCCGGCAGTTCTCGAGTAGCAATATTGGGAATTGCGGGAGGGCCGGGCGGACGAGCGGGTCTTGCTGGGGTACGTGTCGGTGTTGCAGTTCCGGGGCGCGCCGGTGTCGCCGGCTGTCGCCCTCCCGTACCTGTTGGCACTCTAGGTATGGCAGGCACTCCGGGTATACTGGCGGCTGGCCGTCCAGCTATGTTTGGCGCACCGACCTGCGTGCCGGGGCGTCCGGGTGAGCCAGGAGATCCTTGCACTCCCGGGCGTCCCGGTGCGCCGGCGGGGCCTTGCACTCCGGGGCGTCCCGGTGTTCCGGGGGGGCCCATGATGCCGGGGCGTCCTGGTGCACCGGCCGGACCCATCGTGCCGGGGCTTCCTGGTGATCCGGGGCGTCCGGGGGCTGTTTGAGGGCGCGCTGCAATTGGCGGTCGCCATTGGGGTGGTCTTGAGGTCAAAGGTAGATTGGGGAGACTGGAAACCTCTGCTGGACCTTGAGTTTGGGGAATTTCAGAGGTTGTACCTCCTCCTCTTGCAGGTGTCCACTGAGCTGGGTTTCTGTCATCTGGCAATTGGGGCAGATTGGGAACTTCTCGGACTGGCAAAGTCGGGATTTCGTTACCGGGCGTTCCGCCTGTGGCGTCAGCTCTAATAGATTGAGGGGGTAGCAGTGAAAATGGGTCATTTGCACCGCCAGTGACAGGGGTCTGGGGTATTGGCTGAGTTCTCTTTTTAGCTGCAATGTCTGCTTGAGCTTGCCTCGCGCGTTCGTCGGGGTTTGTGGGTCTGATCAAGCCTGGGGGTTGGGCCGCGACTACGGGCGATGGAAAGTTCTGCGCTCCTGGTGTCGGACTGGGAGAAGCACCGGGAGTACCGGCGGCTGGGGCTGCTGGAGTTGGAGAGACTGCACCGGGGCTGGGGCTGGGACTGGGCGGACTGCCGCCGTCGCCACCGCATCCCCCGATCGAAAATGCCAGCATTCCTATAGTTGCAAAATATAACAGTTTACGCATTGTCGAGCCCCCAAATGCCTTTCTTTATAAACTATGCAAAATTGGCGCTGAATTTGCTGCCATTTGCCGTTTTCAGTTTACCTGTGTTCGATGTTATGCGATCGCTTGTAAATTGCCAACCAAGTTTTAGCAGTCTCTAATATTTTGGACGATCGGACGCTGCGCCTGGAGCGGGTTAGCATATTAGTGGCTCGGCAATTTACATATTTGAACCAAAAAACGAATTTTTATGGCACAAGTTATTGTTCGCGGGATTTGGCGATCGAGCGTTGCGGCTGCTGCAGTGTTGGCGGTTGCTGGTTTGGGGGTAACAGAGGTGCGATCGCAGCAGGTAGGTCTCTCGGGCGCGATCGGTGCCCCTGTTGCAGCTAACACAGCCAATTTGCAGGCTCAGTTCCGCAGGGGCGGGTCAAATCCGGCTCCGGCAGCCCGGCCTCAGGGGAATCAAAGAGTATTTCAAGCCAGAATCAAACGCCGTGCGGGCGGAACGCCAGTGATTGATGTGGTATTTAACGGCAATCGGACTTTTGAGATGATTGTCGATACTGGGGCGAGTGGCACTTTAATTACTCAGCGGATGGCGGCAGCCCTAGGAGTGCGACCGGTGCGGACTATCAAAGCCGGGATCGCTGATGGCAGTATCGTTGAATTCCCGATCGGGCGAGTGCAGTCGATCGGCGTCGGCGGCGCTCAAGTCCGCAATGTCGAAGTCGCGATCGCTCGACAAATGGAAATCGGTCTCCTCGGTCACGATTTCTTCGGCAATTACGATGTCAAAATCAAAAAAGATGTTGTAGAATTCTACACTCGCTGAGGTTGAGTCTCGCAGCAGCCCGATTTGAGGTCGATCGCTCCCAACTGATTCCCCAAAAGTCTAGAGCTGTTGAATTTATTGTCGCAGACAGTAGCCAAATACCACTAAGTATGGTATGGTTTGGATTGTTTAAAAGCAGCGGACTTCTATCTCAATAGATGAGATCTAATGCCTTTATGAAGCAAGTCCTGACAGTATTTGTTGACCCGAGACTTACCAGCCAAACTTGCCATAATTGTTACCATATTCATCCCGTTCGGAGCGAATCCTATCGGAATGGTAAAAAGTTTGTTTGCGGTCATTGTGCTGGGAGTGGTGATGCGGATTATAACGGCAGTAAAAATATTGCTGCTCTTGGGGTGCTTGTAAACGCACCTGAAGGTTCGGGATTATCTTGCTATTTGCACGACCATCGAACAGGGCGGGGTAGTTTACTTAGGTTTAGTTAACCCCTTCCAGTGTTTGAAGTCTCTGACAAGCATTCGCGACGAGAAAGTCGCTGTAAAAATTGAAAAATTACGATCGCAAATAGGGTAATCGCATGGCACAAACGTCTGTATCTCCTGTAGTGCTAATTATTTTAGACGGTTGGGGTTATCGCGAAGCAAAAGACGGAAATGCCATTGCTGCAGCGAAAAAACCTGTCACGGACAGCCTTTGGGAGGTTTATCCGAGAACGCTAATCCGTACCTCCGGCAGGGCCGTCGGACTGCCGGACGGGCAAATGGGCAATTCGGAAGTCGGCCACTTAAATATCGGCGCTGGCCGAGTGGTGCCTCAGGAATTAGTGCGGATCTCGGATGCGGTGGAAGACGGTTCTTTGCTGGGCAATGCAGCGCTGGTCAAACTGTGCGCAGAAGTTCGATCGCGGGGCGGCAAACTGCACCTGACGGGTCTTTGTTCTGAAGGCGGGGTGCATTCCCATTTAAGCCACATTCTAGGTCTATTGCAATTGGCAAAATCCCAGGGAATTTCTGAGGTTTGCATTCACGCAATTACAGACGGCCGCGATACCACTCCGAAAGAGGGTGTTGAGGCTTTAGCAAAGATTGAAAGTTATATAGAAAAGGTGGGAGTCGGTAGAATTGCTACCATCAGCGGTCGCTATTACGCGATGGATCGCGACAAGCGGTGGGATCGGGTGCGGCGCGCTTACGAGGTGATGGTAACTGAGGGAGCCCCTGACGGCCGTTCTGCTGTTGAAGTTTTGCAAGCATCCTACGCTGAAGGAGTAACGGACGAGTTTGCAGTTCCGACCCGCATTGCTCCCGGTGCAGTGGCACCTGGGGATGGAGTAATTTTCTTTAATTTCCGCCCCGACAGGGCTAGAGAATTGACTCAAGCTTTTGTAGCAGCCGATTTTCAAGGGTTTGAACGGCAGTTAATCGAGCCGCTGTCCTTTGCCAGTTTTACTCAGTACGATCCGCACCTTGCGTCAGTAAAGGTGGCTTTTGAACCGCAGAATTTGAACAACATTCTGGGTCAGGTAGTTTCCCAGCACGGTTTGCGACAGTTGCGGACGGCGGAAACTGAAAAATACGCTCACGTCACTTATTTTTTTAATGGCGGTTTGGAACAGCCCTTTGAGGGAGAAGATAGGGAGTTGGTTCAAAGTCCGATGGTGGCTACTTACGACTTAGCCCCGGAAATGTCCGCCGCTGAGGTGACGGATGTGGCTGCTGCCGCTATTGAGAAGGGTATTTATTCTTTGATAGTAATCAATTACGCCAACCCGGATATGGTGGGGCATACGGGCGTGATGGAGGCGACTGTCAGGGCGATCGAAACTGTAGATAAATGTTTGGGGCGGTTGTTGGCGGCGATCGCGAAGGCAGGAGGAACTGCAATTATTATTGCCGATCACGGTAACGCTGAGTTGATGTTTGACGAGAATGGGAATCCTTGGACGGCTCACACTACCAATCCGGTGCCGTTTATTCTGGTAGAGGGTGAAGGTCGGAAGATTCCGGGTCACGGAACGAATGTTCGTTTGAGGGATGACGGCTGTTTGGCAGATATTGCACCGACAATTTTAGAGTTGTTGAGATTGCCTCAACCTCCCGAGATGACGGGAAGGTCAATGATTGCACCGGCTGAATTTGAAGTTCGGGCAAATCGCACTCCGGTGCGGGTGCGACTGTAGGTAGTTCGACTGCGGGTAGGGACGGGGCAGTACCGCGTCCCTACAAAATTGCGGGCGATCGACCGGATTTGATATGATAATTAATCACCAATTACTAATTGCCGCTCGCTATGAATATTGTTTCTGTGTTACAAGTTATCTGGTCTTTGTCTGCTTTGGGACTTGTGATTTTTGTGCTGCTGCACAGCCCTAAAGGTGACGGAATTGGCGGTATTGGCGGGCAAGCTCAATTGTTTACCAGTACCAAGAGTGCAGAGACAACTCTCAATCGCATTACTTGGGGTTTGTCGATCGTATTTATGGGCCTGACGGTAATTTTGAGTGCGGGTTGGCTGACGCCGAAGGGTTAATATTGGAGTTTTTGCAACCGCAGATTGAGGCAGATTAACGTGGATTAACGCAGATAATTTAACGGTTGACAGTTAAGCAAAGTTTTGAGTTTTAAATTTTGAGTTTTGAGTTGAAGACATTTCTTAATTCAAAACTCAACACTCACAACTCAAAACTCCCGATAGTTGACAGTTAAGAAAAGTTTTGAATTTTAAATTTTGTGTTTTGAGTTAAAGACATTTCTTAATTTGAATCTGCGTTTGTTTGCTTCTATCTGCAGTTGAAAAATATGCGGTTGTTGAAAGTTGCGATAAAGTATAGATTTCTGGCTGTTGCTGGATTGGCTTTCTGTTGTTTTAGCCTGACAATTTTGAGTCCTGCTGCGAGTCTTGCTTCTCTCCCCGATAATTTGCCTGCTTTGCAAGTTCGGGCTTTGCCGGCGACTCTGGCTAGTTGGCAGGATGCAACTGATAGCGGGGATTATTTCGATCGCGTGAAGCCGCCGAATGTCGGTCATTTACTTTGGTCGAAGTTTCCGATTAAAGTTTACGTGCAGCCCCCCGTTAATACAAATAAGCCTGAAGATTGGGTTGATGTTGTGTTGGGTGTTGTGCGGGAATGGGGGGTTTATTTGCCTTTGGCTGTGGTGGATAATTCGGAGGTTGCTGATATTAGAATTGTACGTCAGGCTCCGCCTTTGCGGCAAGGGTTGCGAGCTCGTTCTGGAGAGGCTGTTTATGAGTTGTATGTCGGTAGAGAGGGGGATAAAAATGTGTTATCTCACCGCTTTACTGTTTATTTGAATCCGACTCAAGTCGGAAAATATGTAGCGGCGGTGGCGCGACACGAGTTGGGCCACGCTTTGGGAATTTGGGGTCACAGTTCGATCGAAACTGATGTCCTTTATTTTTCTCAAGTGCGCAATCCTCCACCTATCTCTGCGAGGGATGTTAATACTTTGAAGCTGGTTTACCAGCAGCCTACTAGAATGGGATGGGAATTTTAGTTTGAGATGGTACGATCGTTTTGGTGGAAGTGCGATCGAATAAATTGGTACAAATAGGTTTGTAGTAAGGACTTTAGTCCTCTAGGTTCGTAGTAGGGACTTTAGTCCTCTAGGTTCGTAGTAGGGACTTCAGTCCTCTAGGTTTGTAGTAAGGACTTCAGTCCTCTAGGTTTGTAGTAGGGACTTTAGTCCATTAGGCTTTTAGTAAGGGCTTTAGTTCCCTAAAACTGCGGACTAAAGTCCTCACTACGAACCTTATAAAAAACGGGATAGTTAATAGCAAAGAGAAGAACAATGAAAGATGAAGCTTTTGGAATTGTGCCAATTTTTTCTAATGAATCCGAGCCTTTATTTTTGCTAATTCAACATCAAGCAGGACATTGGGCATTTCCGAAAGGTCACGCAAATCCGGGGGAATCGCCAGCGGAAACAGCAAGGCGAGAATTTGAAGAGGAAACAGGGATCTCGGATTTTCAAATGTTGGAGGAACCGAGTTTTACCGAAAACTATTCTTTTGTTAAGCAAGAGAAAGCGATCGAACCAACAGGACATTATGCTGTTGCTGGGGCAGGAGAAGTCATCGAAAAGACAGTGATTTACTTTTTGGGTTTTGTCAATTCGATGGAGGTAGTTATGCAAGAAGAGGAAGTTCAAAATTTTGCTTGGGTATCCTATGAAGATGCAATTAAGCTAATTACTTTTGAGGAAAATCGGAAAATGTTTCAAAGAGTTAAAGAATATTTAGAACAGCAGAACGATCGTTAAATAAAATAGTAAAAAACTCATTTATTCTAGTGAGGTAAAACTTTAATTGAACGCTAATTTGACACTTACTGCATTTTTTTCACACTTCTACGGAGCTATACTACCAAAATTTATCGCGTTAACAATTGCCCCGGAACCTAAATTAACACTGTGTTGTGAATTAATCCGTGTCATGGGAATTTGAGGTGTACTAAAAGCGACAAAAGTGTCGTCGTTACCCGCATAAAAAGAGCTAATGCTATTGAGAGACTCATCTGTAACAATAACCTGTCCAAATCTATGTCCAGCTAGCAGTTTCCCATCAAAAGAAATGTTCATATCGTGGAGGTTGTTGAATCCACTATAGGTAAAATTTAATGCAGTGCCATCGCAATCGAAGTGATAGATGTTTCCATTATTATAAGACGAGCCAAAAATATCGCCATCTTCATTAACAGCAATACCTCTGACATTTTGAGCAAGAGTTGTTGTCCACAATAAATCCATTGTAATGGGATTGTAAGCATTGACTGTACGTTCATCATAGATTAAGGCATAAAGTATACCATCCAAACCCATTGTCAAGTCCATAAATTCAAAAGTGTTGGCAAAACGAGCAAAGGAATTAGAGCTAGCATCAAATCGGACAATCCCACTCGGCGTATCATCTTCTGGGCCGAAGGTTCGCATATCAGTTAAATAAACATAGTTTTGATAAGTAGCAATCCCCCCATAGCTGCCGTTATTGACTGTACTCCAACCAGCAAAGGTATTGTGTCTCCAAGTGTTCGTACTAGAATTGTAGGTACTTAAATAAGGGTCAAACGTACCGTTATAACCATAAATCAAACCGCTACCATCTAAAATAATATCTCTCAGCTCGTCGTCTCCTGGAGAAGGAACATTAATAGCAGCAGCAACAGGAGTACCAGCTTGAGTATATTCCCGAATTGTATTATTGACGCTGACTAATATATTTCCGCCAGTACCGGAACCGCCACTGCTGCTGCCTGGAAATGTTGGTTTCCAGCACCGTTGCTGTACTTCAGCAACAGTATAAGTTCCTGGCGATAAATTACTCAGGGCGTACTCGCCGTTAGCATTAGTTATAGCAGATGGTTCTGCAGCATCTAGTCGGCCATTGTTGTTTAAATCTAAATAAATAGTCCAACCAGCTAATCCAGGTTCGCCCGCATCTTGTACTCCGTCACCGTCTGTGTCGTTCCACTTAACGCCGCGGATGGCACCGTCATCATTGATAATAGTACCAATACCCCGATCGTTCGCGATCGCAGCATTATTAGGATTGGTCAAGTTGACAGCGAAATTTTCATTAACTTCCGTAATTGTATCTGTTTGAACTGCCACGGCGATCGCCTGAGTCAACGCTCCTCCAGGTAAAAATGTTAGAGTACCGCTAGTAGCTGTATAATCAACTCCTGCCGTAGCGCTGCCATTGGCTGTAGCATAGTCCACAGTAACAATTTGGCTGCTTCCTGATGTCAGGCTAACAGTAAAAGTAATATTAGTAATACCGCTATTGCCTTCTGCAAGGCTGGCATTGTCGATCGTAATTACGGGTAGGGTATCGTCATTTTGAATTGTATAAGTAGCAGTTTGCTGGCTTCCTAAAGTAGCTCCACTTGCAGGATTGACTAATCTTAGATTAATCGTTTCATCTGGTTCTAATACCGTATCTCCTACGATAATAATTTCTATGTTTTTGCTTGTTTCTCCACTAGCAAAATCGATCGTTAGTGGCAAATTATTAGTGTAGTCGTCAGGAGAAATAGCTGTGCTACCTGTATCGAGTTGCACTTGTACGCTGACGGCACCATCACTGCCACCTGTACGTTGAATAGTAGCTGCCACTTTGTTAACTGCGCCGCTGTTGCCTTCAGTGCCGCTGTAGCTAGCATTGGTAAATGCTAATACCCCTGGAATTGGTGTTGGTGTTGGTGTTGGGGTTGGCGCAGGTATTGGTGTTGGGGTTGGCACAGGTATCGGTGTTGGAGTTGGCGTAGGTATTGGTGTTGGAGTTGGTGCGGGTGTTGGGGTTGGTGCGGGTGTTGGCGCAGGTGTTGGAGTTGGTGCGGGTGTTGGGGTTGGTGCGGGTGTTGGCGCAGGTGTCGGGGTTGGTTCCGGTGTTGGTGCAGGTGTCGGGGTTGGCGCAGGTGTCGGGGTTGGTTCCGGTGTTGGTGCAGGTGTCGGGGTTGGTTCGGGTGTTGGTGCAGGTGTCGGAGTGGGCGCAGGTGTCGGGGTTGGTTCGGGTGTTGGTATAGGTGTTGGGGTTGGTTCCGGTGTCGGGGTTGGTTCGGATGTTGGTATAGGTGTTGGGGTTGGTTCCGGTGTTGGGGTTGGTTCGGATGTTGGTATAGGTGTTGGGGTTGGTTCCGGTGTTGGGGTTGGTTCGGGTGTTGGTATAGGTGTTGGTGTTGGTATAGGTGTTGGTGTTGGCGCAGGAATTGGTGTTGGTGCAGGTGTCGGTGCAGGTGTTGGCGCAGGTGTCGGTGCAAAAGGTGTTGGCGCAGGTGTCAGTGCAGGTGTCGATACTTCACTCAATAAGGAGGAAGGGGTTGGTACTGGTGGACTGTCATTATCCGCGATCGCCACCTCCGCTGTATCATTTAATGCAATCGTTACCTCTGGGCTGGCATCTATCAAGCGAATATTAAACGATCGAGTCCCCGTGTAAATAGTATCGTCCGCAATGGAAAACCTCACTGCTTTACTGGTTTCTCCAGGAGCAAAATTGACCAGAATGGGAGTATTGTTATAATCATTGGGTGCTTTAGCTGAACCATCCTCAAACACAATAGTTGCTGTCGCAGGGGTATCTAATTCGCACCCTGTACGTTCGACTTTTACCGCAACTATAGGAGTTCCATCTTCCCTAATTTGAAAGTTTTGAGAACTAAAACTTAAAACTGAAGCGATCGATTGAATAGACTTAGTAAAGTTAGCTGCTGTAATGCTGTTGCTATTAACTCCTTGCAATATAATTAAATATTCCCCCGTCAGCCGATCTTGAATAATGGTGTCTTCGGCAAATTCTCCACTACCTTGAAAGATATTCAGATCGCCAAATTCCAAATTGTTAGCAAGTCCAATGAAGTCTTGCCCGTTGCGAAAGTCAGTACAAAAATCGGCATTAACAAGTGTGGAACCTCCCGTCGTCCGCACCCCTGGAATGTGAAACATTCTGCCGATGACAAACAAGTCGCATCCATTACCACCTGTTAAAGTATCGCTACCTTCGTCACCCCAAATTACATCATTGCCATTGTCACCAAATAATCTGTCGCTGGCTTTGCCACCCCGTACTAAATCGTTACTTTTCCCTCCATATACAATATCATTGCCTTCCTTGCCATTTAAGCCATCACTATAAGTTTCACCATTGAGAAAGTCATTATCTTCTCCGCCGTAGAGTAAGTCTTTGCCTTCTCCACCCAATAAGGTGTCATTGCCAGAGTTGCCAAAAAGAGTGTCTTCTCCTCGATCGCCCGATACCCAATCATCTCCTTCATTGCCTCGGACTATATCATTTTCTTTTCCACCATAAATGGTATCGCTGCCATCATTGCTATCTATCTCGTCGCTCCCTTCTTCGCCCCAAATAGAGTCATGTCCGCCACCGCCTGTAACGGTATCTTGTCCTGCATCGGCTAGGATGATATCAGCGACGAGCAAACCATTTAGAATGTCTCCGTCCAAACTTCCTCGAAGCATATTTTTGCACTTTAGCTGAGGTAGATATCAGTATTTTAGCAATCTTGGTTATTTTATGCTGTCTTTGTCTTGCTATATCTGGTAAGTATAGCCAAGGAAATCAAGGGTTGGGATAATTATAGCCGATCGGTATTTGTCAATTCGTAAGGTGCGCAATGCGCACCCTACCAATTAGTAAAGCGCGCAGTACGCGCCCTCACAATCAATACTTTCTTTCCTGTGGCTCAAACATCGTAATTGCCACCGGCATGTAATCCAAATCAATGCCAGCAGGCGAATAATATGCCAGCGTATGCTTCAAGAAATTCACA
This sequence comes from Oscillatoriaceae cyanobacterium Prado104, assembly GCA_025454405.1. Lineage (GTDB taxonomy): Bacteria > Cyanobacteriota > Cyanobacteriia > Cyanobacteriales > Microcoleaceae > Microcoleus. Next base: position 84,606 of record JALOON010000052.1, on the reverse strand, counting down.
TCATCGCGATCGGTAAAATCTTCCCGCGCGTGAGCTCCCCGACTTTCCTTGCGGTTCAAAGCCGCTGTTAAAATCATTTGCCCCACGACTAGCAAATTACGCAATTCCAAAGCTTCGACAAGTTCCGTATTCCAAGATTTACCCTTGTCGTCCAAGAAAACTTCTTGATATTGTTTCTGCAATTCCTCCAATTTCTGCAACCCCGTTTGCATCAATTCAGCGTTGCGAAAAACTCCGCAATACTCGGTCATCGTATCTTGGAATTTTTGCCGCACTTCGTTAATTCGGTACTGTCCGGGACGCTCTAAAAGTGCTTGAATTTGCTCTTCGGCTTCCTTGATATACCGCTTTTCGTCTACTGCAGGTAACTTGCGATTTTGCACGTATTGTGCTATAGTTGCACCCGTAACTTTGCCGTAAACTACGCATTCCAAAAGCGAGTTGCTGCCCAAACGATTAGCGCCGTGAACTGACACGCAAGCTGCTTCGCCGGCTGCAAAGAAACCCTCAACCAAACCGCTAGCACCGCTGCGAACTTGCCCGCTGATATTAGTCGGAATTCCCCCCATTGAATAGTGCACTGTCGGACGCACGGGCATGGGCTGATTTACAGCATCAATCCCTAACAATCGGTGCGCTTCTTCCCAAGCAAAAGGAATTTTGCTCATGATTTTTTCGCGTCCCATGTGCCGCAAATCCAGGTAAGTAAAGGGACCGCCCGCACTGCCGTCGGGGTGAATTCCCCGGCCGGCGCGAATTTCTAAAGAGATTGCCCTTGATGTAATATCTCTCGGCGCTAATTCCATGCGGCTGGGCGCGTATCTCGCCATAAAGCGTTCGCCGTCGGCATTGATTAAATAAGCGCCTTCGCCCCGCACAGCTTCGGAAATCAACACTCCCACGGGATACAAACCTGTCGGGTGAAACTGCACGAATTCCATATCTTCTAGCGGCAAGCCAGCTAAAGCCGTCATCGCCAAACCGTCTCCCGTGGAAGCGTAATCGTTCGACGTGGTATTGTAAACTCGGCCGTAACCTCCCGTAGCAAACATCACTGCCTTAGCGCGCACTACGGCAATTTCGCCATCTATCATGCGGTACATAACTACGCCCTTGGCTTGGCCTTCTTCCAAAATCAGGCGCTTGACGTACCATTCCTGATAGACGTGAACTCCGTAGCGGCGCAGATTGTTCACTAATTCGTGGAGGATGGCGTGACCGGTTTTGTCGGCGGCGTAGCAGGTGCGGCGGTGGGAATGACCTCCGAAAGCGCGTTGGGCAATTCTGCCGTCTGGGAGACGAGAAAATAATACGCCCATGTGTTCCAAATCGATGATGACACCGGGCGCTTCGCGGGTGAGAATTTCTACTGCGTCTTGATCTGCTAAATAGTCTGAACCTTTTACGGTGTCGAAAGCATGGGCTTTCCAACTGTCTTCGGGATCGACATTTTGCAAGCTGGATGCCATGCCTCCTTGGGCTGCCACAGAGTGCGATCGAATCGGGTGAGTTTTGGCAACGACAGCTACTTTCAAACTGGGGTCAGTGCGGGCAATTTCTACCGCCGCGCGGCAACCTGCTAAACCGCCACCAACGATAATTACGTCGTGTTCTAGCATTGTTCGATCGGTTTTTAGTGTTCTCCTTTAGATATATTTGCTCATAAAAAACTCCCTCATGTAAAAATAAGGAAGTTTTTAACTTTTGGAGTTTAGTTTGAACTTGGATTTGAGATTGTTCGATCGAATTAACCAATGGCTTGGGCTGGATTTTGACCGGGCAAACTACCGCTAGCAGAGGGTTTGGATTCGGTAGCCGGATCTACTGCAAGCACTTCGATATTGTTGAGGAGAGTTGTCACAAAAGCGAACAGCAAGAACGGTAAAGACAGAACTAGGATTAAGCCGACTGTGGCTAAAGCGTAGATTTGGCGGGCGCTACTCCACAAGGCTAGTGCCGAAGCCAGACTCAGGAAAATGACAATCAACCAAACAATGATTTGACCGTAAATGTCGCCGAAGGTTAGCGTGCACTTAAGGCGATAGTTTTGAATTTTATCCATTTGATGCCTCGCGAGATTGCTATTAGGACTCGTGCAAAAATACTGTGACAGCGCGTCAATCGGCGCTGTGAATTTCTAATTTTAGCTGCTGTCGATCGGTTTGGAAGCTATTTTAAGCATTTTTACAGAAGTTGCAACAAGACTTTATAGATTGTTGCTTTCCGTAAATATAGCAATCGCCCGTGTTAGGAGGCAAGGCGTCAGACATTCTCTATCGCAGAGTTCGGTATTATTTGCTACAACCTTCTTGAGTTTTTGTGCCATCTGGCATTATGACATCACAGAGGTTATTTTTACGCATTTCCGCACCGCTGATGTCTGCCCCCATTAAGTTAGCTCTACTCATGTTTATATCTACCAAGCGAGCCGATTTTAAGATAGCATTTGTGAGGTTAGCATCAACAAGTTTGGACTTCAGAAGATCGGCATTGCTGAGGTTGGCATTACTTAAATTTGCTCCTTGTAAGTTTGCTTTTCTTAGAGAAGCTTTCGTTAAATTTGCTCCTATTAATTGAGCCATTACCAAATTAGCATTATTCATTTTAGCGTTAGTTAAAATGGCATAGTTCAAATTGGCACTATGCAAGTTTGTTGTGTTTAGAGAAGCATTCGTTAGATTTGCTCCAACTAATTGAGTTTTTTCCAAATCAACATCATTCATATCAGCGTTAGTTAAAATGGCATTACTCAAATTGGCTCTATAGAAAATAGCACGATGTAGCTTAGCATTGCTAAAATTGACATTACTCAAATTAGCACCACTGAGGTAGGCAGGAATAATGTAGATAGTCTTCCCATCATGATAAGTATCATGCCTTAAATCAACTTGGGTGAGGTTGGCACCTGCAATATTGGCACCTACAAGGGATACTCCCTTGAGATTAGCATTACTCAAGTTAGCTTTTTTGAGGTTGGCATAAGTCAGTTTAGTTCTAGTTATTTTATTACACTTTAAAATAGCTCCAGATAAGTTGGCATTTTCTAAGTTAGCGCCAGTCATATCGTTACCTTTGAGATTAGTCTTGCTCAGGTCAGCACCGCTAAGGTTAATCCCTTTCATGTTGACATCTCCTAAGTCTGCCGATCTGACATTGGCACCGCTAAGATTAGCGTTGACAAGATAAGCTTTGTACAAATATACACCTTCTAAATTAGCTCCTTCCAAATTTGCTCCCTCTAGACTCGCACCCTTTAATTTAGCGTTTGTTAAATCGCAACCTTTGCATTGTTTTGTTTCTAACAGTTGCTTGATGTGTTCCGGGTTGGCGGCGCGAGCTGCAGTTGTCAAAGTCAGGGAAGCCAGAAGCAGGGCCGTAGATACTAGCAACCAAGCTAGAAAATCTCCTGTTTGGTTTTGTCGCTTTAGCGATAGGGCAATAATTTTTAAGCAATCAAGCTGGATTGCTGGAATGACTTTCTGGCGTATCTCGTAGCTGTAGAAGTGAGGCATGAGTGGTGCGATGGCTCTGCAACAAAAAACTATTCTCAGTTTACGCCATAATCCTCTAGGCAGTTGCTATACCAAAGCAGCTTAATTTTTTTTATAAGTATTAAAAGAGCAAATGCAATTTTTTATTAAAAAACTTAATTTCCGATCGTCCTATGCGTCCTCGACTATAAAGCAAAGGTAGATGGGAAAATCTACTTGATGACCGATCGCAAAGTTAGTAAAGAAATGTTAACCTACCTGAGGATGGAATCAACCTTTATCGCCTCGCACCAGTCTTTTCGCCCATGTCTTCAGAAAGCACGTTGCTGATTTCGCGCTGTTTCCTGGCCGGTTTGGGAACGCAGATGTTTCTGTACCGGGAAGACCGGATTCCCCAACAGGAGCCGGTTTTGGTGGTCAGCAATCACCGCAGTTTCCTCGATCCCCTGTTGCTGACGGCTGCTTTAGGCCGTCAGATTCGCTTTGCTTGCCATCACTACATGGGTCAAGTCCCGGTAGTCCGGGAGGTAGTTACTTCTTTCGGGGCTTTTCCCTTGGAACAACCCGAGCACCGACAGCAGCATTTTTTTGCGCAAGCAACGGCTTTGCTGCAAAGCAGCGAGATGGTGGGCGTGTTTCCAGAGGGTGCAGAACCGATGGTCAAGTTTACCAGTCCGAATACTGTGGGGAAGTTTCAGCGGGGATTTGCTCATTTGGCTTTGCGCGCGCCGGTGCGGGATTTGGCGGTTTTGCCGGTGGCGATCGCCTCTTTTGACGAAAAGTCGGTACGATCGGGTATACCGCTGAAGTTGTTGAGTTTGTTCGATCCTTCCGAACCGCTGTTCGATCGATCTGGATGGCATCCTCTAATCGTGTATCAGAGAGTTAACATTTTAATCGGTCGTCCCTACTGGATTACACCCCGCCAGCAACAACTATATCGAGGCAAACAAGCCAAAGCAGTTGTTGCCGAACTTACAGATCACTGTCAGGGCGAAATTGCACAATTACTCGAACAAGGGTGTGTTTGAGGAGAGGGAGAGGGGGAGAGGGGGAGAGGGGAAGAGTGGGAGAGGGGGAGAGGGGGAGAGGGGGAGAGTGGGAGAAATGGAGAATTCCCAATGCCCAATCCCTGGGCTATGCTTTGCCCAATGCCCGATGCCCGATGCCCAATGCCCAATGCCCAATTCCCAATGCCCGATGCCCGATTCCCAACTGTCAACTGTCAACTGTCAACTATCAACTTTAATCATGCCTGATGCTAACAACAAGGTTCGTTTTTTAAAGCCAAAACCGCCGAAGTACGATCGCCCGTTATTTATATTTTTACCAGGTATGGATGGAGGGGGTTTGCTGCTGCGATCGCAAATTCCTAAATTAGCAAATTATTTTGATATTCGCTGCTTGGCCATACCGGCCGATGACATGAGAAGTTGGGATGTATTAGTCAGCGAAACAATTGCCCTGATTGCAGCAGAGAAACAAGCAGGAAAAAACCAGCAAAGACCCGTTTATTTGTGCGGCGAATCCTTTGGGGGCTGCTTGGCGATGAAAGTAGTTTTAGAAAATCCCCAAATTTGCGATCGGCTAATTTTAGTCAATCCGGCTTCTTCTTTCCGACAGCAACCGTGGGTACAGTGGGGTTCTTATTTAACTCAGTGGTTGCCGGCGCATCTTTATCCCCTATCTGTTATCGGTTTGCTGCCATTTTTAGCATCTTTGGGAAGTATTACTGAGGAAGACAGGCGCGCTTTGTTAGAAGCGATGAAAGCAGTACCTCAAACAACTTCTGCGTGGAGATTGGCCTTAGTGCGATCGTTCGATGTTAGCGAAGACCAATTGCGGAGGATCGAACAGCCGACGCTAGTAATTGCCAGCGGTGCCGATCGACTGTTACCTTCAGCAGCAGAAGCGAAGCTTTTAGTCAAGGTAATTCCTCATGCAAAAATGGTATTGCTTCCTCACAGCGGACACGCTTGTTTATTAGAAACCGATGTTGACCTTTATGCAATTATGCAAGGGCGAAATTTTTTGACACAATCTGAAGAAAAGTCATTAGTTAGGAGTCATTAGTTGTTTGTTTCCGAATAATTGAAAGCTCGCCTTCCTTAGTAGCGCTAAACCGATCGCTTTGACTAACAGCAGCCCCGATCGCCCCCGAGTTTACCAATTTTACCCAGCAAGCGATCGCACTTTTTATCCTTGCCTAAATCTGGCGGAAATTCACAGAAGAAAGCGAATTAGCATTCACCCCAATTACCACAGCTAACTCCTCGCCCGTCAAGATATTTCGGATCGTAGTACCTTGAGAATTTTGAGTGATTTCTAACTGACCAAAACTCAAACCTCCGGTTAGTGCGATCGCATCTTCACCCAGGGTAAAATCGCCGATAATATCAAATCCTTGACCCGCAACTAAGACAAAGACATTGTTACCGCTACCTCCCAGCAAACTATCATTGCCTAAGTCTCCGAACAGCAGATCGTTACCTTCACCGCCAATCAAAGTATCGTTAGCTTTACCTCCGTAAAGAGTATCATCTCCTTCGCAACCTGCTAAAAGATCCGCTTCTCGGTTACCGTCGATCGAGTCATTACCTGCTTCGCCGCAGATGGTATCCGCACCCCGATCGCCAAAGAGGAAATCGTTGCCTTGATTGCCAAGAATTAAGTCGTTACTTCTACCTCCAAATAAAATATCGCTATCCTTACCGCCATCAATGAAATCATCACCTTTGTTACCGTAAATGATATCTTCACCTTCACGACCATTCACAGAGTCAAAATCTTTACCTGCAAAGATGATATCGTTGCCAACATTGCCCAGAATGATGTCATTATTTTCATTGCCCCACACGATATCGTCGCCATTACCGCCGGTTATAAAATCATTATCTTCATTGCCGATTAAAACGTCGTTGCTATTGCCACCAAATAAGTTGTCATTCCCCGATCGAGCCAAGAATATATTGCGCGAATTGTTGCCCAGAAATCGATCGTTATTAGCAGTACCTATTTGAACGCCCGTACCGCTACCAAATATGGTGTTTGTCACGGGGTTAGGTTGGTTTAAATTCGGATAAACAATTGTGTCGCAAATGCAGTTATCGCCTGCGGTATTGTCAGGTGTTGGAGTCGGTGTCGGCGTTACCGATGGTGTTGGTGTTGGAGTTGGTGTTGGAGTTGGTGTCGGCGTTACTAATGGAGTTGGAGTTGGAGTCGGTGTCGGCGTTACCGATGGTGTTGGCGTCGGAGTCGGCGTCGGCGTCGGCGTCGGAGTCGGCGTCGGAGTTGGTGTCGGAGTCGGCGTCGGAGTTGGTGTCGGCGTCGGAGTTGGTGTCGGAGTTGGAGTCGGCGTCGGAGTTGGTGTCGGAGTTGGAGTCGGCGTCGGAGTTGGTGTCGGAGTTGGAGTCGGCGTCGGAGTTGGAGTCGGCGTCGGAGTTGGTGTCGGAGTTGGAGTTGGAGTCGGAGTTGGTGTCGGCGTCGGAGTCGGGACTGCCGTAACGTTAGCAACCAGCGGAAAATCAAAAGGATTTTCATCGCTATCATCATTCGCTAATTGCAGCGTCCCCGTTTTACTGCCGACGGCTGACGTATCAACTTGGATTTGCACGGTGGCACTGCTGCCAGCAGCAATACTTGACGGCAAACTTCCCACCAAACTGAATCCTGCAGGCAAACTCAAGTTACTCAGATTTAAAGCCGCAGTACCGATATTGTTTACCTTCAAGGTTTTGTTGAGAATGCTGCCAACTGTAACGCTGCCGAAATCCACCGGCGCTGTCGTACCGTCAACTACTTTCTTTTTCCCATCTAAGATTTGAATTTCTGGTGCCGGGGCTGCAGTAACTGTGGCAGAAATCGGGAAATCAAAGGGATTTTCATCGCTGTCGTTATTGTTAAATTGCAGCGTACCTGTTTTGTTGCCAACTGTGGCGGTATCGACTTGCAACTGCAAAGTAGCAAAACTGCCGGCGGCGACACTAGGGGGTAAAGTTCCGACTAAATTAAATCCGGTAGGTAAGGTGAGGTTGCTGAGGTTTAATTCGGCAGTGCCTGTATTGTTAATTCTCAAGGTTTTGTTGAGAGTTCCGCCCACTGTGGTACTGCCAAAATCTACGGGAATTGCCGTGCCGTCAGCAACATCGATGGTGCCGTCTAAAACTTGGATTTCTGGTACTGGGGCGGCGGTAACTGTGGCGGCAATCGGGAAGACAAAGGGATTTTCGTCACTGTCGTTGTTGTCGAATTGCAGCGTGCCTGTTTTGCTGCCCGCAGTAGTTGTATCGACTTGGATTTGTAAATTGACGCTGCTACCGGCGGCAACAGTCGGGGGTAAAGTGCCGACTAAATTGAATCCTGTGGGTAAGGTGAGGTTGCTGAGGTTGAGGGCTGCACTACCGATATTGTTAACTGTAAAGGTTTTGGTGAGCAGGGTGCCGGCGGTGGCGCTACCAAAGTCGATCGCGCTGGTACGATTGTCAACGATATCTGTCGTACCGTCTATGACTTCGATTTCCGGTGCTGGGGCGGCGGTGATGGTGGCGGCGATGGGGAAATCGAAGGGATTTTCATCGCTGTCGTTGTTGGTGAATTGCAGCGTGCCTGTTTTGCTGCCCGCAGTAGTTGTATCGACTTGGATTTGGATGTCGGCTTTGCTGCCTGCTGCGATGCTGGGGGGTAAAGTGCCTACTAAGCTGAATCCGGTAGGTAAGGTGAGGTTGCTGAGGTTGAGGGCTGCACTGCCGATATTGTTAATGCTAAAAGTTCTGCTGAGCGGCGTGCCGGCGGTAACGCTGCCGAAATCGATGGTGCTGGCGGTGCCGTCAACAATTTTCTTTTTGCCGTCTAGGACTTTGATTTCGGGTGCTGGGGCGGCGGTGATGGTGGCGGCGATGGGGAAGGTAAAGGGATTTTCGTCGCTGTCGTTGTTGTCAAATCGCAGTGCGCCGGCGAAGTTGCCGACTGCAGTGGTATCGACTTGTACTAGCAGGTTGGCGCTGCTGCCGGGGGCGATGCTGGGGGGGAAGCTGCCGCTGAGGCTGAAGCCGGTGGGTAGGGTGAGGTTGCTGAGGTTGAGGGCTGCGGTGCCGCTATTGGTGATGGTAAAGGTTTTGTTGAGGGGGCTGCCGGCGGTGACGCTGCCGAAGTCGATGGGGGTGGTGGTGTTGTCGGCGATGTCGGTGGTGCCGTCGGATACGGCGATTTCTGGTACTTCGTTGTCGAGGATGTTTGTCGTGCCGGAGATGGTGGTTCCGAGTGTTAAGCCGGCAGAGGGGTTGGAAATTGTGAAGGTGGCGGTTTCGGTAGGTTCTACCAGGGTGTCGTCATTGATGTTAACGGTAAATGAACCTGTAGTTTGACCGGCAGGAATGGTAATGCTAGTAGGAATTGTCCCGGTAAAGTCAGCAGCAACTGCCGTACCGGAAAGGGCAACATCAATTGTTTCATTCCCCACAACTGCTTGAGATGCTGTGGCGGTAACGGTAATCGCTGGACTGCCGGTTTCTGTACTTGTGGTGGGAGAAACTGAGATGTTGACTGTGGGTAAGTCGTTGTCGGTAATTGTCAGTGTGGCTGTGGTATTGGCGGCAACTGGATCGAGAACGTATTTAAAATTAGGATCGCCAGTGATGTTAACTATGACTGTTTCCCCTGGATTAACGATCGCATCATCGACGGGAACGGCATTGAGAACAGCGGTGGTTTGACCGGCCGCAATGGTAAAAGTATTGGCAGTAACAGCAGTGATATTTGTACCCGCAGTTAAGGAATAGTGACTCGGGTTATTAGCGATACTGCCGGTGGTGTCGAAGTTGATGGTTAAACCGCCTGCGGGGGCGGGAGTATCGAGGGTGATATTAAAAGTGCCAGTGGTGGGGCCAGTTTCGGTGGGGGTAGTGCCTGCGGCGATGCTGACTTGGGGGGCGTTCAGCAGGATGGAGATCGTGTTGTTGCGGTTGTTCGCCACAGCTAAGTCGGGTAAACCGTCACCGTTAAAGTCGTCGCTGCCGATCGAAACGGGCAAAAGCCCAGTGGGGAAATCAACTTTGGGGGCGAAGGTGGGGGTGGAGGCACCGAGGGCAGTAGCGTTCAGGAAGATGGAGGTGGTGTTGCTGGCAGCGTTCGTCACAGCAAGGTCAAGTTTCCCGTCACCGTTGAAGTCACCGCTGGTGAGTGTACTGGGGGAAGCCCCAGTGGTGAAGTCAACTTTGGGGGCGAAGGTAGGGGTAGCGGCCCCATTGGTGGTGGTGTTCAGGAAGATGGAAGTGGTGCCGCTGCTATTGTTCGCCACAGCAAGGTCGGGTTTGCCGTCGCCGTTGAAGTCACTGATGCTGACGGAAGTGGGGTTATTCCCAGTGGGGAAATCAACTAGCGTGGCGAAGGTGGGGGTGGTTGCCCCGTTGGTGGTGGTGTTCAGGAAGATGGAGATGGTGTTGCTGTCAGTGTTCGCTACAGCTAAGTCGGGTTTACCGTCACCGTTGAAGTCCCCACTGCTGACTGCAAAGGGGTTAAGTCCGGTAGTGAAATCAACTTTGGTGGCCAAGGTGGGGGTAGTGGCCCTGTTGGTGGTGGTGTTCAGCCAGATGGAGATCGTGTTGGCGGTTGATTCCGTTACAACTAAGTCGGGTTTACCGTCGCTGTTGAAGTCACCGCTGCTGACGAATTGGGATAAAGCGCCAGTGGTGAAGTCAACTTTGGGGGCGAAGGTGGGGGTAGTGGCCCCGTTGGTGGTGGTATTCAGCAAGATGGAAGCGGTGCCGCTGCCCTCGTTCGCCACAGCAAGGTCGGGGAGGCCGTCACCGTTGAAGTCACTGATGCTGACCGATCTGGGGTTATTCCCAGTGGGAAAGTCAACTTTGGTAGCGAAGGTGGGGGGGGTGGCACCGGCGGTGGTGGTATTCAGCAGGATGGAGATCGTGTTGTCGCTTTGGTTCGCTACAGCTAAGTCGGGTTTGCCGTCGCCGTTGAAGTCGCCGCTGCTGACTGAAAAGGGGAGATTCCCAGTGGGGAAGTCAACTTTGGGGGCAAAACTCAGGATGCCACTGTAAGTTTTGAGGGCATTTTCTGTGAAGGGGAGTTTGGGTTGTGTGGGGGATGGGGGAATGAGTTGTTGAATTTCCCAGTTCCCGCCTAATGCACTGTTGCCTGTGGGGTGGGCGTTGGCGGCGATGTTTGCCCCAGTGAGTTGGTGCAGTTGAGTCAGGAATTGGCTCCCGGCGTTCCCGGCTGCTACGTTACATCCATATAAGATGATGCTGGCATGAGGTGTGAAACTGTTTCGCCACTGTTGCAATTGTTGGCTGTACTGTGCGATGTTGCTGCTGTTGAGTGCTGTCGTTCCCAGGTGAATCGTGCCGGGGCTGCCGTGGCCGATCAGGTGCAGGGTTTGAATATTTGTATGCTGGGCTAGGATTGTGGCGATTTGTTCGATGGCATCGGGCTGGCTGTCGAGGATGTAGGTGGCGGTGCCTGGTTTGATGCCTGCTGCTAGGTGGTGGCTGTCGGGTATTGTCGGGTCTAGGATGACGATGGTTTGGGGTTGGTTGCTGGCGGTTTTCAGCCGGGGCAAGTTTTGTGGGGCGGAACGGTGAGTTTGTGTTACGGCTGACATTTTTTGCTATCCCCTGGTAAGATTTCTGGAGAAAGATGAGGTTCGATTGGTTCGATCGAGCAGTCTGTTTCTCTACCCTATGGCAGATGACATTTAAAGCTTTTGAATAATAGAGAATATTTTATTTGTTTGTCAATGCTTTCGATCGCTTAACTTTTTAACCGCAGATGATGGCGGATCGACGCGGATTGACGCAGATTTAAGATAGGGTTTGTTTTGTGACTTCCACTTCTCAGAACATCTTGACAGGGCTGGGTGCGCACTGCGCACCCTAAAGTATCAGGAAATAGCTATCGCTTCCTGATATCTGGGAAAGTCTGTATAACCTTCCGGACCGAAAGCATACCAAGCAGACATTTCAGCAGGTGGATTGAGCGGCCAATTATTAGCAAAACGCTCTACCAAATCGGGATTGCTGATAAACGGGCGGCCAAAAGCAATTAAATCTGCAACTTTGCTGCTAATCGCTTCTTCTGCCTGCTGTTGAGTATACCCGCAATTACCGACGATCGGCCCTGAAAATACCTCGCGAAACTCTGCCAAAACCATCGGCGTTCCCAAATCGTGAAAGCCGAAAGCCAAACCGTCTAAAAAATGCAGGTAAGCCAATCCGTAGCTGTTTAATTCACCGGCAACATACAGAAAAGTTTCCCGATAATCTGGCGAACCCATGCCGTTGTAAACGCCGTTGGGAGAAAACCTCACCCCGACTCTATTTGCCGGCCATACTGTTAGAATTGCTTCAACAATTTCCTTAAGAAAGCGGTAGCGGTTTTCAACTCCACCGCCGTAGATATCGGTGCGGTGATTCGTTTTGGATTGCAGGAAAGTGTCAATTAAATAACCGTTAGCTGCGTGAATTTCTACACCGTCAAAGCCTGCCATTTTTGCCCGTTCCGCAGCCTTGCGATAATCTTCCACGATCGCAGGTATTTCATCAGTTTCTAAAGCGCGAGGAGTTTCATAAGGTTGTTTGCCAGTGGGGGTATGAATTTGGTCTCCCTCAATGGCAATTGCAGAGGGTGCAACTGGCAATTGATGGTTTTGTTGAAAACTGCTGTGGGAAGCACGCCCGCAGTGCCAAAGCTGCAGGAAAATCGGTGTTTCTTTCGCACGAACTGCGGCTGTAACTTGTTTCCAAGCTTCGCATTGTTCGTCTGAATAAATACCGGGTGTATTTGTCCAACCGTTACCTTGATTGGAAACTACGGTAGCTTCTGAAATTATTAAACCAGCTCCGGCTCGTTGGGCGTAATACTCGGCCATCAAGGCGTTAGGCATCCGCATTTCACCGGCCCTGGCGCGCGTCATCGGTGCCATAACTGCGCGGTTTTTTAAGGATAAATCTCCGAGTTTGAAGGGACTGAGCAATGTTGGAGAGGCTGTTTGGGCATTCATGAGATAAAATTGAGGAAATTCAAGTTCGATCGCTCTTCAAGATAACAGAATTTATATCGAGTGTGTGGTGACACGGCCATGCCCTGTCCCCACAGATTCGCGGGTTGCAAATTTTCATCACTCAAGCAGCCAACTAAATAAATCTTCAACAGTAATATTTAATTCTCTGGCAAATTCTGGCACTGGTAGCAGCAGATCCGCTTCGTCATAAAATATAAAATGTTGTTGCTCGATCGAACAAGTAAACAAATACACATTGCTCGGATGGGTCAATCAGCCAACCCATCTGCGTTCCGTGCTGCAAACAATGCAGGATATTTTTAGTTACCTTTGTTTGACTTTGGTCGGGCGAAAGGATTTCAATTGTCCAATCTGGAGAACTTGCAAAAACATTAACTACTTCTCCGTTTTCCTTGCGAGGAATCCTGTTCCACAGAAATACTGAAACATCAGGTACGATCGACCTTCCCCCAAAAGTACACCGAAGCTCTGAAAAAGCTCGCGCAATCTTTTTAGATCTTACAACTGAGTTAATTGCGGGAGGCAATTCTGTCTGAATAGCACTGTGTTCTCCTTATGACATTGGTTTTTGGATGATGTGCCCGTTAATGTATTCGCTGGCGGGTTCGGTTTCCGGTAGCTTGAGAAACTCTTCTAGGGTAAGGATTTTACTGGGAGTTTGTACCATTTGAAAGTTTCCCCAACAAATGCGAGTTAAGCTTTTTCTAACTTTTATTTTACTCAAAACAGAACTCGATCGCAAATATTGTTTAAAAAATGCTATAGCCGTCCCAAATGACTTGTAAAAACTACTGCTTCAGAAACCAGGTTTCTTAGAGAAACCTGGTTTCTCAACTTTTACGAATGATTTAGGACTGCTATATTATTTAGGCATCAACTATATTCAAAATGGTGTTTCTACTTTCAAGCAAACAGTTTCTCCCGACTGCGGGTGTGCAAAAGAAAGTTCCCTCGCGTGCAAGTGCAATCGACTTGCAGCAGCCTGACATCCGTACAGTCGATCGCCCAAAATTGGCATCCCCAATCCCCTCGCATCGGCTGCGTGAACTCTCAATTGATGTGTGCGTCCCGTCAGCGGGAAAAACTCGATGCGAGTGCGATTTTCCTCCCTGGAAATTACTTGAAAGTGAGTAAGGCTTGCCTTTCCACGCACCAAATCAACTTCCTGCACCGGGCGGTTTTCAGGATTTCCCCTCAGTGGCAATTCGATCGTCCCTTTGTCAATTTTTAAACTTCCAGAAAGCACTGCTTCATAAACTTTGCGAACCCGTTTTTTTGTAAATTGCGCGCTCATTTGGCGGTAAGTTTCTTTGTCCCGCGCCAACAGCAAAATGCCCGATGTTTCTAAATCAAGTCTGTGGGCTGCCCTCACTTCTAATCCTTCCGGCAGGATGTTTTGCAAGCGACTTTGAACGCTGTCTTGACTGTCGAAATAGCGACCTGGAACTGATAAAAATCCAAAATTTTTGTTGACAGCAATCAACCATTTATCTTGATAAATAACCTGCAATTTTAGTGATAAATTTATTTTTTTACTGCTTTCAATGGCTGGCATTTTTTCTGTCATAAATTCCTCTGAAATGCGGGCAAAATGAGAATTTTGACTAACTGGCAAAGCTTCCATCATACAATCCAAAGCGTTGTTGGTAACAGGGGTATTTTTCACGATTTCCCCCGCTCGATCTCGCACAATTCCAGATAGCAAAAACCCCATCAGCGGCTGGCACCGATCGCCACAAGCACCGTAAAATTCTCCCTGAATCTTATCTCCCGATCGCGGTCCCCACCAAAACTCGGCCATAGCCAACGGTTTTAAATTATTTGTAGCAGCATAGTTGAGCAATTTCGGCGCGCAACAATCGCCAGTTCCCGTAGGAATCGCTCCGGCAGGCATCAATTGCTGGAGCGATCGAGAATTTCCCCAAAAATTCAGCAAACTGTAAGCTTCGTGCATCTGCAATTGGAGTTGGCGGGAAATTTGTTTGCGCCGCCGTTTCAGTTCCCGCACCCGCGCATCCGCTGCCTCAATTGCTTGTTTTAGCGGCTGCAATATTTCATCCCGCCGCCGTTTGAATAGCTTGCGATCGATTCCTGCTAACTGACTTGCTCGAGCGAGTTCCTGCCAAGCAATTTTCAGGTGTTCTCCATCCAGTTTTTGACACAGCAACTGCCGCTTTTCATCCCGTTCTTGCTTGCTTTTGCGGTGCCGATCGAGCAAAATTTGCCATTGCAATTCAAACTCAGAAAATAGAGTTTCATACTCCAGCCTTTGCGGTAACTGTTTGAGAGTAATGAGTTCATTTTTGATAGCATCTAATTCCTTCAGCGCCAGGGCTTCCCCAACAGCCACCCGATCGCGCCCCGGAATTGGCGGCACCCAGCCCTTCACGTCGCTGCTACCGTTCAGCAACCCGGAAAATGCTTTCAACACTCGATTTTCGCCCGAGGGCGTTTCTACGAGCAAAATGCCGTACATTTTGCCCTCGCGGGAATATTCAGGATCGGCGGCCAACAGTTGCATCAAACAACGGGCTATTTCTTCAGAGAGGGAAGTGCGCGGCAATCTCAGCAAATCGCCACTTTCAGGACAGGTGCCTTCGTACCAATAGTTGCAATTGCAGGAAAGTTCGATCGACCCCCAATTACCGCCTCCGAAATCTGCAAGGGCTTGTCCGCGTGCCATGTCCGATCCTCTGTTAAATATCTGACCAAAGAAGTATTTTCGGTGCGCCCCAACGGTATCTTAGAACTGCATTGCCTATGGTGCGTCAAACTGAAGCAGCGATCGGGCAATAAAGATCGAGTTAAGTCAAGATTGATTTTGCCAGTAAATAGCTGGTATGTTAAATTTGTCTCAAAACCGCAGCAAGTTAAGCACAGCACACAATAATATTAAAACCACAATTAAAACCGCAAAACTTGTCGATCGGCCAAAATTTTTATGTGCAAAGCTTATGCCAGATCTCCCAACTTCTGCCAGCGAAAATCCGAATGAAAACACTGCTGCCAACACCAGCCCCAACACCGCTGCCAACCCATCAAACCCCCAGCCAGCCTTGCTGCCGCCGTTTTTAAGAATTTTCGCAGCATTTCCCAGTTACGATCGGGGAAATCGCCTGTACGCCTCGGGCAGGTACGAAGCAGCAGCGGCTTGCTACTCGAAAGCAGTCCAAATCAAGCCGGATTGGGTTAGCG
Source organism: Oscillatoriaceae cyanobacterium Prado104 (assembly GCA_025454405.1). Taxonomy (GTDB): domain Bacteria; phylum Cyanobacteriota; class Cyanobacteriia; order Cyanobacteriales; family Microcoleaceae; genus Microcoleus. The sequence goes on along the minus strand of JALOON010000052.1, from coordinate 68,886 downwards.
CGTGGCTGAAGCTGGGCAAAGCCTGCAAGCAACTGCACTCTTGGGCCGAAGCAGTGACTTGCTGCGATCGCGCACTCGAGATCGATCCAGAGGAATACTGGGCCTGGATGCAGCGCGGCAGTGCGCTGCTAAAGCTGCAAAATACCCAAGAAGCAATCGCGAGTTTTGACAAAGCCATTCAACTTGACGCGGACAAGCAGGAAGCTTGGTACTTGCGGGGCAGAACTCTGGAAGAAATGCAGCAGTGGAGTGCGGCCGCTGACTCTTACAAAAGAACTACGCTAATCGATCCGAACTTGTCCGCAGTCTGGTGCCGCCAAGGTAACGCGCTGCTGCAAGCGCAGCGCTACGCTGAGTCTGTGGCTGCTTACGAACGGGCAGTTAAACTCGTACCGGGTAACGCAGAAGCTTGGTTGAACCGCGGTTTGGCTTTAATGAAGGCGGAACGCTACGCCGAAGCGGTAACATCTTACGATCGCGCCATTCAACTGCAACCGGAAAACAGTCTGGCTTGGTTCAATCGGGGTATCGCCACGGCAAAATTGCACCGCCTGGCCGAAGCAGTAGCAGCTTACGATCGAGTAATTCAACTGCAACCCAACGACTGCGAAGCTTGGTTTAATAAAGGAATGGCCCTCAAATACCAGCGTCCTGCAGCAGCAATTGCTTGTTTCGATCGGGCAATTCAAATCAATCCTTTTTACCCCGAAGCGTGGATCGGTTGGGGTCAAACGCTGACAGAAGCAGGAGATTTTGAAGGGGCGATCGGATGTTTTGATAAAGCAATTCAAATCAATCCGAATTTCCCCGAAGCTTGGCTGGGCAGAGGTATTGCCCTAGCAAAAATGGAACGCCACAAAGATGCAATTGTCGCCTACAGCAACGCGCTGCAAATTCAAGGAGATTATCTAGAAGCTTGGAATTTGCGCGGCAAAAGTCTGCAACAATTGCAGCAGCATGAAGAAGCGATCGCCTGTTTTGATAAAGTAATTTCCATGAGCGCGACGTCAGAAATTACATCAAAAATTGGATTGCAGCAAGGGATTGCCCTAGAAAGATTGCAGCGTTACGAAGAAGCGGTTGCTGCTTACAATCAAATAATTCAACTCGTCCCCGACAGTTTTGAAGCTTGGTTTAAACGCGGCAATGCCCTCGAATGTTTGGATCATTACGAACAAGCTCTCTCTGCTTACGATCGAGCAATTACTATCTGGCCGGACAACATTCAAGCTTGGATGCACCGGGGTCTGCTGCTGTCGAAAATGCAACGCTATTCCGACGCGATCGCCTCTTTTGACAGGCTGATCCAACTCAAGCCCGATAGCTGGGAAGCTTGGGCGGCGCGCGGGGATGTTTTGCAAAAAATGCAGCGGAATCAAGATGCAATTAGTTCTTACGGGGTGGCTCTGGAAATTAAACCCGATTGTTACGAAGTTTTAGTCAGTCGGGAAGAATTGAAGCTGAAAGGTGCAATATCCGGGAAATGGTAATTAAATAGTTGATAGTTGAAAAATAATGACTGATGATTAATAACTAATGACTGATGATTAGTAACTAATAACTAATGACTAATGAATAATGACTCATAACTCATTAATGCACAGGAAAACCAAATGCTATTGCAGCCAGCAGAAAAGGCAATTGCAGAAGCGGATGCCTCAAGTTGATTGGATGGTTTTATCGGCACTGCGGGAATCAGAAAATTTATTGTTTTCCATAGATGCTAGCGCCCCAAGAATTATCCGCAACATCAGCGGCATGACAAAATCTTGGGAAATGGCGGGATGGGCGCGAGAAATTCTGGGCGGTCGCGAGGTCAAATGCCACTACGCTTATTTTAGTGGAGATCTTCCCGCGCTGCAGGCTGCGGGTGCAGCGATTCAAGCCGGGGGATTTGCTTTTGCTTTGGTGACAGCCGAAGGAATGCTGGGAAATCAGCCGCCACCGATCCCTTATCCCAGTCATTGGATAGTTTTACTGGGAAATATAGCCATTTCAGAGGGGAATTTTGGCAAGCTCGATCGAGCTTGCGTTAGCTTCGATGTCTATACTTGGGGCAGACAAATGCGCGTAGATATTGCTAAAGACTCTTTTGAGAAGTATTTTTGGGCGGCTGTTGCGGGGCGCTGAATCGCAGAAGTTAAAATACTTTATTATGGCTGAAATTGTGTGGGGTAACGAAAATACTCGTGCAGGCGCTCCCCCCGCCTCCCTCAAAAACTTAAAATTTTGGCAGCGAATAGCTAATTGTACTCGGTTTGTGCTGGTGTTAATTTACAAGCGTGTCTCCGAATCTAACTCTCTGCACCCTAATGATTCTGGAGATTTTATGTCGATTTACGTGGGTAATCTTTCTTATGAGGTCACATCAGACGACCTCAACGAAGTATTTGCCGAGTACGGTACTGTTAGCCGTGTCCAAGTGCCAGTGGATCGCGAAACAGGCAGGATGCGGGGTTTTGCATTCGTAGAAATGGCAAGCGAAGCTGAAGAAGCAGCAGCGATTGCCGCCCTAGATGGTGCTGAGTGGATGGGTCGCGACCTGAAAGTCAACAAAGCTAAGCCTCGCGAGAACAACAACAAACGTTCTTCTGGTGGCTGGGGCGACAACAATCGCTCTTCGCGTCGCTACTAAGCTTTGACAGCCTGGAAACAGAAAATTTGAGTTTCGATAATTAAAGCAGGCTCGTGCCTGCTCGATCGACAGACCAAATTTTCACCTCAGTCTAGCCCCCTCCTGCGAGGGGGCCTTATTTTTGGCAACCGCCTGCAGTCATGGGATTTGAGATTGGAGATTTAAGATTGTAGTGTCTGCCCGGTCAGTGCAATTAGTACACAATAATAAATATCGATCTGAAAAATCCAACCACCTTTAACGAGAATTAATCGAGAAAACCAGCCAAATACCAGCCACTATTTTGATTTTGCTTAAATAAACCAATGTCAAAAGTCTACAGCACGGCGGAACTCATAAAAATCCTCGAAGAAGAACGCCAAGCCTGCTTGCAGGGGCGACGGCTAAACTTGACTGCTGCGCCTTCTACGGGCAATCCAGTAATTGATGGTTTCCTGACATCTGATGGCGTTCAAAAGTTCACTGCCTATCAAAATTTTAAGGCTGCCGTCCACGAATACCAGCGGGAACATCAAGTTTCTGGGGTTGTGTGGCGGGAAATTACAGTTAAAGGCTATACCCTGCGCTATCCGGCAGTAGACGACCAATTGATAGCGTTGCCGATTGATTTGGTCACGCTCAAATCAGCAAAAGCTTCGATGTTGGAATTTTGGCAACAAGTAACGGAGGGTATGGATTTGTATTTAAGCGTGAACAGCGGCAAGGATTTTCGACAGATAGAACCTGCAGATTTAGAAGCGCTCGATCGGCGCACGGAATGGGCTAGCCTGTGGAAGTGGGAAAAATTGGATTTTTTGGAAATTTTGTTGCAGTTGGGCTGGGGCCAGCCGGAGGAGGCTTATTACAAGCGGGGCTGGCCGGCATCGGGCAGCGAGTACATTCACGCTGTGAGGCCGGGACAGCGACCGATTTGTTAATGGCATCAGGCATATCGCTCGCGCGTTTGTAGTGCGGACTTAAGTTTTAAGTTTTGAGTTTTAAGTTTTGAGTTTTGAATTAAGAACTGTCTTTAACTCACAACTCAAAATTCAAAACTCAAAACTCCTCACGACTGCCTTTAACTCACAACTCAAAATTCAAAACTCAAAACTCCTTACCAACTGTCAACTGTCAACTGACACAGCATCAGCCCAAACCACTGATTTGGATCGGTCCAAACTTGCACCGGCCTTAAACCGCGGCGCGAAAGTTCTTCCCGTAAAGTATTGAGATTGAATTTGCGCGAAATTTCGCTTCTGATAGTTTCTCCTGCTGCGAATTCTACCGTTAAATCGAGCGATCGCAAGTTTACTGTTTGCGCAAGCTTGCTGCGCAAGTGCATTTCAATTTGGCATTCTTCTCGATCGTAAAATGCCAAATGTTCGAACTGCGTCAGATCGAAATTTCCCTCAAACTTCCGGTTCAAATGCCGCAGCATATTTAAGTTAAATGCCGCCGTTACCCCTTGACTGTCGTCATAGGCAGGCTCTAAAATCTCCTGAGATTTGTCCAAATCGATGCCCAGCAAAAAATACTCTCCCGGCTGCAAGGCACCGACAATTTGCGAAAAGAATATATCGCATTCTTGAGGGTTGAGATTGCCCAAGGTACTGCCCAAAAAGCAGAGCATTCGAGTAGGTAAATGCGACGGTGCGAGTTTTGCCAAAGCTAATTCGTAGGTGCTGACAATTCCGTGAATTTGCAGGGACGGATAATCTGCTAAAAGTTGGTGGGCGCTGCTTTCTAAAATCGAAGGACTGATGTCGATCGGCACGTAATGCAGGGGATATTCGAGTTGGCTGCAAGCATCGAGGAGAATCCGGGTTTTGGTGGAACTGCCGCTGCCGAGTTCGACGATTTCGCACGGGCCGGTCAAACGCGCGATTTCCCCCGCACGCTCTTGCAAAATAGCTGTTTCTGTGCGTGTCAGGTAGTATTCCGGCAACTGACAAATCATCTCAAATAGCGTCGATCCGCGATCGTCGTAGAAGTACTTGGGAGGCAGGGATTTGGGATTTTGAGTCAATCCGCTAACTACATCGCTACCGGCATTTACTTCTGCAGGTGTCGGCGCTTCGGCACTCACTAGGCGCTCTAAATGCAGCCGATTTTCTAAAATTAAGCCTGAGTTTGTCCTGTCGGAAAGTTTTGGAGAATTCATAAATTAAATTTGAGATGCACAAATGGGTATAGCACGCAACGACTTTGCCAAAGATCGCGCTTAAGCAAGATTTTTCCTGCGACTGCCCGTTATATATTGTCTCACCAGATGGTGATCCCTCCCCAAATTGAAAATTATAAATTATCAATTGTAAGTGTCAGCCTCACAAACGAAGTGCAGGCAAAATCTGGATTTGTTCTAATTAATGCGTTTGGTATATGGTATCCGATCGGGAGGCTGATAAAATAGTGGTCAGTTTGTATTGACTCTTGAGATTCAAAAAATCACAATGCCATACGTCAACATTCAGATTACGCAAGGTGCTACCAGAGAGCAGAAAGCTCAACTTGTCAAAGAAGTGACTGACTCACTGGTACGCATTCTTGGCAAAAAACCAGAACACACGCATATCGTCATCCAAGAAATTGCAGAAGAAGACTGGGGATTTTCAGGGCTACTAACAGACGACTGGAAGAAACAGCAAACCTCCACTGATGAAACACCGAAAAAACTTGTTTGATAACTCACCAAATCATCGAGCGCAGCGGAAACCTGCGAGAATTTGCCGCACTCCCGGATCGTACCAATTGCGAAAACTCGATCGCAGCGTCCAAGCAGGAGTAGCCCAACTGCCGCCTTTTAATACTCGATGTTGTCCGTCAAAATAAACTTGAGAATATCCCGTATAAGGATAGCTTTCAAATCCCGGATAAGCTGCAAACCAGGAAGCCGTCCACTCCCAAACATTGCCCAACATATCGCAGCATCCCGTCGCACTTGCTCCTTGTGGAAAAGCATCAACTGGTGAGGTATTTCCGATGCGATTGCCGTGATTGCACAGCATGGAATTTGGCAGTTCTTCCCCCCAAGGATAGGTGCGTTTAGTTTGAGTTTCAGCATCCCAACTAGCTGCTTTTTCCCATTCGGATTCAGTCGGCAATCGCTGGCCTGCAAAGTTGCAGTAAGCTTCGGCTTCGTACCAACTGACACCGCAAACGGGGCGACTGTCAAAAGCAGGATTTTCCAACCAATAAAGCGGTCGAACGACCGGATGAGATTGCAGCCATTTCCACCCTTCTTGCGACCACCAATCGGGGTTTTGATAGCCGCCTGCTGACATAAAATTTCGGTATTGGCCGCAGGTAACTGGATAGCGGTCGATCGAATATGTTTCCAAGTAGCTGGAATGGCGCGATCGCTCGTTATCCAAAGCCCCAACAGCATCACTTCCCATATCAAATTCACCCGCCGGAATTTCAATTTCTAAAGAATTGGTAATTGGGCATTGGGCATTAGGCATTGGGCATTGGGCATTGGGCATTGGTAATGGGGAATCGGTAATTGGTAATTGGTAATTGGTAATTGGGAATGGGGAATCGGTAATTAAACTTGATTCTTCCCTGTTCCCTGTTCCCTGTTCCCTGTTCCCTGTTCCCTCTTCCTTCTTCCCTGTTCCCTGTTCCCTGTTCCCTGTTCCCTGTTCCCTATCTTGCATTTGCAATACAAAAGCCACAGTTTCGCAGTGTTGGCTTTCGTGCTGAATAATAAAGCGCCACAAGCGTTCTTGACGGTCGATCGGCGCTATTTCCAAATAATCCAACACCTGTTTTCTCACCGCATCCAGATAGCATTCAACTTCTGCTATTGTTGGCAAATTCACCCGTTCTTGCTTCGGCAAAATATCGGCAGCAAACAGCTTGTGATACTTGGGAAATATCGGCTTCGATCCAGCGCACCGCTGCAACAGCCACAAATCCTCAGTATAAGCAATATGACCTAAATGCCAGCCAACCGGACTGAAATCGGGATGAGCTTGGCGGCAGAAAGTATCGCCATCAACTCCTGAAAATAACTCGAAAGTACCGCGTCGGCACTGCTGCAAATCGCGATAAATTGCCTCTCTACAAGATTGAATCGATCCGGACTTCACCGTCTCCTCCCACACTAATAATGCTTTGCGCCGGACACTCGTGCCAGTTGCTAGCAAATAAAGGTTCAGAAGCAATAATGACAGATTTTGGAAAATTTAAATCATCTCGCAACCAGTAAAGAGAAGGAGGAGTTGTTTGCCAAGCAAAGCGAGAGGCTACAAGTTGCTGTCCGTCGCTGATAATGATATTGGCTGAAAATTCTACTCGATCGAATTTTGCCAGTTCTACCAAAGTTTTGAGGGCATTGCGCAAAGCAGTTTCTACAGTTATATTTTTCGCTGTCAATTCATTGACAAACAAACCGAAAATATGCTCTGAATCTGTAGTACCTTTAACTAATTGATAGACAGGATCGCTCAGTTGAGCGCGCATCTGCCTGTAAAGAGTTTGCCGAAAATTTTGAATGAAACCGTTGTGTACGAACAGCAAGCGATCGTATCCAAACGGCTGACAGTTGCTAAAATCTAAAGCTTGTCCCGCCGTGGCGCTGCGAACGTATCCCAGAATACATTCAGACTCGACATATCGAGCTAGATGCGGCAAGTTGGTATCGTTCCAAATTGGCAGGGTATTTTTGTAAGTAAACGGGTCAGTATCTCGTTGGGAGTGATACCAACCGATGCCAAAACCGTCAGCATTCACGACTCCTGAAGTCATTTCGCGGGGCTCGTAACTTTGGACGATTAACGAGCGATCGGGCTTGTACAGAATAGAATCTAGTAAAATCGGCTGCCCGAGGTAGCCCAGCAAACGACACATAAAATTTGTTCGATAAATCGATCCGCATTTTAGCGCGATCGGGCAATCGGTCGATCGGCCAGCTCATCAGCTATTCCGCAGCGAATTGTATATTTTTGTATATTAGTAAATAGAATCCCAGCAACAGGAGACATTTGAATGTTCCTCGACGAACTCATCCCCGTAGTCAAAGAATTGATCCAACAGCCTATCGCCTTTACGGGCGGATTTTTTTCGGGCTTGCTGAGACTCAACCTGAACGAAGATCCGATTAGAAGCTGGATTGACGACCAAGCCGGCTCGACTTACACTCCTCCGGCAACTGAAAACAGTAACGGTAACAGCAGCGGACCTCAGTCAATTTCGATCGACTGAGGATTTCTTACGGGCTTTCGATAGTAGGGTGCGCGGCGCGCGCCCTACTTGCAGGCTGTGGGTGACAATGTTGACAGAGATGTAATTTTATGCTATGTTTCTGAGCATTCCGAAAATTAAGGCTAAAAATTTTCTAGTTTGCAAGCCACAGTCGATGTTTTGTATAGCAGCTTTACTCGCAACGTCTGAGCTGACGGGAAAACCTTGATTTCTTGTCCAGATTAGTGCCTGTTTGTCGTAGTTTGTGGTAGGTCGATTGACCGCAACTTCAATGCCAGTTTAAATATTTTAAATTGGGAACCCTCGGCTTGAGGGGGATAGCCTGCTTATCTTGGGATGGCCGACCACCCAACAGCGCAGGAAGCAAATTCCGAACTGCGATTAAAGATAACTTTAGTCAAGTTTGGGTAAATTTTACGAAGCAGCCATATGACCATTTACGTTGGAAATCTGTCTTACCGCGCCACTGAAGAAGACCTGAAAGCCGTATTTTCAGAGTACGGCACAGTGAGCCGAGTTGTTCTGCCCACCGACAGGGAAACCGGTCGGATGCGGGGCTTTGCTTTTGTTGACATGACTGAGGATGCCCAAGAAGATGCTGCAATTGCCGAATTAGACGGTGCAGACTGGATGGGCCGTCAGTTGCGGGTAAATAAAGCTAAGCCGAAAGAAGGTCCCTCTCGCGGCGGTACAAAGCGGAACGGCGGATTTTAAGTCCGGTGCATGGCGCTTGTCGATATCCTACAGATGCTATGGTGCGTCGGTGCTAAAATTTTCGCGGTCAAAGGAAGTCGATAATGGCAATGCAGCGCGCAGCCTGCAGATATTACGGTGTCTCGCTGCCGAAGTTTTCGCGGTCATTGGCGGTGATGCGATGGCCATAAACCCTAAAACCTAAAAATTTAGCAGCAGGCAATTGCCTGCTGCTTTAATTTTCTGCATTAACTTCTGAGTCTTTTAAGTTTTGGCTGCGTTCAGCCTTGATTCCGGTAGCACCAGCTAAGCAGAGTGCCCCCGACAGCCAGTTTCAGCGCTTCCAAAGCAAAATAGCCTTGGTGCAGCAGATTCATCTCGCTTGGCACTTCTGTTGCGGGTTCCAACAGATTTAACTGAATGCCCAAGGCACTCATTTGGGGCGTCAGGCCGTAGGTGTCAATCAGAGCGATCGCCAGAAGAATTAAAGATAGTAAAATTGCTGTGCGGCTGCGCTTGCTTGACCCAACTGCCAAATTGTGCAAAACCATCAAACCCGTTGCAGCCAAAGCGGCGCAAATTAACTCAATGCGGTTGAATCCCCAAAACATTAAATTTCCTGCTGCTGCAAATCCGGCAGAATTTGTCATTCCCGAAAGATACAGGCTGGGCATAATTACAAAATCCAAAATCAGGCTGCCGCTAAGCCAGAAAATTAAGGCTACCGTGACAATTGCCTGCCACCGATGTTCGGTGGATTCTACTTTTGATGTAATAGCTGTCATAAATTTATCGCCTCCAAACCGATTGCTGCCTCTTCTAAAGCTTAACGAAGATCTTTGGGCGATCGTGTGAAGTATTTTAAAATTAATGCTAACTTTTGTGTAAGCGATCGCTAAGAATTATTAACAAGGCTGGCAATTTAAATCGCAGAAATTAATTGCTTGCGCGATCGAAATACCACCGGAGACAGCCGATACTCCAGCAAGCGCCAAGAGTGACATATACCAAATATTTTAACGCGCGATCGCCCGGAACGCAATCGCAGCAAAGCAAAAACAGCGATTTAATCAACTGTCCTTGCTGCTGCGGTTTTTCCTTGCGGGCTGCGGGAACTAAAAAATTTTCCAAATTCGTTAACAAACAAGTTCCTTGATTGAGTTGCCACTGGACAACCATTGCAGGTATCCAAAGAACATAAATCCACAGCAAGTTAGCAGGTAACAGCCAACCGCTCAAACTAAAAAGCAAGATAGCTAAATGTAGAGCTTTCAGACAAAAGACAGCGATTTTCAGCACGATCGACCCAGCTATCCCAACTTACCCAGATTAAACCAATTAAAAATCCTAGCGCATTTTTTACTCATTTTATAACCGTTCATAAAAATGATAGTAAAATAAAATTAACTAGAGAACTTACGCACGGGCAGCCAGAAACCGGATGTTTGCGACAATACCTCGCTTTAACTCGCAGATGCGGTAACAAACCCGGTTTTTTTGGTTTTGATGTGTCAGTCCCCAACTATTTTATACAGGAGCTTGCGGCATGGTTGCATTACAGGAATTCAGCGCCAAAGAATGGGTGAAAACGCGCAGTTCCCTAGACGGCGAAGCAACGTTTCTCACTTGGAATGTTTCGATCTACTCTTTCGTCCCCAACGAACCCAAAAAGCGCTTGTTCAAAATAGTCGGCATGAGTGCCAGCAGGTGCATTGCTGATGGCGAGGGTAGCTGGCAATTTACCTCGCGGGAATTAACCTATTATCTCGACTCCAACAGCGGCGAAATCCTCCACAAATGGGAGAACCCTTGGACGGGGGAAATTGTGAATGTTGCTCACGTTGCCAACAATCCCGTGCAAGGTTATTTTAAAGGTGTTTTTCCAGCTAAAGTAGAAGGAGAAATTTCAACTTTTCAATTCGATCTATTTCCCAACTATCCCAATCCTTTAGCTGGCGATCCGAGATTTGTTGATTACAGTCCAAATCCCTACTATCAAGCTGCTGAGTTATTTAAGCTGACGGTTTCAACAGCGGAATTATTAAATCCAGAAATCGTATCTGTTTCTCAAGTAATTCTGGGTTGGGATAGGATCGGACCGTGGCTTCCGTGGATGAAAATGGGCGATCGTCCCGGTCAGATGATTTACAGCGCTACAGGTTCAAAAGTCAAGAATTGGACGGAATTACCGGATTTGTTGAGAGATGAAATTAGTACGCGCATTCCCCTGTTTAAAGATGCGCCGAAATCACAATTAGATGTAGAAGATATGACATCTTGGCTTTATTTTCAACAAAATTTTGATGCTTACCTAGCCGGGGAAAGATTTCCCTTGCCAGCACCAGAATAAGTTGGTAACTTACAGGTTGGTTCATGCGCAATTTCCTTTGGAGATAAACCCGATTTCTGGGCTGCGATGACTAATGTTTGTACCTGCAAGCGAGTGTCGCGCAAAACTGACGCGAGTTCGCTACTAGCGCCCCGCACGTAGGTAATTTGAGGAAAAGCAGCTCCAAAAAAAACACACTCAGACAGGAAACCTTAGAATGGTAGACTTTGGCCTATATATAAACAATGACTGATGACTGATGACTACTCCAACATAATCTGCTGTTTAATTAATGATAAATCTGCATTGCTAAAATTAACAGTCATCGCCACATTTAAGTTTTCCAATGACTTGATAAACCACATAATTTCATCGGCAGCTTTACCTTCATAGTGATTGAACAAAATAGAAAATCGCTTTTCTAATTCTGGTTTAACTTTGCGGGACAACAGTACCAGTTTCAGCAGCAAAGCCATTGTCCGGCTGGGACCGAGGTTGTGCACCAGATCGTAAAAAACATAGTGGCTGGGATGCTGGGGATTTTCAACTACTAAAAAGTTGAACAATTGGTGGCAAGTCCGAACTATCAATAAATTATTTAACTTCACCGAGTCATTTTCTGGCAAGATATTTTTGATGTGCTTGTACAGGCGATCGTTAAATTGACGCCCGCCGTATTCCGGTTCGATCGCCGATAATAAATATTCGTATAACTCGACTTTAAACGATCGATACGATGGAGTTTGCCTGATATCTCTCAAAAAAAATTGAGCTAAATCTTTGTGAGTGCGATCGCCCACGACTTTACCGGCAAATTCCCTGATAGCTAAATGAAGTTCTTCATCGTTCAACAGCGTGGGATTTGCAGTCGGCACAATAATTTTTGTTTGCGTGTCTTCTTTTTTAATTGCTAAATAATTTAAATATTGAGATAAATCAGTTTCAAATTGCTTTTGTCTTTGAGCTTGCAGGATTTTAATAGTTTTCTGGTCTTCGTCTATGCTATCCTTGCTCAGCAAGGAATGACCGTACAAATAAGGATACCTGCAAATTAACTCGCCCAAGGCGTAATTAATCTCTTCTTTCGGCGGTGCCGGTTCTTTTTCTACAGCTTTTACCAAACGCTCTAGAGTGATAAATTCTGCGCTTTTAGTAAATGCAGCTATTTGCTCCTGCAAGCGCTTGACGATATAAAATTCCGTTCCAAAACGCGGGGAAGTTTGCTTGAATAAAGCTATTAAATTAGAGATCGCATATTTGTGCTGGGAGTGTAACTGCCAGCGGTTTATCGGGATGTAGCAACAGCGGTGGAGAATGTATTTAAACTCGCGATCGAAGTTTTTGATAGAGACAATATTGTACAGCGCCGCTTCAATATCGCGATCGGGATAACCCATGCCGTCAATAAATAGCTGCCGGAATCTATCTATCACTTGATTCGGTGTCATTGTTTGCACGCAGGAAACAATGTGATCGTACAATTTTTGCTCGTCGCTGGTAGTGGCAAAATTCTCGGAGAGTGGTAAGCTGAGAATGCTGCTGTCTGCATCGGTATTCGCGCTAGTTTCTGCAACTTGTGCCGCCGTCAACTCCGACTTTTCTGCAAAAGCTCGATCGAGATTCAAGAACCAGTAATGTTCTTGACTTAATGTTTTATCCGCCGCCCATTCCAAAGCTTCCTGCAAGCTGTCCCCAGTTAATAACAGCGATTCATCTTCGCGATTGGCGGCCAGCCACGCTGCCAATGCTTCCCGGTACGGAGCCAGATTTCCCAACTCTTTTTCCACCCAGAAAAGATTAAAAACTGACTGGTAAATCCGGTTAGCAACTATTAATTTACTCTGATGTTTAACAACTATTCCTGACAGTAATAGTTCCATTTGTTCGGGAGAGTAATCTGCCGTTACCCCCCCCATTTCTTCCGAGTTTTCTTGGTCTGAATTCTGCAAAATTTGTTGGTAAAGGGCTAGCAGTCGGCTGGGATCGCAGCGACTGCACAGCAGCCGATCTCGAATCCTTCTCAAATGCGCAGGCAGGTCGCGTTCTTCCCAATGTTTGATAACTCGACTGTTTACCAGTTGTTCTACTTGCTGGGCTTCACTATTTCTGCCAATAAAAGACCCGTATTCGAGTACCAAATGACAAAGTTTGTGAGTCAGAAACGGTTGCCCTCCCGTCCAAGCTAATATTTCTTGGAGCACTTTTTGGGGGCGAAATGCTTTGAGCGCCAATCCTTTTGCGAGGGGCAAACTTTCGTGGAGTTGCAACCTGCTTAAATTCACCGGTCGCCCGATATTTAAAGGAACTCTGGTTTTGTTGCGCATCAATTCTGACGGTGCTGCTACTCCGAAAACAGCAAAAGTCAGGCGCTTGTATTCCGACCTCTCAGCCCGTTTTTCGTAACAAGCTCGGATGAAAGCAAAAAAATCGCTTGTGCTAAAGTTTAAGTTGAGGATACTGTCAATTTCATCAATAAAAATTACCACATTTTGCTGCAAAGACCTCAGCAGGACTCTTTCGATAAATATCTCCAATCGCTGTACGGGCGACAGCAGTTCGCGATCGTTCCACCATTTGAGGGCATCGAACCTGTTTGTGAGGTACAGGCTGCTGGCTATGCGGTACATGATTCCTGCATACCATTTTTGGAGGGGGATGTCTGGACTGCTGATGCTTTTCAAGTCAACAGTGGCGCAAGCGGTGCCTTCTGCTTGCAACCTGCAGGCCGCGCGCAACAGCAAGCTGGACTTTCCCATTTGCGGCGAACTTAACACGTAGCAGAAGTGTCCTGCTTTGAGTCCTTCGTAGAGTTCGCTGTCTGCCCGCCGCCTGACATAGGTGAGGGCATCGGCGGGCAGACAGCCCCCGACTAGATATTGGTAGGTTGAGTTTACTTCTGCTGTCACCTGCGGATTCATCAAGTTCCTAAACCTCTATGTCGATTTTTGTCAAGCACGAAGACAAACATCGGTACTGGTTGTCCACTACTGTCTGCTGTTCGACGGATAGCTCGGCTGCAAACCGTGTTTATTGTCAGCTTAATCTAAGGTTGAAAGTTTCTGTTCCTGCTATATAAATACTAGACAAGTCTAGACATTTATTTCTTACTTCAACGGGAGCATGGGAGCGGTTATCCCTCGGTAAGCTTTCACGCTTTAGCCAAACGCGATAAATTAATTGCTCTTTCTTTATTCTCTCTCAACAAGCTTCGTCTCTTTGTATCTTTACCGTATCTTTACTGTATCTTTGCACGGGGAAATCCCCCAGTTGAACGCTCGTGCCCGACGCCCGATTCTTCAGATGTAATTTATATAACTTATATTAAGTTTTACTAAACCAGATTTCTGCTGCCAACAAAGCTGCTTTGTTTACATTATTTTACAATATGCCTTGAAATTTCATACAGTGGTATGATGTGGCCAGAGGAGCTGGCGATCGCCGAGACCCTCAGCGTCAGATGTTTAGCTTTTTGGAGGTGCAACAGATCGTTATTTTTTTGATATTATCGTCGTGCCGCAAGGTTTGTGGCTGTTGAATGGTAGCTGGTTCACCTCGACATTTTGCAGGTTAAAGCTCAGCCACCAGTGCCCATAAAAACAGCCAACAAAAAACCCCAGCTTTTGCTGAGGGCTGCTTGAGTGGGAGATATCGTTAATCTGCGTTTTTTGTTTGTTTAGATTGCATGGAATTCCATGCTGGTAAAAGATGCGCCCTGATGGATTAACTACCCGATGGATTAGCACCCTGATGGCATAACTCCCTGATAGATGAAAGCCCTGATGGCTATAGCTCCACTACCCAAAAAATTGGGATTGGTGGAAGATCGTGGACACTACTAACACGTCACTTCCGGCGTTTCTGGTCGCTCAGGGTGTGCCTGTATGAATTGATTATTGCAGGCAGATTCTTCAGAATACAAGTGGGCTATTGCATCGACCCACTTCTGATAGATTGGATTTGCCGAAAAGTGTCTATCTACGCAAATCAGGGTCATCTAACATGAAAACAACCATCTTAGTATTAGGGGCAATTGCCTCGGCTGGCATTAGCTTTTTCCATCTAGGCACAACCAGCGCCACTGCGATCGCCCCACAGCAAAAAGCAGCAAGCAGTTTAACGAGTTTACAGAGCCGTCCCGACTTCAACTACACTGGAACGAATGAGGATGGGGATACAGAAGAGGTCAAGACCGGTAAAGGTAAAGGTCGGAAATAATTGACGCTGAAGTTGTTGTCGCTGAAGTTGTTGTCAAATCTTGTTGTCAAAACCGCCTCCCGATGGGGAGGCGGCGGAAACTCCATTCTGGTATCTACCTAATCCTGGGGGTGAGTGGGAAAATGAAGAGGTAGGACACATCGAGTGGAGTCTTCCTATGTCTCAAGCTCCCTGCCATTTGATGTTCGGGTCGCTCAGCTCTAGCGAATCATCATATTTCATCGCGTAAAAACCCAATGGAAAAAACTCTCGAAACTACTCGCAGACAGCGGGTATTGACAAGAACCCAGGAACGGCGTCAGGCAACACCTAAAGAGAAAGAGTTAATTCACTTGCTGGCGAATATGGCTTGCAGTTTGGTTAACTACGACTACAAACACGCAACAGGGAAAGGGGTTCTCCCACCTTCGGAACGCAAGCGTTTAGCGGAATGGCACTACCTGCGAGTCCAGCAAATTCGCAGGATCGAACGCTCTTTGGAGCCCGTAGCTACCCTCAAGCGCGTTTACTACAAAAGTATCCTCAGTCCGAGGGACCTGAAGTCTTTGAAACTTCTGTGGCTCGATCGGGAAGAGGAAAAAAATCGGGTCAAGAGGGTCGATCCTGACTTGGACGACATCCTCAGCGAAGCTTTGGATCGGGGAGATACTTTAAAACAGCTATTTCACACGATCGAAGTTAAAGAGCGGACTTTTTCGGCTACTCCCTGCCGGGGAACTGTGCCTCTCTGGGTCAAAGAGTGGGAAGACTCGGAATATGACATCAACTTTTTTCCGCCTTCGTTCTCTGCCTGGGTTTCGATCGTGGATGATTAAGTTCAAAAAAAATTCTTTTAATGGCATCGATTGTGAAAGTTACTTTGTAAACTCCATTTGCTATTGCTGCCATTCCTGACGATAAGTGCCTTCGGCGGGCTTAGCTGGCCGCGCACCGCTCGGTATCCGAGTCAAGAGAAGTGAATCCGAGTCAGTACCGTTGTACAATGGTGGAAAACCAGGGCTTCAGCTAAGAGGTGATAGCTGATAGCTGATAGCTAATTTTTGCTCATGACTGACTCGATTTCTACTTCTCCATTAGACTCGGCGGCCGATACGGCCGAACTCCGCTCTCAGTTGAGGTCGGGTTCGGAAAAAACTCAACTGAAATTGCTGCAACAACACATAGCAGATGCGGGTTGGGATGTATTGATGGAATTTTTATTAGAGCGCAAGTCCCAGGAACCGACTGCGGTAGTTGGGAAGGCTTATCAAATTTTGTACGGTGCTAATTCCCAGAGGGCGGCAGAGTTTTTGCGATCGAACTTTCCGACTGGGGTGGTGCCCCTAAGATCGACCTCAAGTATTGATTATACTCCGCTGCAACAGTTGCTAACTTTACAGGAATTTCAAGAGGCCGATCGCTTGACTTTGGAAAAGCTTTGTGAATTGGCGGGAGGAACTGCAGCGCAGAGAAAGTGGCTGTATTTTACGGAAGTTGAAAGTTTGTCGGCAACGGATTTGCAAACAATTGATACGCTGTGGAAAGTTCATTCTGAAGGCAAATTCGGGTTTTCGGTGCAGCGAGAAATTTGGCTGGGTGCGGGGAAGAATTGGGATAAGTTGTGGTCGCTAATTGGCTGGAAGCAGGGGAATAATTGGACGCGCTACCCGCAGGAGTTTATTTGGGATTTGAGCGCGCCGAGGGGTCATTTGCCGCTGTCGAATCAATTGCGGGGCGTACAGCCGTTTGCGGCTTTGATGAGCCATCCAGCTTGGGTGAAATGAAGGGTGACAACTCGCGCCGCCAACCGCTAGATTGCGGTCTGGCGGGGGCTTCTTAAACTCACGAATCAGAGTTCCTGTTTCACTGGCTGTCCGCTGACTGCGCCTCCACAGGCAGCAAACGGTTGTCCTACCGTCCGTTTTAAAATATTCAGATGGGTTCAAATCCCTGTCGATACTAACTTTTTAGATGGGAGTTTTCCCGGATGATAGCAGGCTCGATCGGTAACTTTAGAAAGTTTTAGGGAAATTTTTGTCACTGTTCCGCCCCCCCTCTCTCCATCTCCCTTCCCTCTCCTGCTACATTTGAAAAGTTTCTGCCATTAATTGAGCTTGAACTATTTCGCCGATACTTTTTACAAGAGGTCGATATAGTTCGATGTCATCCACTGGTTTAATGGGAACAATGATAGTGACAGCTACCCAGGAGATGCGACGGTTTGACAGTCTGGCGATGCTGTCTTCCCAAAACCAGTGGCTGGTTGCTGTCGAACCGCCGTTAGGCAGGGCGTACCACTGCAAAACGGCAAAAGTTTGTTCGGGTGTCCGGCTGCGGAAAAATAATGCTTCGACGGTGGCGACCGATCGAGCGCGCACCGGCGTTAATTCAACTGTAAATTTTAAAGTGCGATCGGAATCTGTTTGCCACTGATGAAATCCTCTGAGATCCAGCCATTCCACTTGAGGTTGGTCTTTTGGGCCGTTTTGTGGCAGCAGCAATAAAATTGCTACTGTTTGACTGTTTTGAATTTCTTGGACCAACCACTTGCGACCGCCGATTTGTACGTTTTGCTGGACGTGGAGAACCTGCCAGCCTGAGAGTTTGGAGAATTTTAGCCCTTGTTGGCGCAAAGTTTTGAGTTGTTTGAGGTTGGTAACTGGTGGCGAATTTGTCCAAGGCCACTTTCCCGTCAGGTAACCGGGAATTGCTACCCATCCAACCAGTACCAGCAACAGCAGCAGTACGATTATTTTAGGTAATTGGTATCGCCACATTAGTTGGCGCGGTGAAATCATACAAACCTCATAGAATGCGGGTAAGCTGATAGCTTGCTTGGGAAATAGTGAAATTAAAATTTCAAATTAAACTTAAAATTAAAAATTAAAAATTCACATATTATTTAACACAATTTCGATCTTTGAGAAAAATCCTCTAATTAAACACTACAGTCAATCTATTAGCAATCCTCTCTCAGCGTTACTTCCTAATTGTTCGATCGTCGATTGGGAAATACTTTTCCATCCCGTTGAGCAGCAACACCAATAAACCTAGCATACAAGCAGAATACAAGTCTCCGCCCCATCCGGCGTGCATCCAAGCAAAAAGTGTCTCTTTGCCGGTGCCGTGAAGGTATGTTAGCAAAGCATTGCGGAAGATGTTGGAACTAATGCTGATGGCGCTGGCACCTGCTAAAAACAGAATGCTTCTGCTGCGGGATCTCAAAACTCCCGTCCAATCTAGCAGCAGCAAGCTGACGTAGAGACTGGTAAACAGCATTTTGAGACCAGCACAATGGGGTGCAACTTCTACAATGCGATCGTTGACGTAAAGATAAATTTCTTCTATTCTCACGTTGAGACCGAATTTGACTAATATCCAACCTGCCATTTCAGCAATGAAATGCTGCAATGGCAAAGCGTAGGGTTCTATGAGGTAAGGAATGTGATTTGGGGTAGCCAATAACACGAATAAAAGTGGCAGTCCTTGCAATTTTAATCCTGGCATTCCTTTTAAACACAGGCAAATACCGGCTAGCATTAATGGCAGGGAGAAATTAACCAAGTCGCTTAATTTGCTGAGATAAAAAAGGGTTGCTAGCAACAGTAAAAATGTTCCTTCAAAATAAGACGAGTCTGGCAAACGCCTCCAAGAATTTCGGTTATTCCAAACAAGATAAGCCGCGTAGGGCAAACCAATTAGTCCGTGGCTGAAATATTCGTGTTCGATACTGATGTTTTTGTGCAGCCAACCGCTGTACCAGTGTACTATCAGGGGAGCGTACAGCAATATTAAGAGTAGCGCGATACTTTCTTCTAGGGGATATCGCTTGAGAACGAGGCGAATTTTGCGCTGAATCTGCATGATTTTTGAATTTTTGAGTTGTAGATTTTGACTTACATAGTTGTTAATTCCTCACTCCTGCGTTTTGAGAACAGCGTCTTTAAAGCTTAAATTGCTCTCCTAACTTTGACAACAATTACAGGACTTACTTGTTGTCAAAGTACGATCGTGTTTTGAGATTGCTTGGATCGGGAAGCATGACGTAATTGCGTTGTTTGCGCGCCAGCCCTGAATTACCAATTTAACGATCGCTCGATCGCTCTGACAACTAGCTCGATCTGAGTATTGCTCAATCCGGGATAAATTGGCAATGATAAAATTTGCCGGCACAGGGTTTCTGCATGGGGAAAGTCGCCGGGTTTGCCCAAGCTTTGGTAGGCGGGTTGCAGGTGGCAGGGTACGGGATAGTGGATGCCGGTTTGAATGCCTTCTCGGGCGAGTTGTTGCTGCAGGGTGTGGCGGTCGATCGCGCTTTTCTCCGCGATCCTAATGACGTAAAGGTGATAAATGTGACCGCTGCCGCTGCGGTTGGCGATCGGTACGATGCCCTGGTATTTTAGGGGTTCCAGTAGAGTATCGTAGTGTTGGGCTGCCAAGTTGCGATCGCGATTCCATGTTTCGAGATAGGGCAATTTCACGTTGAGTACGGCTGCTTGCAAGTTGTCGAGGCGGCTGTTAGTGCCGATTTCGGAGTGCAAATATTTGCTGGGTGCTCCGTAATTGCGCAGAGTTCGCACTTTTTCTGCTATTTCTCGATCGTTCGTAATTAACATCCCGCCGTCGCCAAAGGAACCGAGATTTTTACTGGGATAAAAACTGAAGGCTGCTGCTTTGCCAAAGGAACCGGCGCGGTATCCTTCTTTTTCAGCTAAGTGTGCTTGGGCGGCATCTTCAAATATTATTAAATCATAGCATTTCGCAAAGTCTAATAACTCCAGAGGCGATACCATTTGACCGTAGAGGTGTACGGGAATAATTGCTTTAGTTTTTGAGGTAATTGCTGCTGCTGCTGCTGTGAGGTCAATTAGGGCGGTTTCCGGGTCGCAATCTACAAGAATAGGTATCGCTTTGGCTTGAATAACGCCGATGATGGTGGCGACAAATGTGTTGGCGGGGATGAGAACTTCGTCGCCGGGATTGATGCCGCAAGCTTGGAGTCCGAGACCGATCGCATCTGTGCCACAGGCTACTCCTACTCCGTATTTTACTCCGGAAGCGGTGGCAAATGCTGTTTCAAATTCGGCGAGCGCTCGACCTAAAATAAAGTCTCCTCGATCGATAATTTTTGCTATGGTTTCTGATATTTGGGATGCGATCGGTTGGTGTTGCAGGGAGAGATTGACAAACGGTACTTTGGGCGGACTGCTGCTCATACATGGGAGGGAGCGGAGTTATCATCGTAACTTTTTAATTATTATAAAATATGCTGCGAGGCTTTTAATCTTAAAGTCCCATATTTAGTTGGCACTCAGTCACCCGATCGCGCCACTCAAATTTAGCAATTTAACATCTCAACTTAAGAACAGGCATCGGGAGCGACAAAACTCTGTGCTGACTAAGGCTTTGAATGCAACTTAGGCTTTCCGAGCGTAAAGCCTAAGTTGCTTAACTTGCTAAACTTTTTGTTATCTTGCAGTGCGATCGTCCTAATTTGAGCCAATCTAGGTATCAAAGATGTTAAATTGGTTCTCTAGCTCATCTAAAAGGATCGGTAAAATTTTTACCTCACCCCAACCCTCACGCCACTTCCTCAACTTGGGGGGACCTGTCGATCCCAGTGGCTCCCCGAGCTTCGGAGAGGGAATAAGAGATAGATTGCACAAATGATTTACGCTTGCTATATAGTGGAATAGAATTTTTTCGCACCTCAAACTCATGGAATACAAAAAACTCGGCGACAGCGATTTATTAGTATCTGAAATCTGTTTGGGTACGATGACTTACGGCCAGCAGAATACCGTTGATGAAGCAGCGCAACAACTCGATTTGGCATTTGCTAAGGGAGTCAATTTTATAGATACTGCTGAAATGTATCCCGTCCCCGGCCAACCGGAAACTCAGGGAAAAACGGAGGAATACATCGGCAAATGGCTGGTCAAGCAGCGGCGGGATCGAGTTATTGTCGCGACGAAAGTTGCTGGGCGCAGCAGTCGGTTGAAGTGGATTCGGGAAGGAAAAAATCAGATCGATCGCCCGAATGTGGAACAAGCTGTAAACGACAGTCTTAAACGCCTGCAAACTGACTATATCGACCTCTATCAAATCCACTGGCCCGATCGCTACGTGCCACTGTTTGGTGCGCCGGATTACGACATCTCTCAAGAAGGCAAAACTGTCCCGATTTTGGAACAGTTAGAGGTATTTGCAGATTTAATTAAAGCGGGAAAAATTCGCTATTTGGGTTTGAGCAACGAGACTCCCTGGGGCGTTTGCGAGTTCTGCATTTTGGCGGAAAAACACGGTTTGCCGAAGGTAGTTTCGATTCAGAATGCTTTTAGTTTGACCAATCGAACATTTCACATAAATTTGGCGGAGACTTGCCGCTTTAAGAATGTGGGATTGATGGCTTACAGTCCTTTGGGATTCGGGCTGTTAACGGGCAAGTACCTGCACGGAATCCCGGAAAATTCGCGTCTGGCTTTATTTGCCGGATTCGGTCAACGTTACGAGAAAACTAATCTCAACGATGCGGTAAAAGCCTACGTCGAGATTGCGAAAAAATACAATTTGAGTCCGGCGCAAATGGCTTTAGCTTACGTGCGATCGCGCTGGTTTGTCACTAGCACTATTATCGGTGCTACAACCATCAAACAGCTTGAGGAAAATCTCGGCAGTTTAGATGTAACGCTGCATGAAGATATTTTAGCGGAAATCAATGCCGTTCACGCTAAGTATCCCAATCCGACACCTTAAATAGTCGATCGTTGACAGTTGACAGTTGACAGTTGACAGTTGAAGGCGAGGTTTTTCGGAGAGATTAAGTTGGTAGGGTGCGCAACGAGCACCTTACGATTGCGAGGATTTTGTAAAACTATTTTTACCGCTTTTTGCATATGATGTGTTTGGGAGCGATCGAGTTTGCGGAGAGTTTGACGCTGACGATCGATTTGATACCAGAGGACGATAATAAAATCACCTGCACTTTGAGAAAGTTTGGCACTTCAGGTTGGGAAAAGCAATTTGAGTTCGATCGCGCGCTGGCTGCGGGAGTGGGTTTGTGGTGGAAAAGAAGAAGCATAAAAAAACAGTAATCTGGTTTGTAGGTTGGGTTGAACGAAGTGAAACCCAACACTAATATAGCCGCATTTGGAGAGCATCGGCGGGCTAGTTTATCGACTCGAATTTTTGCTGCGCGAGCGCTCGTCGGACTGGTGGCGCGGACGCGATCGGACTGGTGGCGCGGACGATCGGACTGGTGGCGCGGACGATCGGACTGGTGGCGCGGACGATCGGACTTGTTGGGTTTCATTCTTCAACCCAACCTACATATTATACTAAGTCAAAAAAACCCGCGCTGGCGGGTTTTAATCTGTGGGAAACTCGATCGAAACTTGGTTAAAGCGATCGATACACGCGAAACCTTTTCCAACCAACCGGAATCGACTTTTTCCTGTTTCACTTCATCGTACAGTTTGTGAAAGCGCATTAAGTGCGATCGAGTGCGCCGCACCGCATAGGGCACCATCGTCCCTGTACGCATGATAAACGCCCAGTCAGAAGATTGAGCTAACAACAATTCCCGCGCCGCTTGATTCAAAGCGCGCCACTGCAACTCATCCGCCGGTTCCCGATTGCCCAATTCAATCATTCGTTCCGCTGCTTTGTGCAAGTGCGGGTAAATCCAAGCATTCGTATCGTTCAGCCAATATTCGTGGAAACCCCGATAACCCCAACTCGACTGCGACGGGCGGCAAACTTGCTGGGTTGGATTCCCCCGCAAATAATCTGCCAAATGCGTCATATCGTAGGTATTTTGGTCGTACCAGCTTTTGCGGAACAGATAATCTAAGAACCAAGGCCCTTCATACCACCAGTGACCGAAAAGTTCCGCGTCGTAAGGCGAAACGATAATTGGCGGGCGCTGCATGATGCCGTACAGGTGTTCGACTTGCCGTTCCCGGTTGAAAGCAAAATTGCCAGCGTGCTCGGCCGCTTTTTCCCTCGCCCAGTAAGGATCGTATAGCTGTTTGTCCCCCAAACCCAGTCCGCGACCGGTGATTTTGTGGTATTTGATCCCGGTATTTTTCCGCTGCCCGTTAGGCATGATGTAGGGCTTGATGTAATCGTAATCTGCTTCCCAGCCCAAATCCTTGTAAAATTCCCGGTATTCCGCTGCCCCCGGATAACCTACTTCCGAAGACCAAACTTGCTGCGAGGATTCGTGATCCCGACCGAAGGCTGCGACGCCGGATTCGGTGAAAATCGGGGCGTAGCTGCCGTAGCGGGGGCGCGGTCGGGCGTAGAGAATGCCGTGACCGTCTGTGAGAAAATAGCGGATGCCCGCATCGGCTAGCATCCTTTCCAAGCCTTCGTAGTAGGCGCATTCCGGCAGCCAAATGCCTTTCGGACGGCGGCCGAAGTTGGCTTCGTAGTTGTCGCAGGCTACTTGAATTTGCGCCCAAACTGCCTCGGGGTACATTTTCATCAGCGGTAAATACCCGTGGGTAGCGCCGCAGGTGATGATTTCGAGGTTGTTGGTGTCTTGAAATTGTTTGAATGCTTTAACTAAATCTCGATCGTACTTTTCCCAGACTTGGCGGACTTGATTGAAGTGAGTGGCGTAATGTTCTGCCAAATAGCGGATGTGACCGTCCGAGGCATGTTCGATTTCGAGTTCTGCTAATTCTTCGAGTTTGGCCAAGTGATCCTCGAAGCGGTCTTGCAGCAGGGGGTCGCGCAGCATTGCCACCAAAGGGGGCGTCATGCTCATGGTAATTTTGAAGTCTACGCCGTCGCGCTTGAGTCCTTCAAAGACTTGCAGCAAGGGAACGTAGGTTTCTGCAATTGCCTCAAACAACCATTCTTCTTCTAGAACGTAGTCGCTTTCGGGGTGACGGACAAAGGGCAGGTGGGCGTGGAGAACGAGGGCGAGGTAGCCAATAGCCATAACGATCTGGGTGTAGTAGGGATTAACTGACGCGAGTTGGGGACAGCTTTAGAATATCTTAAGATTTTAGATCGAGATCGGTCGATCGATCCCAAATTATTTTACCGAACGGCCAGCAAATGCTGACCGAGGGCAAGGGCGATCCCAGTTCCCCTCACACCCTGCAGATATAGCAACCGCCAAGGCGGTTAAGCCGTAAAATTGAAATAGATATCAGACTTGCCTTCGGCTGTGTCGCAGAGAAATCCATGCCAAAGCCTTACAGTTATGACCTTCGACAAAAAGCACTCCAAGCGCTTGAGCTTGATGGCTTAAAGATTACAGAAGTCAGCCGCCTCTTTAACCATTAGTCGTGACACGATTAGATTATGGCTCAAAAGGCAACGTGAGACAGGAAGCTTTGAAGCATTGCCGAATCAACGACCCGGGAATGGACACAAAATTACGGACTGGGAAGAATTTAGTATGTTTTTCTAGGTACATCACATGAACGCTAAAGAATTGCTCCTAAAAGAAGTAGAAAATATTCCCGAGTTTATCTTACAAGAAGTTTGGGATTTTTTGCAATTTCTCAAAACAAAATACGATCTAAATAAGTTAGAAGTAAGCCTGCTCAGCGAGTCTGCTTTGCAAAAAGACTGCTTGAAATCAATAGTTGAAATTATTCAGCAGTAATTTTATGTAACGATCGCCCCTCCTCATACTAAAAAGCGAGGACCCTCGATCTAGAAAAGCGATCGACCTTTCCATGAAACAAAGAGCGATCGACCTTTCCATACCAAAAGAGCGATCGACCTTTCCATGTTAAAAAGAGCGATCGACCTTTCCATATCAAAAAGAGCGATCGCCCTTTCCATGAAAAAAAGAGCGATCGACCTTTCGATGACAAAAAGAGCGATCGACCTTTACATACCAAAAAGAGCGATCGACCTTTCCACACCAAAAGAGCGATCGACCTTTCTATTTAAAAGAACGATAGCCCTTTCGATGTCAAAAGAGCGATCGAGTTTGCGGGGCTTTACAGAGGAAAGAATCTTGGAGGAAAATTGTTTATGCTAAAGCTATTGACGATCGCACCTTGATGGTCAAGTTTACCAATCTTGAATTTAAAAAATCCGACATCTCTAATTTATTAGAAAATCCGATATTTGCACCATTACGCAATCCTAGGTTTTTCAGGAATTTTACCGTTGAACCTGGTGGTTATACACTGGTTTGGAATGAAGATATTGATATCAGTGAATATGAACTTTGGCAGAATGGAATTAGTTGTACGGATGAGGAAATTGAGCGATATATTGAATCTCTTCATCATGTTGCTCGTTGAGAAATAATACCAGACTATTCCGATCGAGCACCCTTTCCATGACAAAAGAGCGATCGACCTTTCTATGTCAAAAAGAGCGCTCGACTTTTCCATACCAAAAGAGCGATCGAGCTTTCCATGCCAAAAGAGCGATCGACCTTTCCATGAAACAAAGAGCGATCGAGCTTTCCATGCCAAAAGAGCGATCGACCTTTCTATGCTAAAATGGCGATCGACCTTTCCATATCAAAAAGAGCGAGTTCCCTTCTCGATGCCCATTCATGCGATATTAATGCTAAATTGGGAATTGGAGGAATTCAATTGAGAATTATGCAAACGAACTGAGATCGTATATGCCAAGGAAAATTCGGGACTATAAAACTGAATTGATTAGATTGGGGTTTGTGCAGAGGCGCGGAAAGGGGAGCCATCAAAACTGGAAGCATCCGCAACTGCAACTGTTGATTACTATTGCTTTTAAAGACGGTGAGGATACACCGCTGTATTTGGAGAAATTGTTAAAACAAGCGATTCAAGAGTTAGAAACAATAGCAGCAGAGGAATCAGAGGAATGAATTACCGCTATAGTTTATTAATTCAATGGTCACAAGAAGACGGACTGTATTTGGTAACGCTGCCAGAGTTTGCTAAATTGGCGATGCAGCCTTGCACTTATGGGAAAACTTATGAAGAAGCGCTCGCCAATGCTCAAGAAGCGATCGCCAGCTACCTTGAGTATTGCCAAGAAGAAGGTTTAGCGCCTCCCAATCCGGCAATCGTTGCGGCTTAAATAAAAAATCGATCGCACTTTTTGACTAATGATAAAGGGGCGAGAACCCTCGATCGAGAGAAAGAAGTAAAGAGCGATCGACCTTGCCATCCCAAAAGAGCGATCGCACTGTACAATCGCTAGTCGAGCTTGGGCTTGCAATCGACAAAGGATAGAGCTTCTTCATCGAGATAGCCAGCGATCGCCATTTCAATTATTGCCCAAACTGGATAGTTCATGGTTTTAGCCCGCATTTCGAGTGCTTTGCGAATGGTTTCTGGTAATCCTTCTAGGAAGATTTGTGCTAATTCCGGTGACAGATGTCCGGCGATCGCAGGTTGAGTTTGCATCTTCGTTAGTCCCTCGCTGAAATTTTGACATTATAGGGTGGGTTAATAGCTTGGATGATAAGGCGTTCTAACTCTAATGATAGCTGCATCCACTGAAGGAAATCTAATTGGTAAAAAGCGATTCGGATGTCTGTAGCTTTCAATATAAACTTGCAATCTGCTGTATATCGCATTGCTATTGCTCAATCAGTATTGAAAACATCCTGCAAGTTACGATAACCACTAATAACTCGTAAAATTTCAATACCATCACCAACTATTTGATAAAAAATAATGTACCCCATCAATGGTACACCACGTAAACTGGGAGAAAATTGTGAATACGATCGCCCCAAATAGGGAAACTGTGCAATCTGCTGGCATTTTTTCCCAAATCCTTCCACAAAGCGATCGCCAGCGTCTACGCTTTGCGCCAAAAAGTAATCGGAAATTTCGGATAAATCTCGACTCGCTTCGATCGTAATGAGCAAGCGATTCATACTATTACTTCTCTGGCTTTTTTCACTTTATCTCTAAGTTGAGCTAATACATCGCCTGCTTCGAGCAACTCACCCCGTTGTGCCTGTTCTTGTGCTATATCGATTTTCTTCCGAGTTTCTTGAACCCACGCTAAATAGTTGGGGTTGTTGTTGCTTTCGGATAAAGTAAGGTCGTCGATTAATAACAGTAAGGCCGTGTTAATTGCTTCTTCAAGCGAGGGATATTGCCCGTGCTTTACTAAAGCTTCAAGGACTTGGCTTTGCTCTTGGCTCAAGGTGATTTGCATTGTTACCTCCGATCGGGGCAAGGGTTGAACAATAATTCTACTTTATCACATTTTCTCACACAAAAACATAGCGCATCTCATCCCCAAAAAACGATCGCCACTCATAGTACCAAAAAGTGAGATCCCTCTGGCGACAAAAGCGATCGACCTTACCATAAAAAAGAGCGATCGAGCTTTCCATTAGCACTTACGGTAATTGTCGAATAGAGATAATTTGGGATAAACTAAATATCGAAAATTCCTTCTAAGGTGCAACAAAAATTAAGACGATCGCACCTTGATAGTCAAGTTTACCAATTTTGAATTTAAAAAATACGACATCTCTAAGTTGTTAGAAAATCCGATATTTGCGCCATTACGCAATCCAGGGCTCTTCAGGAATTTTACAGTTGAATCTGGTGGTTATGCACTGGTTTGGAATGAAGATATTGATATCAGTGAATATGAACTTTGGCAGAATGGAATTAGTTGTACGGAGGAGGAAATTGAGCGATATGTTGAATCTCTTCATCATGTTGCTCGCTGAGAAATAATACCAGACTATTCCGATCGAGCTCCCTTTCCATGACAAAAGAGCGATAGAGCTTTCCATGCCAAAAGAGCGATCGACCTTTACATGACACAAGAGCGATCGACCTTTCCATTCCTAAAAGAGCGCTCGACCTTTCGATGCAAAAAGTGCGATTGAGGCGATCGGGTAAAACATTAGGCAGCATAATTCAGTCGCTGCGCTAGTTGCTGATACAAAGCCTGGTAATGATGCTAGTAATTTGCCTATTCTATAAATTTGGCATCCTATGATAATAATCCCTGATTGTAGCGTTATTTGGTACTAAATGTAATTGGTTGACCTTCTTTCGTTTGGGCTTGAACAAAATTACCCCATTGTGTAATGGTATTAAGGTACATATTAAACATCTCCCCACCTTTCAGCCATCCAGACACTAGATTCAACAATTCGTGTTGAGTCTTATAAATTAAGAACTTAGTTAAAAGTTCTTCAGCTAAAACAGCATCGGTTGCTATTAGTAGCTCATTGAGAGCATTAACGTCAAGCCAACTAAAATTCACCAAACTTTGACCAAAGCTAAAAATGTCTTTAAATGACTCTGGTCTCACAAAACTTTCCAAATGTTTTTCTAAAAACTTCGTAAAAAGTTTTGTACTTAGAAGGTCTGTTATTTTATTTTCAGGTACTCCCAATGGGCTAAGTATAAACCCTCTGACAAAAGTGACTAAATTATAGGCTAGAGCATTTTCACCAACCTGGGTAAACCTTAAAGTACCGCCTGGTGGGATTACAATATTTTCTATTTCTGTCTTTTTAGAGTTTTCCTCTCTTCTAAGATCAGCCAAATTGGGAAACCTGGGAAAAAATATTCGTTTTCCCATAGTCAGGTGAGACTCAATCACTCCTGTCACTAAACTCTGCCCATCCACTCCTCTAACTTCTACGATTTGATTATTACGGTCGCGGACTTCAACAACTCCATCAGCAAAGCTTTGATTGTATACAGCAAAACTTAGTAATCTGGAACCATCACTCCTATCTAAATAATTTATTTCGATCGCCCGCTAATTTTGGTTCGATCGCCCGCAGGTTTTGGTTCGATCGCCCGCTAATTTTGGTTCGATCGCCCGCTAATTTTGGTTCGATCGCCCGCAGGTTTTGGTTCGATCGCTCGCTAATTTTGGTTCGATCGCCCGCAGGTTTTGGTTCGATCGCCCGCTAATTGTCGTTCGATCGCCCGCAGGTTTTGGTTCGATCGCCCGCTAATTGTCGTTCGATCGCCCGCCAAGCCCAATAATGATTTGTCTGCGCTAAATTTTAGCTTACCACTTTTCTTGTAGTTACACAACTCATTTAGACTTGCTATATAAGGTGTCGGCGAATGTTGCTGCTAGCGTTACTTACGAGTATGAAACTGTACCGGAACCGGTGACTGTAGCGGGTACAATGCTGGCGGCAGGAGTGGGTTTGTGGTGGAAAAGAAGAGGAATCAAAAAAGTTTAGTTGGGTTGGCGATCGAGACTTTAATCCTCCGATCTTGAAAGACTAAAGTTCCGATCTTCAACTAATTTTAGGGCGATCGAACCATCTCCACGATCGCAGTTCCCAAAGCGCACCTTTAGCATAAAGTCTGCACCAACAATCTCCCATCTCAAGTCGAAGAGTTTTCAACTTGCTGCGATATCAGCGCTGCGGCAGTTTGAGAGTCCAGCGGCTT
Organism: Oscillatoriaceae cyanobacterium Prado104; assembly: GCA_025454405.1. Classification (GTDB taxonomy): domain Bacteria; phylum Cyanobacteriota; class Cyanobacteriia; order Cyanobacteriales; family Microcoleaceae; genus Microcoleus. The sequence goes on along the minus strand of JALOON010000052.1, from coordinate 39,482 downwards.
GGAGAAAAAGTATCCTTGAGCGTACTCGCAATCTAACCCCTTGAGAATAGACAATTGCGCAGCTTCTTCCACTCCTTCGGCTACCACATCCATACCCAAATTGTGCGACAAAGCGACGATCGATCGCACAATTTCTGTCGGGTCGATGTTGCCTTTTTCGAGGTCGCCCTCAACTCCCATCCTGCTGACAAAAGAGCGATCGATTTTTAAAGTATTGGTCGGGAAGCGGTGCAGGTAAGAAAGCGAAGAATAACCTGTACCGAAATCGTCGATGCATAAGTGAATGTTTCTTGCCCGCAATTCTCCCAACATTGCTGTTACAGATTCGGGATTTTCTATCAGCACGCTTTCGGTAATTTCTAGTTTTAAACTGCTGCCATCGAGACCAGTTTCTTCCAGAACTAGATCGATGTATTCGATTAAATCCGGCTGAGAAAACTGTTTGACAGACAGATTGACGCTGACACTCAGCGGCCGAATGTTGGGAAATTGCTGCTGCCAAGATCGGATCTGGTGGCAAGCTGTCCGCAGTACCCAGCGCCCGATCGGCACGATCGATCCGGTTTCTTCGGCAACGGGGATGAATTCGCCGGGAGAAACTAAACCGCCTTCGGGATGCTGCCAGCGCACTAGGGCTTCAAAACCTGCAATCTTGCCGCTGGCGATGCTGACGATCGGCTGGTAGTGAATGATAAATTGAGGATCGGGCGACAGGGGCGGCAAGGGAGATTTCCCAGATGCGAGAGTTTCTTCTCTTTCCCTACCTCCGATCGATTCGATCGCCCGCCGCAAGTCGCTTTCTAACTGCAACAGCCGCAAAGCGTGGGCGTGCATGGAACTGTTGAACACCTCGTGGCGGGCTCTGCCGAGTTCTTTGGCGCGGTACATTGCGGTGTCGGCATCCCGCAGCAGGTCGATCGGTTCTCGATATTCGGCCGAACTCAAGGTGATACCGGTGCTGGCTGTGATAAATATTTCATGCCCGTCTAGAACGATCGGAGAATTGATTTTCTGGTGCAGGCGACTGGCAATATTTGTCGCTTCATTAATTCCGTCGATATCCTCTAGGAGGATGGCAAACTCGTCGCCTCCGAGGCGGGCAACCGTATCGCCGACGCGCAAGCAGGCTTCCAAGCGTCGCGCGATCGCTACTAACAGTTGGTCGCCGATCGCGTGTCCGAGAGATTCGTTAACTACTTTAAATCTATCTAAATCGAGAAACAGCACGGCAAAAAAGTAATCCTTGCGCCGTTTTGCCAGCCTCAGGGCGTGTTCCAAGCGATCGGCAAACAAGGCTCGGTTGGGCAGTTTGGTAAGGGTGTCGTGAAAAGCATCGTGCAGCAGTTGTTCTTCTGCTTGTTTGCGCCCAGTGATGTCGTGGCAGTTAATGATAATGCCCTTGACTGCCGGATCCTCTAGCAAATTGGTGGCTACAGCTTCCAAAAAGCATTCTTGACCGTTGCGGTGGCAGACTCGGTATTCGATCGGAGGTTGGCTGGCTCCGGGATTTTCAATAGCTTTGTTCAAAGCTTGGGCGATCGCGGCGCAGTCGTCTGGGTGAACTGCTTCCAAAGCCGATTTCCCGATCGCCCCTTCGGGTTCGTATCCCAAGATCCGCTTGACCGAGGGGCTGATGTAGCGAAATATACCCTGGGCGTCGAGAATCACCGTGATATCCGTAGCGTTTTCAATCAGCGATCGAAATCGCTGTTCGCTTTGTCTGAGGGCTTCTTCGGCAAGTTTGCGATCGCTGATGTCGAGGGCTACTCCGTCAATAATGATGTCTCCATTGGCGGTGCGGGAAAACCGAGCGATGTCTTGGACCCACTTGACCTCGCCGGAACTCAGAACGATGCGGTACTGGCGATCGCAGGACTGGAGGCTGGTTTTTGACTCCAGAACGCTGCTGTCAAATAAGCTTTTGTCTTCGGGATGGATGATTTCGGTCAGCAGTTCCGGGCGGGCCATTGCTGCTGCGGGGTCGAGGCCGGTTACTTCCCGCGCCCCCGGACTCATGTAGGGCATGGAGGTAGTGTCATCTGGATGCAGCACGACGCGGTAAACCGAACCCGGAATGTTGGCTGCAATTGCTGCTAGCTGCTGCTGGATGCCTCGAACTCTAGCTTCGGCGCGCTTGCGTTCCGCTAGTTCGGTTTGAGCTTGTTGGTAGAGTTCGGCTTGGTGGATCGCAATCGCGCACCGATCGGCAATGACTGCGAGTAGGGAGAGTTCTTCGGCACTCCAAGCACGCGCTCGATCGCACTGGTACAGGCAGATTCCTCCTAAAAAAGACTTTTGGTACAGCAGCGGCGCGATCGCGATCGCTTGAAACCCGAACAACTCTGCTGATGCTTGCAGCGACGGCTGCAGGGTCGATAAATCGGCGATGGCAACTGTTTCTCCGCGCGCGAGCCCGCATCGGTAGTGCTGGGCTATTTCGCAATTAACCCCCAACAGCCGTTCTCTAGCGACAGCGGCTTTGCTGATGTAGCGAACAGAGATATTGTTCCCGGCATCGGGCTGCAAAATCGTGCAGCCGTTAATTTCCAAGGCTTCGTGCAGTTGGTCGGCGGTGGTTTGCAGCACTTCGTCCAGTACCAGGGTTTCGCGCATGGCTTGGACGATGCGGTTAACTATAGCTTCTCGTTTAGCTTGCCGCTCAATTTTGGCGATCGCTTCTTGTTGCTGGCGTCGCATTTTAAATTCTTGGAGCGATCGTTCTAACACCGTTGGCAGCCTGAACAGCCTGCCTTTCAATACGTAGTCGGTCATGCCGGCTTTGATACACTCTACTGCTGCTTCTTCTCCCAAACTTCCGGTAACTAAAATAAAAGGTATTTCTTGCTTAAATTCTTGCATTAATCGCAATACTTCCAACCCGTTAAAGCCTGGGAGCCGATAATCTGACAAAACAGCATCGTACTTGCTATTTTCCAGGAGTTCCCTGCACGCTGTTGCTGTTTGAGCGGTATCGTAGGTAAAATTTACTCCCCCGGATTCTAAGGAGAGAACCATCAGTTCAATATCTTCGGTCATGTCTTCGACAATCAACAAGTTTAATGTTGACTCTGCTACCGTTTGCAGCAGGTAATCGGCTTGAGATTGGTTAAACATATTGCTGTTATTCAGGACTGCGGGTATTTGGTGAGAGCTTGTCATTGCTGAAATTGTAGTTTCTGTAAATTGGTACAGGCGATTTTGCGTTAAATATTTTTTAGATACCTCGATTGTCTTACTATAACTAACTACAACAGTCAAAGCTAATTTCAAGGATGTTGAACTCCGTCCCAAAAACCTTGCCCTCAACTGCCAGCGGTCAACTGTCAACTGTTTAAAACTTGTAGCTCTTAGTTTAGATCGATTAATTTACGGAAAACCAGCCTGAAAGTGTCAAAATTCTACATTACCCATAGAGATTGTTTGACTTAGTTTAAAGTAAAAAGTTGCTCCTTGCCCAGGTAAGCTCTCGGCCCAAATCTTGCCGCCGTGGCGGTGAATAATCCGCTGGACGATCGCCAAACCGATGCCCGTACCTTCAAATTCTCTCTGGGAGTGCAGTCTCTGAAACGCCCCAAACAGCCGATCGGCATAGGTCATGTCAAATCCCGCGCCGTTATCCTTGACAAAAATCGTTCCATCTGGTAAAGAGTCAATAACTACTCTAGCAGGATCGCGATCGCGGCTGAACTTAACGGCGTTGCCGATCAAATTGCTGAATACCTGTTGTAGCAAGGTGGGATCTCCCGTCACCGCCGGCAAATTGCCGATTTCAAATTCAACGTTTTGGGGAATTTGGGAGGAAGTTGCGCCAGTTCGGGGTTTAGCCAATTTAATCGCTGTTTGCACCAAGCGATCGAGGTCGATCGGAATTTGCATTAATTCGGCGCGGCCTACCCGCGACAGCATCAGCAAACCATCAATCAACAAACTCATTTTTTGACTGCTGTCTTCAATTACTTCTATATAGTGAACTATCTTGCGATCGCGCGCAGCTTCGCTGGTTTCCAAGCGCTGTTTCAAGGCACTGACAAAACCTGAAATATGCCGCAACGGCGCGCGCAAATCGTGAGAAACTGAATAGCAAAAAGATTCTAATTCTTTGTTAGCTGCTTCTAATTGAACTGTGCGTTCCGATAAAGCTTGTTTGGTTTCTACCAACTCAGTGATATTGCGAGAAGTGCCAATTAAAGCATAAACCTCGCCGTCCAAATTTCTCAGAGGAATTTTAAACGTGTCTAAGTAAACACTACCTGCAGCTTTCACAAATTTGTCCTGCAAGTGCAGAGTTTTACCTGACTCAAATACTTGGATATTTTTCTGGTAAAACCTTTCTGCTAGTTCGCTGGGATAGCACTCAAAAATAGTTTTACCCTGCATTTGCTGCCTGCTGTCGAAACCGGAAAACTTTGCCATGGTATGGTTGACAAAAGATAGGCGCATATTCTCCCGTTCTACCACAAAAATATAGTCCGGCAAAGCATCAAAAAAAGTTTCTAATTCGGCGGTGCGCTGAGCTACTTGAGCTTCTAAAGTTTCGTTGAGTTCTTTAAGTTCTGCTTCTGCTATTTTGCGTTTTGTAATATCTTGACCGATGCCGATCCTGCTGCCGTCTGATAAATTAATATTTGCCCAACAAGTATCAATAATTCGCCCATCTTTTACTTTAGTTTTGAAGTCGCTCCAGTTCCGATTAGCTGCTTGAACTTCATCCAAAACATACTGGCGGTATTCTGGGTCTGGATAAAATTCCGCAAAGATATCGCCACTTTTCATTTCTTCGCAACTCCAGCCCAACACTTCTTCCCAGTGGCGGTTTACCCACTCTATTTCACTATTCTTATTTAAGAATCCGAGCATGACTGGTACGTTGTCAAAGATAGTTTGCAGCACTTCTTTTTGCTGTTTTAATGATGCTTCTGCTGCTTTGCGATCGCTGATGTCGAGGACGGAACCAATTATTTGCCAGGTTTTTCCCTCGGAATTGTTTTTGAAAATTCTGGCTCGATCGTGTACCCAGCGCCATTCCCCGTTTTTGTGTTTGATTCTGTAGTCTCTGTCATCTATTTCCTGGGAATTCATGCTGTCTTTGAGTTTTTGGATGCCTGCAATTAGTTTTGGTCGATCTTCGGGATGAACCAAGTCCGCCACAGCCGCTGTAACAAACTCTTCTAATTCTTGGGCAGTGTACCCTAGCATGGTTGTGACAGATTCACTGATATAAATAATTTTGTTGCTTTCCGTATCGTAAATATAGAGAAAGTTCGGGATAGTTTTGAGGATGCTCTCTAAAAGTTCTTGCTGTTTTTGCAGTTCAAATTCTGCTTGTTTGCGATCGGTCAAGTCCAGGACAAAACTAACGCCCAGATTCTGCGAACCTTCTAACAATGTACCGCCCAGCAATACCGGAACGCGACTGCCATCGGAACGCACGTATTCTTTGGCAAAGGGAACAACCATCCTGGAAACAATCAGTTCAGCGAGTTTTTGTGCGTCGAGAATTTGGTATTCTGGCGGTGTCATTTCTTGCCAGTTAATCCTTCCTGAAATCAGGTCATTTCGGGTATAATTTACCGTGTTTAAAAAGAAGTCATTTGCATCTAGAATATTGCCGTCAATGTCCCAAAAAAATATCCCCATCAAATTAGAATTCACTATGCTTCTAAATTTAGATTCGCTGTGGCGCAAATGCAATTCGACTTGTTTGAGTTCTGTAATGTCGCGGGCGATCGTTAAAACTGTTTCTATTGAATTGTCTCCGGTAAATTCGGGCAATACCCGACAGTGATAATGTTTGATGCCCTGGGGGTTGAGAAACTCAAATTCTATAGTTTCTGGTTGACCTGTTAAAAAAACTTGAGTAATATATTCATCGAAAAGTTTGCAAAAATCTACGGGCATTCCCGATTCTTTGTTGGTTTTGCCGATAAATTCTGCGGGGAATTTTCCGGTTGCTGTTTCGATCGCTCGGTTGACGTAAAGGTGGCGAAGTTCTCGATCGTACCGGGCTATAATATCGGTAGAATTTTCGGCGATCGCGCTGAAATATCGTTCGCGTCGGTGCAGTTCTTCTTGAGTGCAAATACGCTCGCTGGCATCTATAGCAAAAGATAGAACTGAAATTACTTTTCCTTCTGGATCTTTCAGCGTGGAACTATACCATTCACAGTAAATTATTGAGCCGTCTTTAGTATAATTGCGGTGGCAACTAATGCTGCGGCTTTCGCTGCCTTCTAAAAGTTTATTGGCTATTAAGTTAACTGACTCGCCTTCTGCTTCATCAACTATTGAGAAGTCGTGCCAGTCTTTACCCACAGTTTCTTCATTTTTCCAGCCAAACATTTTTTCGGCTTGCGGCGACCAGCGGATAATTCGATATCTATTATCCCATTCTATAACTGCCATTGGCGAGTTTTCTACATGAAAATTCAGGCGCGAAACTGTTTGTTTCATCTGGGTTTTAAACTCGTGACACAGTTGCTTGGTACGATCGAAACAATCTCTTAATTGCCGTGCGTTGTTGGGGACGATCGCTGCCGTCTGAGCGATCGTTTGTTCGATTTGTTGTTCTAGTTGTTCCCAAGCTATTTTTAATGCAGCTTCTGCTTGTTGCAGGCTGTCTAAGTTGTGAGTTAACTGTAAAGCAGTTGTCCGCGGTATTTCTGACATATTTTAAAAGGTTATTTTGATTGCTAGAAATAGCTTTTGGTTCAGCTAGCTAGTCTTGAGAGATTAAAAAATAACAGCAAAGCTCGAAGCTCAAAGTGTTTGCACTTGCTAGCGCCGATCTGCTCAACTTCTATCTTGACACAGAGTAGTAAATTGCCATTGTTAAGCCTTCGCAGAACGCTTACTATTACCATAATTGTCGGGAATTGGGTAGGTTTAAGCCAGCCGATCGGATCGGTGGTGGTTTAGGGGCGCTGGCGCTGGCGCTGGGTGTCCGTATCGCATACTTATTATGGCGTTAAAAACCGCGATCGGATGCTGGGGCGGGCGATGGAACCCGATGGTGTGCGGGGTCCTGGGCGCTGTCCGATGGGCGATCGCTCTGGAAAATCAATTTGGTCGATAAACAGCTAAAATAAAGTTTAAAGTTATTCAGATATTTAGTCGCTTATGACTGCTGCAGCACCAGTTAAAACTCAGTACGAAGCCATTATCGGTCTGGAAACTCACTGCCAACTGAGTACCAATACTAAAATTTTCTCTAGTTCTTCCACGGAATTTGGCGTTTCTCCCAATACTAACATTGACCCAATTTGCATGGGAATGCCGGGAGTGTTGCCAGTATTAAATCAGAAAGTGTTGGAATATGCGGTGAAAGCGGGATTAGCCCTCAACTGCCAAATCGCACATTACAGCAAGTTCGATCGCAAGCAATATTTCTACCCGGATTTGCCGAAAAATTATCAAATTTCGCAGTACGATTTGCCGATCGCGACTGACGGTTGGTTGGAAATTGAACTAATTGATAAAGCAGGCAATCCTATTCGGAAAAAAATCGGGATTACTCGCCTGCACATGGAAGAAGATGCGGGAAAATTGGTTCACGGCGGAAGCGATCGGCTCAGCGGTTCTACTTATTCTATGGTGGATTACAACCGCGCTGGCGTACCGCTAATTGAAATTGTTTCGGAACCGGATTTGCGATCGGGCGCGGAAGCTGCCGAGTACGGTCAAGAATTGCGCCGGATCGTCCGCTATATCGGCGTCGGCGACGGCAACATGCAAGAAGGTTCCCTGCGCTGCGATGTGAATATTTCGGTGCGCCCTGTCGGTACAAAAGAGTTCGGCACGAAGGTGGAAATTAAAAATATGAACTCTTTTAACGCGATCGAACGGGCGATCGATTATGAAATCGAACGGCAAATTCAAGCCTTGGCAAATGGGGAACGCATTGTTCAAGAAACGCGACTTTGGGATGAAGGCAAACAGTGTACTGTCAGCATGCGGATTAAGGAAGGTTCGAGCGATTACCGCTATTTCCCGGAACCGGATTTACCGCCGATCGAAGTTTCCAGAAGTCAGCTAGAGGAGTGGAAATCTCAACTGCCGGAATTGCCTGCCGAAAAACGCGATCGCTACGAATCTCGATTCGGGCTTTCTGCTTACGACGCGCGAGTTTTGACTGACGATAAATCGGTAGCAATCTATTTTGAAAGGGCGATTGATGCCGGTGCTCCAGCCAAGCAAGCTGCGAATTGGGTGATGGGCGATATCACTGCTTACTTGAAAGAGAAAAAGCTGGCAATTTCCGAAATTCCTTTTCAACCTTACGAGTTAGCAGAATTGATTTCGCTGATCGATGCCGGCACGATTAGCGGCAAAATTGCTAAGGATATTTTGCCCGAGTTGCTGTCAACCGGGGGTTCCCCTCAAAAGTTGGTAGAAAGCAAGGGTTTGATTCAAATCTCGGATACCGGAGCTCTTGAAAGCGCGATCGATGCTGTTTTGGCAGCCAATCCCAAGGAACTCGAACAGTATCGGGGCGGCAAAACCAAGCTGCTGGGCTTTTTTGTCGGTAAGGTGATGAAGGAAACCGGTGGCAGGGCAGATCCCAAGTTGACCAACGAGTTGCTTGCCAAAAAGCTTAACGCTTGAAACCAGCAATTAGAGTGGGACACTGTAGCGGATTTTGCCAGCTAACTCAGGGTTTTCGCGGAGGCGAACCCGCGATCGGGGCCATCTCCTCCGCAATTTTTCTGCCAGTATTGGGAAATTAATTCTAGGTTTTCCCTGAATTATCCAAGTGTTCGTTATTAGTTCTTCACACGAACTTTACAGCTTGGTACGGTTTTTTTCACCGTATCTTCACAAAAGGGGGTTTTACCCCTCAGGGCAGGTATGTTATATTTTGTTATGTAGATGCACCCTGATGGCAAGGAGAGTTACTTAGGTAGCTCTCTCTTTTTTTTGCTTATTTTTTGGGATACGCACGCAAACAGATCGCGAGTTATCCTAAATCCGAGTAATACCCCCTATTCGATCGAGAAGGGGATTGCGGGAGAACTCGGAGCGGGATAAATTAGCGATCGCTCCGAGCGGGGGTAGCAGATCCAGATAACGTATTGCGCTACATTTTTTTAGATTTTTTTAATAAAAGGGGTTTGACCCCACACAGCAAACCTGTTATATTGTGTTATGTAGATGCACCCTGATGGCAAGGAGAGTTACTGAGGTAGCTCTCCCTTTTTTTATCAAAAACCTGGGTTTAAAACCCCCAGACGGTGTGTACGTTCAGTTCTGTATTGATGTCGATAGAAAAGAAAACACAGAACCGACAGGCAACACAATTGGATTAGACGTTGGATTGAAGGAATACTACACCGATTCAAACGGAGTCACGGTTGAAAATCCTAGATTCCTAAGAAAAGGAGAACCTGTTCTCAAACGCAATCACCGTCGGGTATCTAGAAAAGTTAAAGGTTCAAAAAACCGAGGCAAAGCCCGACAGATTTTAGGCAAGCGCCATCTCAAAATAAGTAGGCAACGTAAAGACCATGCCGTGAAATTGGCAAGGTACGTGGTTCAGTCAAACGACTCGATCGCCTACGAAGATTTGAGAATCAAGAATCTGGTGCAGAATCACTGTTTGGCAAAGTCTATCAACGACGCATCTTGGTATCAGTTCCGCGTCTGGCTTGAATACTTTGGAAAGGTATTTGAGCGAGTAACGATTGCGGTAAATCCGCAATATACCAGCCAAGAATGCTCCCTTTGCGGTGAAGTTGTCAAGAAAATGCTATCTACAAGAACGCACGTTTGTAAGTGCGGTTGTATTCTTGACAGAGATTTGAATGCAGCTAGAAACATCCTCAGTCGAGGATTGGGTACGGCGGGGCACGTCGGAACCTTTGCACTAAATGCGAGCAACGCTTCGGGAGAATTGACCGCTACTTTGGCTGGAGAAATCCTGCCCGAGCAAGTCAGCTCGTAGATCGAAGAATCCCCACGCCTTCAGGCTGGGGAGTGTCAAGTCTTTTGATATTTAGGATAGTGACGCGAAAACACTGAGGCGAGTTAAGAGCCACTTCTTCAAAAATACTGACAACTAAAAAAGGGTTTAACCCCTTAGATCAGAAATATGTTATTGTGTTAAACAGATGCACCCTGATGGCAGGGAGAGTTACTGAGGTGGCTCTCTCTTTTTTTGCGTGTTTGGCAATGCGGTTCAAATATCAGTCCTGACTGCAAGCTACACCTGTTACCGATCGCGATCGATTAAAGTTGTAGTTGAATTATTTGCACATAAGTATGAGCGAACAAGCTAACGGGCTAGTCAAACAGGGGATCTCGCAATATCAAGCGCACCAATTCGAGGCGGCGCTGGAGTCTTGGCAACAAGCGCTGGTACTGTATCGAGAAACCGGCGACAAGCGGCGATCGGGCGCAGCGTTGGGAAATATGGGCGTTGCTTACGAAGCGCTGGGAGATTATGCTAAGGCGATCGAATGCTACCAACAGCATTTGACACTGGCGATCGAAATGGGCGACCGTCGGGGAGAAGCTAATGCGTTGGGCAATCTGGGCAATGCTTGCTGCGCTTTGGAAGATTTTGCTGGGGCTATCGAATACCAGCAGCAGCGTTTGGCGATCGCGCGGGAACAAGGCGACAGCCGATCGGAAGCAGAAACTTTGGGCAATCTAGCATTTGCTTTCGATGCTAAAGGAGATTTTTTAGGGGCGATCGAATGCTACCAGCAACAGTTAGCGATGGCGCGGAAAAATAAGGACGATCGGATCGAACGCAAAGCTTTAAAAAGTTTGAAACTCGCCTACAAATACTTAGCAAATTACGAAAAAGCTAACGAATACCGGCAGCAGCAGCTATCGCTACTTGCGTACTTATTTTCAACTGATAAAAATAGCGACTTTATCCAACTTGCAGAAACAGTTGGCTTGAATCCTCTAGATGATTTTGCTGGAGCAGATTTAAGCAATTTTGACTTGCACTATATCGATTTAAGAGGTGCGGATTTGCGAGATGCCAACCTCAGCGGTGTCGATTTTACACTAGCAGATCTCAGCGGTGCTGTGCTGAGTGGTGCTACTTTAATTAAAGCTACTTTGTGCAATGCTAATTTGCGCGACGCCGAACTTAGCAAAGCGAATTTGAGCGGTGCCGATCTGCGAACAAAACTGCCGCGGGCGAACTTGACAGGTGCAAATTTGAACGGTGCAAATTTGAGCAGTGCTTATTTACCAAATGCTGTTTTAGTTGATGCGAATTTGACCGATGCAGCTTTAAAAAATGCAGATTTGAGTGGGGTTAATTTGAGAGGTGCGAATTTGAAAGGTGCCGATTTGAGTCGCGCCGATCTGAAAGGTACTGCGGTGGAAAATGCAAGGTTTGCAGGTTGTTTGGGAATTTCGGAAAGCTTCAAGACTGAGTTGATAGGAAAAGGCGGAATTTTTGATTAGCAGAGCGCGATCGAGCAAGGTTGTTCTCTAATGTTACTTCCAATTACATCAGAATTATTAAATCACAGAGAACGCAGAGGGAGAGAAGAAAAAGGAGGGGGTGTACTTCATAAACTTGCAATCTGCGGTAAATGTTGCTTAAGCTAACAATCTCTTCAACCAAGCCGCCTGCTCCTTCGACAAGACTGGAATAAGAGGTTGATTGTAATCTATTCGGATCTGATATCCCCCACGATCGTAAACTCCATCAAGAATAGGTTTGAGATCGATCGTCACAGAGCTATCGCCTGCTTTTAATGGTAACTCAAACTTGGGAATTGGATCTTGTACCTTAAAAGTATAAAGCTGAGCATGAGGTCTAAAATTGCTAGGGCTGACCAAAATTCGGTAGTCTTTAAGCTGGTTTACCCCTTCCATTGGCATAGGTTTTCCACCCCGAAGAAAATCGATTTCAACCAGGTGAGTGGCACTGGTCAAAATCCGCTGGCGTTTGCGTGTATAGGCTTCTCTTCCATCTCCAGCACGCTTATTTTTGGGTGAGAGGAGTTCGATGCTGGTAATCACCGTTCCAGTCAGGGTATCTCGAATCTCCAAATAGCGTTCCTGTATCTCTTCATCTAAAGGAACTGTGACGATTTGAGGTTCGCTGGATTTAGATAAAGTAGCGATCGAACTATTGCTTTTAGTTAATTCTGAAGGCGTTGGTTCCCCAGGAGAGACAACTGAAACATCGGGAATTCCGATCGAGATTCGATCTTCTGGAGTGCTGAGGTAAATTCGCTTTTCGATCGCAACATAATATTTAGGAAGTAGCGCGGGTGCGATCGCATCGGCTAACGCTACAATTAGACGGCTATGCACTTCAGGCCATAGCTCGGGATTTTCCAAGTAAGGATTCATTCCAGGGAAAAGGGAAGGCATGAGTTTCGCGGCATACTTTTTCGCGATCTGGGCATCGCAATTCATCTTTAATTATAGAGCGATATTTGGACAAGATTCTTACTCCGTATCCTCTGTGGTTCGATCGTTCCGATGCCAACGAAAATAATATAAATTATAACTATCAACTATCAACTCTTCCTTCTTCTTTAAAAGATTAAAAAGGTGCTTACCGCTTTTCAAAAGCTGCTCCCACTAAAGATAAAGCCACAATTGGCGCTGTCACCGCCCTGAGAATTCTCCTACCCAAAGAAACAGGCTCAAAACCAAATTCGATCGCCCTTTTCACCTCACCATCCGTCCATCCACCCTCAGGCCCAATAGCAATCGCGATCGATAATTCCCCCCATTCTTGCTCCCCCCTTGCTAAGGGGGGCTGGGGGGGTGCCAATTCTTGCTCCCCCCTTATTAAGGGGGGCTGGGGGGGATCTAAACCAACCAAACAATCGAGCAAATGTCTGTTTTCCCCGCGAGCAACACAAATAAATCGATGTTTTGCAACGCAATCTTTCACAGCCAAATCAAAAGCAACAGGCTCAAAAACCGCCGGCAAAAATTGACGTTCCGATTGTTCCGCCGCCTCCGCAGCAATTCTGTTCCAGCGATCGACTTTTTGAGGACTCGGTTTGAGCAAAGTGCGATCGCTCGTCACAGGCAAAATACTTGCCACCCCCAATTCCACCGCCTGCCTTACAACCTCGTCAAACCCGTTTCCTTTGGGCAAGGCGGCTATCAAAATCGCTTTAACGGGAAGCTCCGTATTAACAACAATCTCCTCTATTATTGAGGCAAATAACCCGGTTTCACGCGATTCTAAAACTGCAAACAACCAATTCCCGCAGCCGTCGATCGCAATAAATCGATCGCCCTGATTCAACCGCAATACTCGGTGTAAATAATGCTGCTGTTCGGGAGTTAAATTGATTTGGCGATCGTCAATTTGAGCCGCAGTAATTGCTAATCTTTGTAATTGAGACATTGAATTATTTAACCGCAGAGAAGGCAGAGAGTACAGAGCAAGAGCATCGATCTATAGCAGTCATAAATCATTTGTAAATTTTTTACCCCACCCCAACCCTCCCCTTACTAAGGGGAGGGAGCAAGATATTTACAAATCATTTGCGATCGTGTTAGTCCGAGGGAGCTGCAAGATAACAAAAGTTTAGCAAGTTAAGCAAGGAATGTCGCCGGAAACAGAAAACTTCGATATCCTCCAATGCTTTAGCCTGTGGAGAGTTTGGCTGATTTTTGCAGACCTTCCTTAAGTTGAGATGTTAAATTGCTAAATTTGAGTTGCACAAATCGATTGCTGAGTGCAAACTAATATTGTGTATCTAAAATTAAGTTTCTAGCCCCAAAGAACTCACAATGGGTTCTCTATGCCCTTAGTCAGGAGTTCAGCCATCTGATAATGACTAAAATCCTTACTACAAGCAAATAGATTGATACAGGTTCGTAGTGGGGACTTCAGTCCTCTATTCAACAATCAAGGCAAAACATTTACAACCGGAATTAGGGAATAAATTCTAGTTTTTTTGTAAATGCTCTGCCCTTGTTATATTATTTTTGCGTGAGGTTTATCTGAGGCAAACCAAAAATGAACTACGACAATCCGCTTATCCAGCCTCCTTAATTTTCTTCAAATAAGTTGAAATTGCTTCTGTGGCTACCTGGGTTATCGGCTTTCCTTGACGGGCTGCTTCGTCTTTGAGCTCGTTATAGATTTCGTCGCGAACGCTGATGCGGCGGCGGACTTTGCCTCCGCTAGCAGGGGCTTTATCGTCGCTGTCACCGTTATTGGACGCAACATCTAACTCGTTAATTTCGGTTATCATCGAATCGGTGGATTGGTAATTGGTTACAAATTGACGGATAGATTCTAACCCAACCCGATGGCAAAAGTCCCCAAAACTTTCGCTCGCTTGCCGCTTTTGTTTGAAAAAAACAAAAATTGGTTCGAGAAATGCTTCTAAATCGTTGACCGGCACCTTCTCTTCGATTGGTTTTGCCAATCGCGTTTGATCCGGCGAACCGCCCAGCCAAATCTGGTAGGATTCTGGCGCGCTCCCGACGAAACCCAATTCTGCCATGTAGGGGCGGGCGCATCCGTTGGGGCAACCTGTCATCCGCACGACAAAATGCTCGTTTTCTAAGCCAACTTTGACTAAACTCGCTCGAATTCGCTCTAAAATGCTGGGAATTACCCGTTCTGATTCGGTAATCGCCAGCCCGCAAGTCGGCAGGGCGGGACAAGCCATCGCATACCGCACTAAGGGATCGATCGCACTTTCGGACTGAATGCCGCACCTGTCAAGTATTCCCTGAATTGTCGGTTTCAATTCTGGCGAAATATCGTAAATCAGCAGGTTTTGGTGCGGTGTCGCCAGCATCGGCAAGTTGTATTGCTGCACGATTTCCCGCAATGCGGTTTTTAGTTGGAAGGAACCTTCATCTTTGATTCGGCCGTTGTCTATGGAAATGCCGAAAAACAGTTTGCCGTCTCCTTGTTCCTGCCAGCCCAAGAAATCGAAATAGTTCCACTCAGGCAGCGGTTTGAACGGTGCTAATGGCTTGCCAAAGTATTCTGCTACTTTATCCCGGAACCACTCTACACCTTTGTCGTTAATCAGGTACTTGAGTCGCGCGTGCCGCCGGTCGGTGCGATCGCCGCAATCCCTTTGGGTTGCTACAATTGCCTTGACCAAATCGTAAACATCATCTTTGGCAACGTAGCAAATTTCATCTGCAATTCTGGCAAAAGTTTCTTCCTTATTGTGAGTGCGTCCCAAACCGCCGCCGGCAAACACATTAAATCCCTGCAATTCCCCAGATCCATCAGTAATTACTACCAAACTCAAATCTTGAGAATACAAATCAACTGAATTGTCTCCCGGTACGGTAACAGAACATTTGAATTTGCGCGGCATGTAATGGTCGCCGTAAATTGGTTCTTCTTTATCGTGAAAAATTGTAAGCACCGGTTTGCGGCGTCAGCAAATCAGCAACATTGTTAGCGTATTGCAGCGCGTACTGATATTCCGGGCGATTTTTGTAAGGGGCGGGCGGTGCCATGACGTTGCGGTTCAAATCGCCGCAAGCCCCCAATGTTGACCCCATATTTTGAATAATTGAGGAAAACACTATTTTGAGATTTTTTTTCAGCACTCCGTGTACTTGGAAACCTTGGCGGGTGGTGACGCGGAGAGTGTGGTTGCCGTATTCTTCCGATAGCTTGTCGAGGGTGAGGTATAGCTGCGGGGGAACGAAACCGCCGGGATTGCGGGTGCGCAGCATGAATTGATAGTCTTTTTCTTGTCCTTTGACTCGGTTATCGCGGTTGTCTTGCTGGTAGGAACCGTGAAATTTGAGTATTTGAATTCCGTCTTCGGTAAAGTGAGTCGTGTCTTGCAGCAGTTCCGTTGCTACCGGTTCTCGCAAATAGTTGCTCCGTTCTTTGAGACCTTCTGCTTTAGAAGGTTTGCGCGCTGCTGGGGTTGAAGAGGATGATGCAATCATGGAATGTATAGTCTTGGATTATAATTAGATGGCGGTCGATCGAATATTTCTAGGCAATTTGACGATCGGCTTTTTGAGATCGGCTTTTTGACGGTCGGCTGTTGAGTTTTAGCGAACTTGTACTTGACAAAACTTGTACTTGACAAATTTTCGCAGATCTGCTGGTTCGGATCGGTTACAGTTAGTTGATTATTTCGGCTGAAAACTAAATTAATAACGGTAATCCGATGGGAATTTCGAGATTTTTCAATTTTAGCACGATCGAGCCGGGGCTTAGCAATTATAATTAACACTTTGCAGCTCGATCGTTTAACTGCACGAAACTTTACAGAATCCACCTCAACCTCTGAAACTATGTCACTGTACGACGAAGACACCTTTGTAGTGTTAGAAACAAACCAGCCGGAGCAATTTTTGAGCGCTGACGAAATGTTAGAAAAGCTTAAACAAGTTTTGTCGGAGGGTGAGGAAGATTTGCCGGCGGATGTGCGAAGATTTTCTTCAACGGACGATCGAGCTAAATATTTACTGGATACCTATTGCGAATTAGATGTCGGCCCTGGAAAGTTTTTGCAGTGGTATGCGGTGCGTTTGGAGAAGTAAAAGGCGAAGGAAGAAGGAAGGCACTACACGGATTATCACACGGATACACGGATGATTTACCTATCGTATTTCATGAGTTATCTCGAAGTTGTCAGAAGGAAGAGGGAAGAAGGAAGAAGGAAGAGGGTAGTTAGTAAGGTGCATCAGCTTGGGTGATTGGGAGAACAACTGACAATCTCTTAGCTAATGCATCTTACAAGCTATTATAGCGATCTAGTAAGGAATACAATAATTATCTAATGCGTGTCATCAGCCGAAAAGCACTGAGAGAATTTTGGGAAAAACACCCCAATTCTGAACCAAGTCTATTAATATGGTATCAGCGTACTTGTGAGGCTCAATGGCAAAATTTTGTCGGGGTACGCCAAGTCTTTCCCTCCGCTGACTTAGTAGGTAATTTTACAGTCTTTAATATTGGTGGCAATAATTATCGGCTAATCTGTTTTATTGATTATGAATACCAAATTGTATTCGTCCGCAGCGTGTTAATTCATTCAGAATACGATAAGGAGAATTGGAAAAATGACGATTGGTTTGAAAACTCCTAGTAGCGATTATATCGAGTTAATTGTAGGTTTCCCGCCGCGCCCGATTACTTGTGAAGCTGAGTTAATTGCTACCCAAAATCGGATTAATTATATTCTGGATCGCCGAAAACTGACGCAAGACGATCGAGATTATTTAAATGTGCTGGGTATTCTTGTTGGTGAGTACGAACAAAAACACGAGCCAATGCCCGTACTGAAGGGGATTGAATTGCTGAAGGCTTTGATGGTTGAAGATGATATTTCAGAAAAAGACTTGGTTGATATTTTTTCTACTGAGTCTGTGGTAGCTGAGGTTTTGAATGGTAACAACGAACTGACAGCGACTCAAATTCAGAAATTAGCGAAGTTTTTCCATCTATCGCCTGCGGCATTTATTGACTGATTGCCATACCAGAAATAAAAAAAGTTTGTAGTGAGGACTTTAGTCTAATGTCACTGAAAAAATCTCGAACTGCGGGCTAAAAGTAATGAAATACAAGGGTTTGAGCCTGAGTAGTTTATGAAATTGAGCGTGCCATTGGACTAAAGTCCTCAAAAATCAGGACTGAAGTCATGACTGCGAACCTTCTTAGGGCGGTCGATCGATCGGACGCGATCTAAATCAGTCGCGATCGAGGGATCATCGACAATCTGCCAACATTCGGGCAAATACTCGGCGTGGTATAATTTACAGCAAACTTAATTTACCGACATCGAATTTAAGGAAAACAGGTTATGCAAACTCTCAAATTAGGTGCATCCGGTTCCGACGTTGTGAAACTTCAAAAACGCTTGCTAGAATTGGGATTAAATATAGGTAATGCAGACGGGAAGTTCGGACCCAGAACAGAAACAGCCGTCAAACAGTTTCAGAAAAATCGCAACTTGTTAGTAGATGGAATTGCCGGCCAGCAAACGCTAGCTGCTTTGTTTCCCGGAGAACCTTTAGGGTCGCCACTTTTATCATACAGGGCGATCGAGCTAATTTTAGAATTTGAAGTTGGCGGAGGCGAGGAATATTACAAAAAGTTTTTGCAGCGTCCTACTTGGCCCGAAGGAGCATCAGGAATTACGATCGGCATCGGTTACGATCTGGGTTACAATAGCGTGCAAGTTTTTAACAAAGATTGGAATAAATTGGGACACCTCCAGCGACAGCGTTTGAGTGCTTGCTGCGGGTTGACAGGAGAGACTGCAAAAAATCGTTTGGCTAGCGTCAGAGATATTATTGTTCCTTGGGAATTAGCATGGGATGTCTTTAACGATGTGACTGTTCCGAAATTTTACAATCTGACAAAAGAAGCGTTTCCCGGTTTGGAAGAATTGCCCGCTGATGTTCAAGGCGGATTGGTAAGTTTGGTATTCAATCGCGGCACGAGTATGGAGGGAAACCGCCGCCGCGAAATGCGCGAGATCCGGGATTTAGTGCCGAGAAAAAATGTGCGGGGAATTGCCGCTCAAATCCGACAAATGAAGCGGATTTGGGAAGGTACTTCTATTTCAAGAGGTATGAATCGGCGTCGCGAAGCCGAAGCAGATTTAATCGAGGAAAGCGCTTAAATAGTCGATCGTTGATAGTGCGAGCGTCCCCGCTCGCGATCGAGCGATAGTTCTTAGTGCGATCGTACCCTCTCGCGAACCAATATTATTGACTAATATGATGTTCGGTCGATTACCATTACAAAAACAGTCTCAATCGACCGGACATGATATAATTAACTAGCAGACTTTTTACTGATTTTGCTATCTTGTTTCAACATAAATTGATAAAATATCCCAAACAAAATCACTGCAATCATCCCCACAACTAAAGAACCTTCACCTTCATGCCAATATTTAAACAAATCCAGGCGCTTCGCGGCAACTAACAAAGCCATTCCCGCTACCCTAAAAGCATTAATAATAAAACCACAAGCTACAGCAACACTGATTACTAAAGCTTTATTTTGTTTGGTAGGAAACATCACCAAACAAACCACAGCTAAACCTAATAAGTAATTCATTGCCTCCATCCCCGAACAGCCCCCATCTACTAGCACCCTTCCTGTCGGTAAAGCAACATGATTGCCGTTGCGTACTGCGTTAAAACCTAAATACCACAAAATTACATGAGCAGATTGAGCGGTAAATGTGGTAACAACAGAACCTAAAGGTGCTGTGATGACGCTGGGAATGCCGTGAAAAAACAGTATTAATAATTCCCGCCCGTATTGTTTTAAGTTCTGAAAACCTGCTGCAATTAAAGCTAGACCTAAACCCGACACAAAAGGTGCACTTCTTAAAAACGGGTCAAATTTACTGGAAACTATAGCACTTTTAAATAAAACTAAAGCTATTAATATTGCTCCAGCAATTATCGATAATCTGTCGCCTTTTATCCCATTCTCTTTAATGGTTTTCTGCTTGTCCCACAGTAGGGAACCCACAGCCAGCCAAAAAACTACACTCATATAAAAATGAGCCGTATCCCCCAATTTCCACAGGAGGGTCATGTTTAGGGTGACTAAACCCGCGCCGATCGCCATTAAGCCAAAAAATTGTCTTTTGAACATTTTGATATTGGTTATTAGTGGATTGATTCGATCTTAACAATATATACAAAATAACGCAACAATAAACCTGGTTTCAGGAAGAAACCAGATTTAGAGAATTATTTAAAAATCATCGGTGTAGTTGCAAGCCATGATGGCAAGTTAGCGAAATTACGATCGCCTATTCAGCAGATTTTTGAGCGCGATCGCGCTGCTTTTTGAACATGGTGCCAAAACCGACAGCTACTCCAGCAGCCAGCATGGTTAAAGGTTCGGGAACGTTTTCAGTGCTGCCGCCGCTGATGTAAGAATCGCTCGCACCATTCGGTAAAGCTTGAACGTGCAAGCCCAGTTTTAAAGCACCGCTACTCAAAGCAGCAACTACGCTATCGTAATTACCATTAAAGCTAAATCCAACGGTTTCGCCACCTTGAACGCCCCATTTATTGCCGCCACCGTTGTCGCTCGAGAAGGAATAGTCAGTAGTGAAGCCATTACCGCCTTGAGGTAGCCGATCGTTGTTAGCACCGCCACTAAAAGCTACAGTACCCGAGTTACCAACGTTAGCAGTGGGACTGGACAGCAAGCCATTATCATCAAAGAAAACTTTACTGATAAACATGGAAGCTGCCGAGACATTTCCAGAGTTGGTAATTTTAAATAGAACTGATGACGCATCTCCAGTTACATCAAATGAAAAGCTATCAACGAAAGCATCTCCTGGCGTATCGCCACCTGTGATATTACTAAAGGTAAAAGCGGAGGCAGGAGCGGCAGATACGGCACTACTAATAGCAGCAACACTAGCAACTGTTAAAACAGACTTGAGTAAAGTTAAAGGTGATTTCATCGTTGATTCCTCTGTTTTTAAGATATTGAACGTAGGTTTGTTTCCCTGACAAATCCAATATAGACCGACACAGCAGGTTGACGCAATAGTTTGTCGGTGAAGATTAGATGAACATTTTTGGGTAGTATTCTCAAGATATTTAAGTAAATTGTCTAAGTGTTTATCGTCCGTACTTAAGATATTTGTCTTACGTAATTACTCGGATTCAATAGCTGTTTATCGATCGGTTTGCTTCAGATAGAGTGCGTTTTTTTCAGAACAGGTTTCAACTCGATCGACAACAGATTTCAACCGCCGATCGATCGAACTGATGGCTGACTCGGCTTCGGTATCGTCGAGCCGATCGCGAACCCCAGCATAAAATTTTCCAGAACGCTTGATTTGCAAGGCTTCTACCTTAAAGCACCACAGCGCTAAACTGCTAGCAGACTGAAAAGCTCGATCGCTGCGAGTTACTTCCTTCGAGCCAGAAAATTTTGCGTTGTTGGGATAATAAAGGGCGATCGCGCACTTTGCCAGCCGGCCATTTGTATCGAGTCCAATAATAATTATGTACAGAGGATCAACTGCCGATCGCCCCAAAACGTAAGTACGATCCGCAGATTTGTGTAAGGAAAAGGCGATCGAGTTCAACCATCTAGCCCGAGTTCAAAGCCTTGAGCCGCGCCAACAGGCTGAAAAACCGATCCGAGTGCCGGCCTTGATGCGCAGAAACAGCCATTGGCAAACATCAACCGATTTTCCTGTTCGCTACTCCCAGACCTTACTAAGGTCTGGGTTGGGGAGGGGTAAAAACTTTACTACTCATTGAGACTTGCTGGATATGCAAGTACAGAATCTTTTGAACATTTTGATTTAGATATTACTTGACAGATTCACTCGGAATCAGATTTTTTAATTACAACAACACAAAACCTGGTTTCAGGAAGAAACCAGATTTTGAGAATTATTTAAAAACCATCCGTGTAGTAACAAGCCACGATCGAAAGACAGCGGAAATGACGCTCATCTATTCAGCAGCTTTTTGAGCGCGATCGCGTTGCTTTTTGAACATGGTGCCAAAACCAACAGCTACTCCAGCAGCCAGCATGGTTAAAGGTTCGGGAACATTTTCAGTGCTGCCGCCACTGACAAAAGCATCGCTACCATCAGTAGGACCAATGCCTCGGACGTGCAATCCCAGTCTTAAAGTACCAGCATTCAACGCAGAAATTACGTTGTTATAATTTCCAGTAAAACTGATTCCCAAAGTTTCGCCTCCGTTGACACCATTTATCGCACCACCCTGATTTCTTCTCGTCGTGGAAAAATCAGTAGACCAATCAGGATCTATTTTGTTACTTTGTGGCATCGCACCAGTTGTATCGTTTACAAAATTCACGCTACCACCTGGCTTGACAATATTGCTAATATTGAGACTCATGTTGCGCAACAAATTATTGTTACTACCCAGGTCGAAGAAAACTGAAGCAATATTCATGCTGGCGTCGGTTGTATTATTATTGAAAATGCTGAATAACACGCTGTTGTTGCCCCTGTCCGTGACATTAAAACCGAAGTTATTTACAAAAGCATCTCCGACTAGCTCGCTGGTCTTTTCAGTAGTGATATTACTAAAGGTGAAAGCGGAGGCAGGAGCGGCAGATACAGCACTACTAATAGCAGCAACACTAGCAACAGTTAAAACAGACTTGAGCAAAGTTAAGGGTGATTTCATCGTTGATTCCTCTATGTTTGAGTTGGCTGAACTTAGGTTTCTTTCCTCGACACATTTAATATAAAACGAACCGCAGGTTAATGCAATATGTTTTTGATGAAGATTGGATGAAGTTTGTAGGTAAAATTATCATTTACTTTGGCAGATCTTTATATATTATGAGACTATACTTTAGCCTGTAGTTCGACAATTTATCCGGCATCAATACCCCTTTTATTTATTAGTTTGCGTTGCGGTTAACTCATCTATTTTCTAATGTTTTCCAGCATTATTTAGCTGAGAACAGATTTCAAGAGCCGATCGATAAAAGGGATAACTAATTCGGATTTTGGCTCGTCGGGACGATCGCGCCTCCCGGCATTAAATTTTCTAAAACGGTTGATGTGTAAGGCTTCCACCTTTCGGCACCAAAGCGCTACACTGCTAGAGAACTAACAAGCTTGCTCACTACGAGTTAAGGTAAATGTGATTATGGTCAACCGTCTTGCCCGAGCTCAAAGCCTTTACCTGCGCAAACACGCGGAAAATCCGATCGACTGGTGGCCTTGGTGCGACGAAGCTTTAGCAACAGCCAGCAGCCAAAACAAACCGATTTTCCTGTCGATCGGCTATTCGAGCTGTCACTGGTGTACGGTAATGGAAGGAGAAGCATTTTCTAATAGCGCGATCGCCGAATACATGAACTCGCACTTTTTGCCGATTAAGGTCGATCGCGAAGAACGCCCGGACATCGACAGCATCTACATGCAAGCGCTGCAAATGATGATCGGTCAAGGCGGGTGGCCCCTGAATATTTTTCTCACCCCAGACGAACGAGTTCCCTTCTACGGCGGTACTTATTTCCCCGTAGAACCGCGTTACGGACGCCCCGGATTTTTAGAAGTTTTGCAAGCCATCCGCCGCTTTTACGACACGGAAAAAGGCAAACTGCAAACTTTCAAACAAGAAATCTTAGGCAATTTACAGCAGTCTGCGATGCTATCGGGAAATTCCGGCGAATTAAATCGCGAAATTTTCCAAAAAGGTTTAGAGCTCAACACGGGAATCATCGCCGCCCGCGACTACGGCCCGAGTTTTCCGATGATGCCCTATGCTGAATTAGCGCTGCGGGGAATGCGATTTGATTTTGCATCGGCGAAACACGACAGCAAGGAAGCTTGCACCCAGCGGGGATTGGATTTAGCGTTGGGCGGCATTTACGACCATGTAGCCGGGGGCTTTCACCGCTACACTGTCGATCCGACTTGGACGGTGCCGCACTTTGAAAAAATGCTCTACGACAACGGTCAAATTGTTGAATATTTGGCGAATTTGTGGAGTGCGGGAGTGCGAGAACCGGCTTTTGAACGCGCGATCGCCGGGACGGTAGAATGGTTGAAACGAGAAATGACGGCACCTGAAGGGTATTTTTACGCGGCGCAGGATGCCGATAGTTTTACCACTGCTGGGGAAGTCGAACCGGAAGAAGGAGCATTTTATGTTTGGACTTACGCCGAACTAGAACAACTGTTAACTGCTGAAGAATTAGTAGCAATTCAAGAACAATTTACTGTCAGCCGCAGCGGCAATTTTGAAGGCAAGAACGTATTGCAGCGCCGCCATCCGGGCAAACTAAGCGAAACAGTTGAAATAGCTTTAGCGAAATTATTCGCAGCGCGCTACGGTGGCAGTCCCGAGACGGTGAAAACTTTTCCCCCGGCACGCAACAATCAAGAAGCTAAAAACGACAGTTGGCCGGAAAGAATTCCGGCGGTCACTGATACAAAAGCGATCGCTGCTTGGAACAGCTTAATGATTTCCGGTTTGGCGAGGGCAGCGGCGGTTTTTGGCAACCTAGAATATTTGGAATTGGCGGTCAAAGCTGCTAATTTTATGCTAGACAATCAGTGGGAAAACGGGCGGTTCCAGCGGCTGAATTATGACGGAAAATCTGCGGTAGCGGCGCAGTCTGAGGATTATGCTTTGTTTGTGAAAGCTCTATTAGATTTGCATCAAGCAAGTTTGACATCAGAAAATCTGGAAGGGGCGCAGCAGTTGCCGAATTCTCAGTTTTGGTGGGAAAAAGCCGTGCGGGTGCAAGCAGAGTTTGATGAGTTTTTGTGGAGCGAGGAATTAGGAGGATATTACAATACTGCTAGCGATGCTAGCGGGGATTTGTTGGTGCGGGAACGCAGCTATACGGACAATGCAACTCCGTCAGCTAATGGCATTGCGATCGCGTCTTTGGTGCGGTTAGCAATGCTGGGGCCGAATTTGGAATATCTCGATCGAGCCGAACGGGGCTTGCAAGCTTTTAGCAGTATTGTCAAAGATTCTCCGCAAGCTTGTCCGAGCTTGATTTCGGCTCTCGATTGGTACAGGCATTCTACTTTAATTCGCAGTTCGATCGAGCGAATTTCTGAGTTAATTTCGCAGTATTATCCGACAACTGTTTTTCAGGTTGAAACCGATTTGCCTGAAGGAACGATCGGTTTAGTTTGCCAGTGTTTGACTTGCAAAGAACCAGCGAAAACTCAAGAGCAACTGTTGGCACAAATTTTGCAAAGTCAAACGCGGATTTAAATTAAGTTGCAGGTAAGGACATCGCAATGTCCGTTGATATCAACTTAACTTCAAAAAGCAAAAGACCAAATCGGCCGTGCAACAGACATCTTTTAAAAAGAATCTTTGGCTGTTCGATCGATGTAGGGGCGTACTATTTGAGCGACAATTTATGCAAAAAACCAAGATTTTATGTCCAAATAGTACGCCCTCCCCCAGCTACCGCGATCGAGCTTGGTTAAATCTAAGCGGAATCAGTAGGGGTACTTTGATTGTGCCTTTGAAAGTCCGGTTATGGGCTGTTCAAGAATCCCCTTCCCTTTAGGGCTGGGGAGTATCAACAGTTGTTTACCAGATGTCTAATCTAATCTACAGCAGGGAGTATATCAACGCAGTTAAAGATTAATTGATGCACTGCACCACAAGCACGTTAAATTTTAGATTTGAGATTTGAGATTTGGCGACGGGGGATGCTACGATAAATTTTTCAAGCCTAAAGGTGCTTGCCAAAGCATCCTGTGGATTGCTAACAGCACCTTATAGCGGTGCCGCTCGTTAAACTCTTTGGTTGTGGAACATCTACTTATATGGCTCGCGAGCCGATTGCAACATGGTATTTTACCCTGGTTGTTGTTCACCTAGAAGACCGTTTTCTACTGGTACAAGAGCGCAAGTACGAGCAGCAGTGGTATCTCCCCGCAGGGCGAGTGGAAAAAGGGGAGACTTTGCTCGAAGCAGCCCAACGCAATACTGTCGAGGAAGCTGGCATTAGCGTGATCGTTGAGGGAATTCTCAGGGTCGAACATACGGTAATGCCCAAGGGTAACGTGCGCCTGAGAGTGATTTTTGTAGCCCGTCCCGCAGATAAGAAGCCGCCCAAGAGCAAGCCGGACGAACATACTTTGTGCGCTGGCTGGTACTCTCTTCAAGAATTAGACCAGTTGTCGCTGCGTGGGGAAGAAGTTCGGGAGATATTTCAGTACATGGCTAGCGGGGCTCCTATTTACCCGATCGACCTGTTCAGTGTCGAAGGGGCTCCGTTTAAACTCTATCGGTATCGGTGGTAGTTGGTAACAAAATTGGCAACGGCGAGCGATCGAGCTGATGGTTCGCGTTTAATCATGTAGAGCGATCTGTCGCACCGCAGTCTGTATCGGTGAATCGCGATCGCTCGCCGCTGCCATGCCCGATCGTGCTAAAATTACACCTTTAATTTCGTCAAACCGACGGCAATTAAAACTATATCGAAATAAAAAATATAGTTCGCAAATCTAAAATCTAAAATCTAAAATCCCAAATCTCAATGACTGACTCTTCCTCCTTCGCCAACTCCCTTACCGAACCGCTGCGCCAGCCCTTATGGTGGGCAGCCCTGGCTTCTGTGAGCCTTCACGGAGTGCTCGGAGTAAGCGCTCCGACAATCTCAAATTTAATTTACGGCGACCCAAATTCAAAAAATCGACCGGGTTCAGTAGGGGTGATCGAGCTAACTCCTGCGGAAGTCGGCCGCCTGCCGCAAACAATCCCAGCCAAACCCTCCAACAATTCCCCATTTTCCTTCGCGCCGCTTCCCCTGCCGCGCACCAACTTAACCCCGCCCTTGCCGCCTGCACCTCCAGCAATTGACTTGCCCGCCCTGCCTCCGGGAATGCCGCCCCCAGGCTTTTTCTCTCCAGGTCCTCTCCCCGCGCCCAACTTCAACACCCCACTGCCCCCGACACCCCAAGCCGCGATTCCCAAAAGCCCGCCACCAAAACCACCGGCGGTGATTTTGCAGCAGCCCCCCAATTTAATTGTCCCGCCCCTGCCCAGCGATTTCGATCGCAACATTCCGCCGCCTCCATCTCTGACACCGCAGTTTCAACCCCCCGCAAATCCAGGTTCTCTGGATGAAGGAGAAGCCCTCGAAAGGCTGCGCAACGCTCAAGGTAGGCTGCCGCTATTTCCAGATGGGGCTCCTGTGTTTACCCCCGAGTTTCCCATCGGTCCGAGGAGTTCCGAATCGGGCGATCGAGTGCCAAGATTGACTCAAAAAGATCCGAATAAAAGGGGTCAATTTCCCGAAACTCCCGAAGAAATTGCTAGAAGACAACAATTTGAAGCCCAACAGCGCAGGCTCCAACCGGGTTCTGGCTTGCCTGCCAACAGAGAGGAACAACTCGCTGCAACGGAAAAATATATTGCTTTGTTTGAAAACTTCAAACGGGCTTATCCCAACTTAGAAATGACCGGGCCGACTCCTGTAAATGTGCCTTATCCGACAGAAGCTTGCTCGCAAAAGTTGGAAGGAGTAGCAGTATTTGGCGCAGTTGTCAACCCCCAAGGGGCGCTGGTAGCATTGCCTGCTGATGGGGCGATCGCCTCGACAGGTTCAGCAATTCTCGACGATGCAGCGAGAAGAACTCTGATCGATCCGGCCACGAGATTTTCACCCAGCAGCACTCACAGGCTTTATCAAGTAGCGATCGAATTTAAGTACGATACCAAAATTTGCGGTGGCACTCCTCCCACCCGTTCCCCGGCACCAACGCAGGCTCAACCGCTCGGCCCGGCGTCTCCTGCCCCAGCCCCAGTCCAAGAGCCGCCAACAAATCAACGGCCGTCCCCACCCCCGGCCCAAGTGAAACCGAATTTTGAAAAGGAGGCAAAACCAGCCCCCGTACAGCGACCGTCACCCCTGCCGAAACCAAGTCCGGCACAGCAAACATCACCCCAACCGCAGCCCGCCCCCGTACAGCGTGCGACGCCCGCACCCGAACCATCTCCGGCACCTGCTGCCGAACCGTCACCGGCGATCGAACCATCTCCGGCACCTGTTGCCGAACCGTCACCGGCGATCGAAGAGTCTCCGGCACCTGTTGCTGAACCCTCTCCAACACCGGAGGCCTCACCTTCTGCCGCGCCCGAACAGACTCCAGCGTCAGAAGTCGCACCATCTCCCGCGCCCGAACAGACTCCAGCGCCGGCACCTTCTGGCGCAAGCTAGCTAGTGGGGTGCGTCGCTGCCCGATTTGAAATTTGCTAATGCTCGATCGATCGCAATTCCGGCTGCGGATTGTCAATAGCGACTGCTAACTTGCCGTTTCTGCCCAAAATTTCATCAGCCAGTTCGACAATCCATTGATTGGGTCTGGCTTGAGGCCTAGTCGCCAGCACCAGAGCCCATGCTTCTCGTTCTTTGCCCCGGCCCAGCACCGCAGCGCAGGCCGTCAAGGCACAAGCCGCAGAACGGCTGATTCCACTTTGACAGCAGACGAGTAAAATATTCTGCTGCGGGGACATTTTGAGGGCAAAATCGATAATTTTTACCACGTCCTCCCTTGAGGGCAAAACGCAGTCGGGGTCATCAACAGGGGTGTCGATGTCGTTAAATTCCAGCTGCAGTCGGTGCGGGACTTGGCGAAAAATTATGGGTTCGGCGATGCCTGGATTGCCGATCGAGATCAGGTATTGGAGTTCTGGGCCCGCCCTGCGGTTGAGAATGTACTCGCTGGCATCTGCTTCGGCAGCAATGACGATTTTCGGCAGTTTGCTAGCTGGAGAATCTGCCTGTGCCAGCAGATCTATTTCTTCCTCAATGCCCGAGTTTTGCAACTGTTGTGCCGCCAGCGCCCGCACGTCGGCAAATCCCCGATCCAAAGCAGCCTCCAAAGCTCTAACAGCAGCATCGGAAGGGATTTGACCGAGAGATTTCACCGCCCTTTGACGCACTCCTGAGTTTTGGTCTTCCAGCAGCCTCACCAAGCCCGCTACAGCCTCTGAATTCCCGATTTGCCCCAAAGCGGCAGCTACTCTCCACCGAACGTAACATTCACTATCGCCGATCGCGATCGCCAGTGCGGATGCGATCGCCTGCTGCAAGTTCGCATCGCCTCGCGGCTCGATGTTTCCCAAAGCTTCCGCAGCCCTGCCGCGCACGAAGATGTCTTCATCCGAAAGCGCGCGCATTACCGCCACCGCAGCCACCTCGCTGTGGATTTCTCCCAAAGCAGAAACCGCACTGCCGCGCACGGCGGAGTCGTGATGGTGGAGGGATTGCAGCAAGCCCGTTACAGCCGTTTCTGTCCCGATTTGTCCCAGGGCTTCCGCCACCCTCAAAGAAACTGCATAGGAGTCGGGGTCATCGAACAATTCTACCAAGCGCGGCACGGCAGAGCGATCGCCAATTTTTCCCAAAGCAACAGCAGCCCTAGCGCGCACGATGTGGTTTTCGTCTTTCAGGGCGTTGAGCAGCTCCGGAACGGCCTCTTGCAAGCGGATTTTCCCGCAGTTGACCGCCGCCCGCCAGCGAACTTCTGGATCTTCGTGTTTCAGGGCATCGAGCAGGGGTCGGGCTGCTGTGGCGGGGTGAATTTTGCCCAAAGCCCAAACAGCCCAAGCCCGGACTCGCGCGGCTTGGTGGTTGAGAGCTTTTTGCAAGGCGGTAGCGGCCAATTTTGAGTCGATTTCTCCGAGAGTCCAAGCCGCCCAAGCTCGAATTTGGGCATCTTCGCTGTTGAGCGCGCGCGCTAATTGAATTACTGCTGTTCGGGAGCCAATTTGCCCTAAGGCTCGGATGCAGTGGCAGCGCACGGCACTATCTTGATGCTTCAATCCTTTGAGCAGTATGGGAATTGCCGCGTCGGAATTTGTGAGTCCCAGCAGTTGAATTTTGAGCTGTAGCGGAGTTTTTATTTTAGCGATAAATCTGACTATTTCTGGTTGAAACTCCGGCTTGATCGTTCCTGCTAGCTTCGATCCGAGTTTTAAATTTACTTTTAAAGCTAATTTAACTGCGCGCCAAGCCAGAGTTTGCTGCTCTACTTGCGGCAAGATTTGTGCCAAGGCTTGCATCCCTTGTTTTTGCTGCAAATATTGTTGTTTGAATTGAGCGTTGCTGAGAGTTGCTAGCTGTTCGATCGTGGTTGCTATTGAGTTCATGGATTTATCCTAATATATATATTTTTCGCGTTCGCTTAAAATTTTGATTTTAAATTAGCTGTCTTAAAAACATACATTTGAGCCTACTATACTCAATTTTCTGGGATTTGCCCCCATGAATTATACTTGAGTCAATTCGATCGGAATTGATTTAATATCATATAGCGATCGCAAATGATTTGTAAATCTCTTGCCCCATCGCCTTAATAAGGGTCGGGTTGGGGTGGGGTAAAAAAATTTACAAATGATTGATGACTGCTAGAGCGACTCTTATTTCGTTAAAAGAACCAGCGAATACCGTTGAAAAGATAGAAACCCCCAGCTAGAATCAGGGCTGCACTGCCCGCCCGAATCACCCATTCGGATTGACCTAAAAGTACGCGACTTTGCTTGATAAATCCGGCGTACAAACTAGCAAAAAAGATGACAGCCGTGTATCCAAATCCATAACTTACCAATGTGATAACGCTGACTGCTTGAGAGCCTGTGGCAGCGGCAGCGGCAATTACAGCAAACAATACCGGACTGGAACATGGGGAACTGACGAGAGCAAAGGTTAACCCAACTCCGTAGGGACCAGCGATCGATATGGAAGCTGTCGGTTGCGGCAAAGGTAGGTGAATTAGTCCTGCAAAGCTAAGTCCCATCACCAAAATTATCGCACCAACAACAACATTGAAATAGCCTCGATAATCCACCAATACCGCCCCTGCAAAGGATGCAAACAGTCCGAACAAACTAAATACTGTCACTACACCTAAGACAAACAATCCTGCTTTGGCAAATGCTGCCCGACGGGAGGTAATTTGCAACGTGCCGATATAGCTCAGATTGACTGGCAGAAGTGACAAAATGCAGGGAGAAATACTGGCGATTAATCCACCGATGAAAGCCAATGGCATTAGGATTAATGGATTGCTGGTATTTTGCTGTTCCAACCATTGAGAGTAAGGATTTTGAATGTTACCGAAAACCTCTGCGAGATTGCCGTACCAAGCTGAAAATTTAGGTAAAATAAAAGTCAGTACGATCGCTCCTAGAAACAACACGCTCCAGAAGAGAGTTTTTGAAGTGAAAGCAAATTTGCGGGGAGTTTTAGCTGCCGCAGATTCCTGTAAATTAATGCGAGAATTTTCCAGGGTCTTTGAGCGCTCGACTTGTTGGGATTTCATGGTTTTTCAAATTTGTGTATGTATCAGTAAGCCCACTTAGTTAAACGCAAGAGCCGAATAGTATTGTGTCCGATTGATTGACCGCAATAAGTAATGTTCGTAGTGCGGACTTCAGTCCGCACTACAAACCATTTTTGTTAGAGTAATCGATCGGACATGATATAACCCAAAAGCTAGATGGGTCGGCATTATTCCAACTTTGGACGGTTAACTTCGGTTTGCTTAGTATCGGAGTGAGAGACGATCGCCCGATCGAGAATGCAGTTTTTTTCAACAATTAAAACGGGCAGTTAAGATTGGGCTATCGGACAAATAAGGGCAAAGTTTTGCTCTTAAGGGGCTTTGGTACTGGCGATCGCTTGATTAATTGCAGTCACATAATCTTGCTGGTTGAAGTTGTATTTAAACTGCTTTATAACCTGTCCGTTACTGGGGTTAATAATTCCAATTGTGGATGTTTGGGCGCGGTGCGCTTCCAGAAATTTGCTCAAACCTAACTTTTTGGCTCTAGCTTCTGCTGCCTGAGTGGTTTTGCGGTCCGTGACATTAAATACAATGAAATTAGCTTTGCCCTTGAACTGCCGCTCTAACGAGCTGACGATGGGTTTGAGACGCTGGCAGGCAGAACACCAGTCCGCTGAAATTTTGACGACAGTCGGTTTGCCTTGCAATTCTGCTGCTAAGCTATTTCCTTTGGGTGCTCCGGCACTGTTTGCTTGCGAGTTCGATGTCTTTGTCGCCACATTGCTTTGCTGGCTGGCATTTGGGCTGCTAGCTGAAACATCAGTGTTGGCAGCGGAATTACAACTGGCAATTGCTGCCAAGCTAGCTACACCAAAACCAAGCAACAGAATTCTCTTGAGATGCCTTTTCACGATTTATTGGCTCCAAAACTAGGTATTGTATGGTTTTTTGAACAATCTGCGTTAAGTTCAGATGTAATGGTTTGTTGTCTGACAGTTCTTAATTTATTTAAGAAAGCTTCTCAAACAAGATTCTCAAACGGACGATCGCCTAGCGTAGGGTCCATTTTTCAAAACCTCAGCCAAACAATTACCATTATCCTGCAAACCTTCGTAAAAAAACAGCACTTCTCCTTGAATGCCGCGATCGCGGTTGCAAGCAATGACCTGTAACAGCAATTCGGGATTAATGCAATAAGAACTGCCTCGATTCGCTACCAAAATACCGGGCGAAATGCAATGCAATTGCTCGCGGCTAAACAGTTGCCCGACCAGTCGATCGACCATTTGTTTGTAACTGTGAAAATCTCGCCTGTAAAACTGGGGGTGAAGCATATCTACTAGCTGTCTGTCAACCCAAGTTTTGGAATCTTGCAAATATTCTAGCAATCCCCATTCGTAAGGACTCGGCGACATTGACAGCAACAATTCGGGATTAATAGCTTTTAATTCTCGATGCAATCGAGCTACAAATTCAGTAATAATATTAGCGCGCCAGCGCAGCCAATGAGGTTCTTTTGAATTTGGCGGCGGTGTTTTGCCACATTCTTGGCGATAGCGTGCAATTGTTTGGCGATCGTACCCTCCCTCGCAAGGAAGTGCAATGCGATCGTCCCCTTGAACGCCTTGTACGGGATAATTTCTCGCAACTTCCAACATCAAACCCAGCAAAAAATCTTGCACTTCTGGGTCGAGAGAATTCATCCATTCAAAATTGTTTTTTTTCAGCAAATTTCCGGAGCGATCGCGCGCGGCCCATTCCGGTTTTGTTGCCAGCAAATGACCGCCGTTGAGATTGTAAGAACTGACAAATCCGTATTCAAACCAAGGAATAACTTTTAATCCAACTCTCTGAGCTTCAATAACTAATTCTGCTAAAGGGTCTCTGCCTGCATAACGCGCATCAATTTCTACTCCAAATTGTTCGCGCATTATTTGAGAAGGATAAGCTGTCAAACCCCGATTCCAGACAACAGGAAAGACTGTATTGAATCCCGTATCTGCGAGAAAGTCCATTGCCCCAGCAATCCGCTGTTTTGAAGTGAGAACTTTGCAGTCAGTGCTGGGTATCCAAACGCCGCGCATTCCCGGCTTGCTAGTCATATTAGCTGGGAGGTAAGCTCGATCGCTCGCGCTAATTGCCGCCGCTAACCGCTGTTTTACCGCAGATGCAAAACCGCGAATTCCTGATTGAATCAAAGGAGAAAAAGGCATTTATTTACTATGGTTTATTAGCGATTAAATTCTTAACATGGCGGGATGACAACAGCCAGCAAACCAATTTATTTCAATAAAAAATGTTCGCATTACGGACTTCAGTCCCCTCTATGTTGCGGACTTCAGTCCGCACTAATAGACATCTTGCAACATTCTCAATTAGTTTGCGAGAAACCGGGTTTCTTCCGGCGAATATCGGTCTACGTGCAGAGTCTTTGCCAGAAACCCGGTTTCTGAAATTGGTGCCTGAATTCCGCACTACAAACAATCTTATTCAGAGCGATCGGACGCGAGATTGCTCATCTCAAAAACAGCAGTTCAAGGCAGAGCAAATTCTGGCTGTTGCTGCTCGAATAAAGGGCGAGTCACCTGTCGCAGCAACACTGTTTCCAAACTTCCTTCTACAACATTTGCCGCTTCAATTTCCAACTCGCCCCATAAAGTTCGATCGCCCCGATCGGGCATCCTACCAAAACAGTTAATCGCAAATCCGGCTATAGTTTGATAAGCTTTGCTAGTCGGCAGATTTAATCCGAGTTTTTCATTCACAGCCGTTACTTCCCAGACTCCTGAAATCAGCGCCGAATGAGCGTCAATTTCTACAAGAGTTCGATCGTCCGGGGGCAGCAGCGGTTGAGAATCTGTACGGGTAATCCAGCCAGTCAGCAACCGCACAGTTCCGTTGAGAACAACCAGCAAAGGCCACAGTAATTTAGAACATAATTCTAGGGTCGGCATCAATAACAAAGCAGTGCGTTCTGGGGCGTGGGTTGCTAATACTTTGGGTATCAGTTCTCCTAAAACTATTTCTACGTAAGTTACTAAGATAAAAGCGACAGGAACTGCGATCGAATGAGCAGTTAGCATAGCAGAAAAATGCCCGATCGGCAATTTTTCGAGCCAGGGTTCGATCCAGTGTACGGTTGCTCCCTCGCCCAACCAACCTAACAGCAGACTACCCGCAGTTGTACCTGTTTGAGTTACAGATAAGTAATGGGGTATGTTGTTCTGAGCTTTTTGGACCAGTTGAGCTGTTTTAGCAGTTTTTGGAGAATCTGACGACTGGGCGAGTTGGCGGATTTGGTGGCGCGATGCCGATACTAATGCTAGTTCCGACGCTACAAAAAAGGCGATTAAAAGCGTTAGCGCGAGCAACACTGCCAGCCTCAACAATGTGCCGGCAACTTCTATTTCCAAGCAAGTAAAGTTGTTCAAGATAGTTAAACAGTTGACTGTTGATAGTTGACAGTTGACAGTTGACAGCTTTCTGATAAAAAAATTGATGTTGGCATCTTATAGTTACATTTTAGCTGGTAATTCAGGTAGATAGACAAACCCCTATTGCGGATATCCGCACTACCCGCATTCTTTGTTCAGTCGGGAATTCAGATCCACCACTGATTGAAGACCACCACATCTACGATGTGGTGGTTTTCAACCCGGTTATTCATCCGCCAGTCGTACAAAATTCATGCTGAATTCTGACTCCTGACTACTGAATTCTGTTCGATAAAATAGTCGATCGAACCATTTTGGCACAAATCCCGCTACTGCTATTTTGCCGGCTTGAGTGGCTTATTTTCAGTTTCGCCCGATTTCAAAGCCTCGTCTAAAATTGCGCGGGCTTCTTCAGCTTTACTTCTAGCTTCTCGATAGCGAACATTAGCTTGAGCGAAGTTTTTCAGAACCTTAAAACCGTCTTTCAGGCGACCGATTTCCTCAGCACTTACAGGTTCATCTGTAAACAAAATGTCGATCGCAGCCCGAATTTTCAATGCTTCTTCGCGGGATTCCATCATTTTCAATTTCAGACTTGCCAAATTGCTCAAAATCTGTATGGCTTCCGTAATAGCATCCTCGCCTTCAGATGCTATATCTTCGAGCTCTTTTACTTCAACAAACTGCTTGGGCCCGAATCCTTCTTTGAGCTCGCTGCCCAAGTCGCCTTTCTCCATGAGCTCCATCAATCGATCCATTGCTTCTTCGCGGGCTTTGGCCGAATCTTTCCCTTTGACAGTTAAAATAACTTCGGGGTTTTGAGGAAGTGTATAGCGAACCATATTTTGACAGCCTGTGTGCGACAATAGTTAAATGATATTTTATCGGCTTTCGATCGCCCGTTGCCGCGATCGATCCGCCTCTGGGTCAATCGCTTGCCAAAATTTAACAAATATCGACTGACAGATATCCACTAACAAGGAACCCTCAACAATAATGAAAGATAAATTTCTCAACTTGCTCAACTTAATTTTAGTAGCTGATGTATTTTTTGTCTTAGCCAGCTTTGGATGGTTTGCGATCGCAGTGCTCGGTCGCTCGACAGGCGTGAATCTCGGTTTCGATTTGTGGTACAGTCTCTGGCAACCCGTATTTAATCCCGCCTTGGGAATTCTCATGGGCGGTGCAATTCTCAACGCTATAATTAACCAAATTTCCAAGCGCTTCAATAATAGTTGATAGTTGTTCGGAAGTTTCTCGGGAGTTTTGAGTTTTGAGTTTTGAGTTTTGAGTTGAAAGAGAGTTTTAAGTTTCGGGAGTTTTAAGTTTCGGGAGTTTTGAGTTTCTCGGGAGTTTCTCGGGAGTTTTGAGTTTTGAGTTTTGAGTGGCTCGGGAGTGCGTGAGTTTCTCGGGAGTTTTGAGTTTTAAGTTTTGAGTTTTGAATCGATCGGAGTTTAACTCACAACTCAAAACTCAACATTCAAAACTATTTTTAGGCGATATCGTACAGCAGGTAGCAAATCCCGTTCCCAAAAATTCGGCTCTCCAAGCTGTCAGTTGCGATCGCGTAGAGGTAGTATGGAAGATAGGGAAAGATGCCAAGCCCGGTAAAGTTAAGCTGGGCGGAAATACCCAAAGGAAGGGAAAAAATGACACTTAACTTGCGGCGACCGATTTTAATTGGCGGCATAGGACTTTCAGCGGCGCTGTGGCTGTTGGAAAGTTTTCAGCACTCCGCTTCAGAAATGGGCGAAAATCTACTGATCGGCGTCTTAGCAGCTAGCGCCGGATATTGGTGGTGGCACCGACAATCGCCCAAGCGGGATCTCGCACTCCCGCAACCCCTAGCCAGCAGAGAAGCAGCCGAAAAAGCGATCGCGACTGCACAAAAAGCAATTGATTTGCTGGCAGCAGAATCGCCAAACTCTGCCGATCCTGGTAGTCTTAAAGCACAGTTGGAAAAATTAACAGCAGAATTAGACCGTCAAGATTTGCAAATTACGATCGCGGGTGGCAAAGCTGTCGGTAAAACAGCTTTAATTCAAGTTTTAAATGCTAATTGGACACCGCAAAACTCGCAAAAAGTGAGTTTTCAAGAAACAGCACCCCTGTTTGCCAACAACCATGCAGATCCCAAAATTGCGGGGGATTTAGTGCTGTTTGTAACGGCGGGCGACATCACAGATTCCGAATTTCAAACATTATCGCAGCTAGCGTCATCAGGTCAACGAGTGCTGTTAGTTTGGAACAAAACAGACCAGTATTTGCCAGCACAGCAATCGCAAGTTTTGCAGCAGTTGCTGCAGAGAATGCAAGGAATATTGAAGGCAGAAGATATAATTGCGATCGCCTCTGCCCCGACTGCGATTAAAGTGCGGCAGCATCAAGCCGACGGCACCGTTCAAGAACGGCTCGAAAATCCAACATTTCAAATTCAATCTTTGTCGGCTAGATTGACTCAAATCTTAGCAGCAGAAAGCCAACAATTAGTGTGGGCGAGTGCAGTACGATCGGCTGCTAATGTTAAAGTAGAAGCTAAAACTTTGTTAGATGGAGTCCGGCGCGATCGATCGATGCCCATCATCGAACAGTATCAGTATATTGCTGCTGCTGCCGTATTTGCTAACCCCGTTGCCGCCCTGGATTTGCTAGCAACAACAGCTATCAGCACCCAACTGGTAATCGACCTCGGTGCTATTTACCAGCAAAAGTTTTCTTTAGACCAAGCTAAGACTGTTGCCGCAACTTTGGCGAGCCAAATGTTAAAATTGGGATTGGTGGAACTGTCCACTCAAACCATTACCGGACTGCTCAAAAGTAATGCCGTTACCTACATAGCAGGAGGCGCAGTTCAAGGAATTAGCGCAGCGTATTTTACCAGAATTGCCGGACTGAGTTTGATTGAATATTTCCAAAGTCAAGACTTGGAAAATGCTGCTAGCAACAGCTTAAATATCGATCGATTGACTAAAACTTTGCAAGCCGTATTTCAGCAAAACCAGCAAGTTTCTTTCTTGCAAGCTTTTATCGATCGAGTTGCGAGCCGCCTCGCACCTCAAACACCCCAGCCGGAAGCTGTTAAGTCTGCTGCCAATTAAAGTCCGTTAAAACTGAGATCTTGCACCATTCCCCATAAGATTGACATTGCTGCAAGATCTCAATTAAAATAGATCGATCTTGTGTAATAAAAACCCGGTTTCTTTGCAGAAGCCGGGTTTCACATATCGGATATAGCGATCGCAAATCATTCGTAAAAGCATAGAAACCCGGTTTCTCTAAGAAACCGAGTTTCTGAACCTTGGAGTATTTACAAATCATTTGAGATCGCTATAATTTAATTATTTTCTTTAAGGTTCAGTATTAATATTTGATAATCGATCGACTGTAATTTTATGAATAGCTAATTGAGCGGTTGAATCTCCATCAACGCCCGTCATTTTAATCAAATCTAGCAATCTTTCTGGTATCATTTGCGGATCTCGAACGCAGTCCCATAACGAGCCAACAGAGAACCTCGGATTTTGCCAGTCTCTGGGCTCAGACCTTTCTAAAAACCACTGCCAAGGTGAAGGATGCGCGAGCATATGTTCGACAATTTCTAATTCCGATTCCGCCTCGACTACCCGAAAGCTAGATTCATAAATACCCTCATCGAAAAGGCTGGTGATTAAGTACAAATTTGGCATATCGATGCCCTCAGTAAGGTTGCGCAAAGCTTTAAGTGCATATGGCTCGATCGGGGCAATTTTGGCAAACTAGCAATTAGCTGCCTCTTTACTCATTTTGAACCCTGTTTTTCGGGAAAATTTTTGACGGGGTGAAAACCCCGTCAATTAGGAATGCGGCATGGCCGCATCCTCAATTACTGAATTTTTCCTGAGGTTCGATCGAACCGCAAGCACTACCGGGCAATCTGAGGGAAGGTATAGCCGACACCCAGTAACAAGCCCACTTCAGCCCCGTCCAGAAAACCCACATTCAAGCCGGCCGTTGCTGTGAAATTGCTCGACAGCGGCACATCGACACCGCCAGAAATTAGGAATCCCAAATTGCTGTTGTCGCCTGTAGAAACCGCAACACCAGCACCTAAATAAGGAGCAGCAGTAATCACAAAATCATCGCTGACTTCCACTGCTTCCCGAGAGACAAAATCGTAGGTAACGGGAACCAGAATAGTTAATTCATCGCGGAACAAAACAGTCGGTCTTACAGAAAAATTAGTTGTCAAACCAATTTTGCTAATAATCGCAAAAGAACTGTCGCCTAAAGCCGTATCTCCGCCGAAACCGAGGTTGCCACCAATTCCGATGTAGCTCGGGCCGGAACGGGTGGATCTGCCAAGCCTGACATTATCTTGCGCTACTTGTGTTTTGGGTGTTTCCGCGACAGTTTCTGCTGTTTGGTCAGCTTGCGGTCGATTTGTCAAGGCTGATGCCGAAGTGCTGACTGGAGTTTCCAAAACTTCCCGCGCCATTTTAACTTCTTTTTCTTCCTCGGCTGCTGTCGGTGGGGAATTTTCCACAGCAACAGTTGAAACAGATCGATCGACCTTTTGGGCTATCTCTACAGTCGGCTGCGCCGTGAATTCGGTCGGGGCAACTGTAGATGTCTCTGCGGATTCTGCAGCAGTAGGGTCAATTGCAGCGTTTTGCTGGAGTTCTGCAGCAACTTCAGAGTTGGCGGTTTCCGACTGTTCCGGTGCCGCTGCAGGTTGCGAAACTACTTGCTCTGCTGGTGCGGGTGCGATTTCGGTATTGAGGGCGATCGAATTGATAGAATCAATTATTTTATTAGTAGCAGTTGTTTCAGATTCGGATTCAGCTTCTGAAACTGCAACCGCTGCCGAAGAGCGATCGATATTTTGAGCGGGCAAAGTTGCAGTGGGAGAGCTATCCGGCAGGTTGCCAGTTTCAGCTTTCACTTCCAAGGCACTGCAACAAACAGCGAGAGCTGCCAGATTTATCAAAGCAAAAGCCGACTTGGAAAATAGACTATTCATAGGCACTCCTCAACGATTGGTGTGTTAAAAGTGTAGTTGTATGGGGGCTAAAGCCTTGAACTCTGTGGAAAAATGACACAAATATCAGTTGTGTTGTTCCTAGATTGACACTCAACTGTTTAAAAAAGCTAGCACTAAGTGGCACTTTCAGCCATTATAGCCTTATTTTCTAGACACTTTCTCGATTGACAACGTGTTTACGTCGTTTCAGGTGATGAGCTAGCTTAGTTTTGAGTCGTTAGATTCTAGAACTGAAGTTCCCCCCGTAGAAATACTGAGACGTGGGTTGAAACCCTTGTGCTGCTTGGTGTTTCAGCTTATGAACCAGAAAACACGTACCCATGTAAG
>JALOON010000051.1 GCA_025454405.1 Oscillatoriaceae cyanobacterium Prado104 | reverse complement strand
ATTCAGGGATAAAAGCTCAATTCCCTAGGATTGCGAGGAACCATGCAGCCAACAGACCCCAGCAAATTTACCGACAAAGCCTGGGAAGGCATAGTCAAATCCCAGGATGTAGCCCGCCGCTTTGCCAACCAACAGTTAGAAGTCGAACATTTACTCATCGCCCTTCTGGAACAGCAAGGCTTGGCAAACACCATTCTCAGTAAAGCCGGAGTCGATGTCCCCCGCTTTGCCCAGCAATTAGAAGCTTTTGCCAAACGACAGCCCAGAGTAGCCAACACCGACCAACTCTACCTCGGCCGCGGCTTAGAAGTAATGTTAGATGCTGCTGAGTCTGCCAGACAGACTTGGCAAGATAATTTTATCGCCGTTGAACATTTATTAATCGGCTCGATCGAAGACGAACGAGTCGGGCGGCGCTTGCTGACAAAAGGTGACGGCCCCCCCGGCCGCCCCGGATACGATCGCAAACCGGCCCCAGGGACGATCGACCGTGCCAAACTAGAAGAGGCAATCAAATCAGTCCGGGGCACCGCCAAAGTTCAAGACCAAAACCCCGAGGCAGGTTACGATGCCCTCGGCAAATACGGCCGCGATTTGACAGAAGCAGCCAAAGCAGGCAAACTTGACCCCGTAATCGGCCGCGATGAAGAAATCCGCCGCGTCGTGCAAGTCCTTTCCCGCCGCCAGAAAAACAATCCCGTGTTAATCGGAGATCCGGGAGTCGGCAAAACCGCAATTGCTGAAGGTTTAGCCCAGCGAATTGTTAACGGCGACGTACCCGAATCTTTGAAAAACCGCCAGCTATTCAGCCTCGATATGGGCAGTTTGATTGCCGGGGCAAAATTCCGGGGCGAATTTGAAGAAAGGCTGCGTTCCGTACTGCGAGAAGTCATTGGTTCGGACGGGCAAATTGTTTTATTTATTGATGAATTGCATACCGTAGTCGGCACCGGCGGCGGCGGCAGTTCCGGGTCGGGAATGGATGCGGGAAATTTGTTAAAACCGATGTTGGCGCGGGGCGAATTGCGCTGCATCGGCGCGACAACTCTCGACGAATTCCGCAAGAATATTGAAAAAGATCCGGCATTAGAACGCCGCTTTCAACAGGTATTTGTCGGTCAGCCCAGCGTAGAAGATACTGTTTCAATTTTGCGCGGTTTGAAAGACCGTTACGAACGGCATCACGGGGTAAAAATTACCGATTCGGCTTTGGTAGCTGCTGCAACTTTATCATTTCGCTATATTTCCGATCGATTCTTGCCCGATAAGGCGATCGATCTGGTAGATGAAGCAGCCGCCCACTTAAAAATGGAGATTACTTCCAAACCCGTAGAATTGGAAGGAATCGACCGCCGGGTGATGCAGTTGGAAATGGAAAAACTCTCGATCGAAGCTGAAAGCAAAGGTTCGGCGACTTCCACCACTAGCCCCCGGATCGATCGCATCAAATCGGAAATTGAGGTTCTCAAAAGCAAGCAAGAAAAATTGTCTTCTCAGTGGTCTAGCGAAAAACAATTGTTGAATGCGATCAATAAATTGAAAGCCGAAGAAGACCAACTGCGAGTGCAAATAGAACAGGCAGAAAGAGATTACGATTTGAATAAAGCAGCCCAGTTGAAGTATGGAAAATTGGAAACAGCAGTGCGCGATCGCGAAGCGAAAGAAGGCGAACTTTTGAAACTGCAAGCTCAAGGTTCTTCCCTGCTGCGGGAAAAAGTTACTGAGGGAGATATTGCCGAAATCGTAGCAAAATGGACGGGAATTCCGGTCAACAGACTGTTAGAATCGGAACGGCAAAAATTGCTGCAATTGGAAAAACATTTGCACCAAAAAGTCATCGGTCAAGAAGAAGCTGTAACCGCCGTAGCTGAAGCAATTCGGCGGGCGCGCGCGGGCATGAAAGACCCCGGAAAGCCGATCGGTTCTTTCCTATTTATGGGTCCGACAGGTGTCGGCAAAACAGAATTAGCGCGGGCTTTAGCTGAGTTTTTATTTGACAGCGAAGATGCGATCGTCCGCATTGATATGTCCGAATACATGGAGAAACACAGCGTTTCCCGATTGGTAGGAGCTCCCCCCGGATATGTCGGTTACGATGAAGGGGGACAGTTGTCCGAAGCAGTGCGAAGACATCCTTATTCGGTAGTGCTATTTGATGAAGTAGAAAAAGCGCATCCCGACGTATTTAACATTTTGCTGCAAGTGTTAGACGATGGCAGAATTACCGATTCTCAAGGTCGAGTGGTTGACTTTAGAAATACTGTAATTATCATGACCAGCAATATCGGCAGCAACCACATTTTAGAGGTGTTTTCCAAGAAGGGAAAAACTGTTAAAAAATCCGCGACTAAAAAGCACGAAACGCCCGATTTGTCAAGTCAAAAAACAAATTATCAAGTGGCAGCAGACGGCACTGTCGAGGTATCTGCCGTGCGAGTTGAGAGTGCAAGCGATGCCGAAAGCGAGAGTTTTGCAGGTCAAGAACGGGAGACAGAGGAAGAGTACGAACAAATGTACAAACGGGTAATGGCAGCGCTGCGATCGCACTTCCGCCCGGAATTTCTCAATCGCGTGGACGAAAAGATTTTGTTCCACACTTTGAGCAAAATAGAATTGCGGCAAATAGTCAGCATTCAAGTGAAGCGAATCGAACGGTTGCTGGCGGAACAAAAAATCACTTTGGAACTGTCGGATGCGGCGAAAAACCACATTACAGATGTCGGTTACGATCCGGTTTACGGCGCGCGTCCTTTGAAGCGGGCAATTCAGCGGGAGTTAGAAAATCCGCTGGCAAATAAGTTACTCGAAAATGTTTTTGTGGAGGGCGATACAATTGCGATCGACTGCGAAAATAACCGCTTGCAGTTCCGCAAAAAAGAACCCCTTCCTGCAATAGCTGGTTCGTAGTTCCCCTGTTCGTAGTGAGGACTTTAGTCCGCAGATTTAGAGAACTAAAGTTTTCACTACAAACCTTTCGATCGCAAGTAATCGATCGAATATTGATATCGGACTTGGTATTTAAAAAATATTGAGAATTCACGCAGAAACCGGGTTTTTTAGAAAAACCCGGTTTCTATTTGAGAGTTGAAAGATATTACGAATTCATCGTGTTGCTGCCATAAGCATCCATGCTGTAAGCGGGAACGCGAACGCTGTAATCAATTTCTTGTCCCGTTACCGACTTGGCCAGTTGTTCAAAAGATTCTGAGTTCCAGTTGCGTGAGTGGATGGGCTTGGACTGTTCGCCCAAAAAGTATGCTTGAGTACCGATTACTGAGGCCGCGACCCAACCGACGATTAACAATGCGATTACGATAGTCATGCCTGTTTTCCTTAACTTTTGTTGCTTTATGTAAATAAATGTAACAATTACTTGCCAAGAGCGTCAAGGTATTGTTTTGTCGCGGCAACCGCCCTGCAGGTACGGGATACCGAGCCCAAGTGATTTGAGATTGGGTTGGGGAAACCGCAGATAAGTGCGGATAAACGCAGATAAACGCAGATAGTGTGTGAGGTGCGCGGCGCGCACTGATGCGGTCGGCTGATGCGGCGCGGGCTGCGGGCGATCGGCAAATTCTCTCGTCTCTCTCGTTCTCTCGTTACCAGGCTTCAGCCTGGTAACGCAGATCTAGAGGCTCTGCCTCGATCGAGCCACGCCGCTACGCGAACCAGCAGGTACAACCTCTTGCTAGCCTCGCGAGGCAGAGCCTCGGGACATGGATTCCCAGGCAGAGCCTGGGAACCAGTCATGCGATCGGCAAATTCATTGAATATTATGAGTTTTAATTAAGAAAAGATAAGTTTTGCGTTTAGAAATTACGAATTAAACTCTGCCGCTGGCATGAGGAGTTAGCGCCAAATTATAAGGTAAGATTTATAAGTTTTTGATTTCAAGTAATTATAGAATACAGAAACAAGAGAGAAGCAGTAAGAAGCTTAGCAATTACTCATTCCTCGTTACCGATTATCGATTAAGTAAGTACACCTAATTAAACAGTTGACAGTCGATCGTTGACAGTTGACAGTTAAATAGTGCGAACATCCCCGCGATCGAGCGTTTTTGAGTGCGAGGAGACACTCGCAACCTTTATTATCAGAAATAATAAAAATTTCTCCCCCTCTCCCCCTCTCTCCCCCTCTCCCCCTCTCCCCTCTTCCTTCTATTTACCATGACAAAAATGCCAAACTCAGTCTTAAATAACGATCCTTTGTGGTTCAAAGATGCCATCATTTACGAAGTACCGATCCGCGCTTTTGCAGATAGCAATGCTGACGGTATCGGCGACTTTCGAGGGCTGACCGAAAAACTGGATTACCTGCAAAACTTGGGAGTAACAGCAATTTGGGTGCTGCCATTTTTCCCCTCTCCGCTGCGAGACGACGGTTACGATACTTCCCACTATACTAGCGTCAACCCGATTTACGGCAATTTAGATGATTTCAAACATCTTTTAGAAGAAGCGCACAAGCGGGGT
Source organism: Oscillatoriaceae cyanobacterium Prado104 (assembly GCA_025454405.1). Taxonomy (GTDB): domain Bacteria; phylum Cyanobacteriota; class Cyanobacteriia; order Cyanobacteriales; family Microcoleaceae; genus Microcoleus. Next base: position 112,370 of record JALOON010000051.1, on the reverse strand, counting down.
ATTCGAGTAATCATCGAGTTGATTGTCAACCACACTTCCGACCAGCACGCTTGGTTTCAGCGAGCGCGCCGCGCCCCGAAAGGCAGCAAAGAAAGAGATTTTTACGTGTGGAGCGATACGCCGGAGAAATATCAAGATGCTCGCATTATTTTTCAAGACTTTGAAACTTCTAATTGGGCTTGGGATGCCGTTGCAAAATCTTATTACTGGCACCGCTTTTATTCCCACCAACCCGACTTAAATTACGACAATCCTGCCGTCCGACAAGCCATCTTAGAAGTGGTAGATTTCTGGTTGGCATTGGGAGTAGACGGGATGCGGATGGATGCGGTACCTTACCTGTACGAACGCGAGGGTACTAACTGCGAAAACTTGCCGGAAACTCACGCTTTCCTCAAACAGTTGCGCAAGCACGTAGATGAGAAATTCCCGAATCGGATGCTGCTGGCTGAGGCAAATCAGTGGCCGGAAGATGCGGTGGAATATTACGCGAACGGGGATGAATGTCACATGAACTTTCATTTTCCCTTGATGCCGCGTTTGTTTATGGCTTTGCACATGGAAGATAGCTTTCCCGTCAGCGATATTCTCCAGCAAACTCCGCACATTCCCAATAATTGTCAGTGGGCGTTATTTTTGCGGAATCACGACGAACTGACGCTGGAAATGGTGAGCGATGAAGATCGAGATTATATGTATCGAGTTTACGCTCAAGATACGCAGGCAAGGATTAATTTGGGCATCCGCCGCCGCTTGGCCCCGCTGATGGGAAATAACCGCCGCCGGATCGAGTTGATGAATGCTTTGTTGCTGTCGCTGCCGGGTACGCCTGTGCTTTATTACGGCGATGAAATTGGCATGGGTGATAATATATATTTGGGCGATCGCAATGGGGTGAGAACTCCGATGCAGTGGAGCGGCGATCGCAATGCCGGTTTCAGTCGCGCTAACCCGCAAAGGCTCTACGCGCCGCCAATTGTCGATCCAGAATATCACTACGAATCTGTTAATGTCGAAGCGCAAAGAGCAAATCCGAGTTCACTTTGGTGGTGGATGAAACGCTTGATTGCTGTCAGGCAGCGCTTCCAAGCATTCGGGCGCGGAACTTGCGAATTTCTCTACCCGGAAAACCGCAAAGTTTTAGCTTTTGTGCGCACCTATCAAGACGAACACATTCTAGTAGTTGCGAATTTATCGCGCTTCGTGCAGACGGCTGAATTAGACCTTTCTCCGTTTAAAGGTGCGGTGCCGATCGAGATTTTCGGGCGCGCTGAGTTTCCGGCTGTGGGAGAATCGCCTTACTTTTTGAGTTTGAGTCCCCACTCGTTTTACTGGTTTACTCTGACTGTCAAACACGAAGATTTTGCGCTGCATTCGCCTCACAAAAAACTGCCATTATTGGCGGTCAGCGGCAACTGGAAAACAGCTTTTTCTACCAGCCAATTGAGCGATCGACTGATCGATATTTTGCCGGATTACTTGCGTTCCAACCGCTGGTTTACCAGCACGGACAGGACAATTCAATCTTTGCAAATTGCAGAAGTTATACCAGTAGAATGCAAAGATAATGCGGGGGCAGAATATACAGTTTACTTGCTGTTTTTACAGTTGAATTATACTGAAGGAATGCCGGAAACTTACCTGTTACCGATAGGTTGGGAAGAGATTAAAAATGAGGGAGAAGAAAGAGCGATCGCCCGCATTGAATTCCCAGAAACTAACGAAGTCGGGTTAATGTTTGATGCTGCGGGCGATCGGGGTTTGTTAGTGGCGCTGTTGGAGGCGATCGCGCATTCTCGCACTTACAAAGGTGCAGCAGGTCAACTGTTAGGAATACCCGAAAATACCTTCGGTTCAGAACAAGATTTATCGCACCTCACGCCTCATTTGTTCAAAAGAGAACACAGCAACACATCCGCAGGTTACGGCGATCGATTCGTACTCAAACTCTTGCGCAAAGCTGAAGGTGGCACCAATCCAGAATTAGAAATCGGGCGGTTTTTAACCGATCGCAACTCGATCCAACACTACGCACCAATTACTGGATCTCTAGAATACCGCGCCGAAGGACAAGAAACAATGGCCGTCGGCATCCTGCAAAAACTTATCCCCGACAGCAGGGATGCTTGGTCTTATACATTAGACGTATTGCGCGACTATTTCGAGCAAACAATGGCAGTAGAAGCCAAGTATGGCGGCGAGAATTTCTCTACTTCACCCGAGGATTATTTGCCCAATGCTGTAGCCGCAAAAATGCAGCAGTATTCCAACTCTCTAGTATCCGATTTATCCCTAGAAATTCCCGAATTAGTCCGCGAACTGATCGGTCCTTATTTAGCATCAGCGCAACTATTAGGACAGCGGACGGCCGAACTTCACCTAGCTTTAGCTGATGACACGGAAAATCCCGATTTTGCCCCAGAAAGCTTTACCTCATTTTACCAGCGTTCCATCTACCAATACATGAGAAATCTGGCAGGAAGAACATTGCTGCTGCTGAAAAAACACCTCTCCAAACTGCCGCCAGAAACGCAAAAATTGGGACAAAATCTGCTGAATCGAGAAGGCTTGCTGATGGAACGTTTCAAATCAGTTTTGCATTTGAAAATCACGGCCCAAAGAATTCGCTGTCACGGAGATTTTCATTTCGGAAAAGTGCTGTATACGGGCAAAGACTTTGTAATTATTGATTTCGGAGGCGAACGGAGTCGCCCGTTAAGCGAACGGCGCATGAAAAGGTCGCCTTTGCGAGATGTTGCGGGAATGCTGCAATCTTTCAGTTACGCCGTAACTCTGGCGCTGCGCAACGAAGTAGAAAGCGGCACGATTCGCCCGGAAAATTTAGCGGAAATGCAGCAGTGGGCGAATGTTTGGCACCGCTGGGTCAGTCTGACTTTTGTTAACAGTTATCTGTCAACGGCCGCCGATGCAAATTTCTTGCCCAAATCTGCACCGGAATTGGAAGTTTTGCTGAATGCTTACATTTTAGAAAAAGCGGTTTCCGAGTTGGCTTACGAACTGAATTATCGCTTGGATTGGGCAGAAATTCCGCTGCAAAGAATCTTGCAATTGTTGAATTTTAATTGAGCGGTATTTTGCACATTTTTAGTCCTCTTTTATGTGAGACTAACGGCAAATTCCGACGGGGGTTCAAACCCCAGTCTCATAGCAAAAGTCCTCTGAAGAGGACTGATAAGAATTTCAAAAGGTAATTAGTCATCTTAAAAAGATCGCGTTCGATCGACATAACGATAAAAATAATTAAAAAGATAATCGATCGTATTAAAAACATCATGCTCGATCGACCTATTGCACATCTTCAGTCCTCTTCCAGAGGACTTGCGCTATGAGACAGGGGTTTTCAACCCCTGGCGGACTGTCGGACTCACGACAAACTCCGACAGCCTTTTCAACCCCTAGCCGGCGGACTCGCTCCCCAAAAATCTTGCTACAATAAAAAATATCAACCGTCGCAACATCTCACCAATGTTAGATAAAATCCGGCGCTTCCTCAAACAATTAATGCAGCGACTATTGGGCACCAATCCCCCGGAGAATCAACCAACACATCCTCCACCGCGGCCAACTTTAACCGATGCGGAATACGAGTCGAAGTTGATGGAACTTCTCGAAGGGGTGAATGGCGGCTGGGGAAGAGGCGATGTTGCGGGATTCTTAATCGCGAAACGGATTAAAGATGGTGAATTGGCGGCTTGGTTGCGGAGGTTTGGGAATCGATTGTTGGAGGGCGGGGATAGTGCGTCTGCGGATGCGGTGGAATCGCTTCAGGAATTGGCGCGCAGGTTGGAGTTGTTGAGTGGAATTGTGGGTGGGGAATTGTCAGAGGCGGCGGGGAATGTTGGTAGGAAGATTTTGGTTCGGTTTCCGGTTGGGGAGGATGTTGATGGAGAGGCTAAAACGTGGTTTGATCGAGGTGAAGAGCAATACGATCTAGGCGATTTTGAAGGGGCAATCGCTTCCTACGACAAAGCCTTAGCAATCAAACCAGATTTTCACGAATGCTGGAACGGCAGGGGTATTATATTTTGCGATAATTTAAAAGAATATGAAAAAGCGCTCGCCTCTTTTAACAAAGCCTTAGACATCAAACCAGATTTTTACCGTGCTTGGCACAATCGGGGCATTGCACTGTATTATTTAGACAGATTAGAAAAAGCGATATCCTCCTACGATAAAGCCTTAGAATTTAAACCAGATTTTCACGAAGCCTGGGATAATCGCGGCGTTGCACTGGGTGAATTAGCCATGCTTAAAGAAGCGATATACTCCTACGACAAAGCCTTAGAAATCAAACCAGATGATCGCAAAGCCTGGAATAATCGTGGCGTTGCACTGGGTAAATTAGGCAGGCTTAAAGAAGCGATCGCCTCCTACGACAAAGCCTTAGAAATCAAACCAGATGATCGCAAAGCCTGGAATCATCGTGGCGTTGCACTGGATGAATTAGGCAGGCTTGAAGAAGCGATCGCGTCCTTCGACAAAGCCTTAGAAATCAAACCAGATGATCGCGCAGCCTGGAATAATCGTGGCGTTGCACTGGGTAAATTAGGCAGGTTTGAAGAAGCGATCGCATCCTTCGACAAAGACTTAGAAATCAAACCATATCAACACGAAGCCTGGCACAATCGGGGCAATGCAGTCAAAAATTCACCCAGACATAACCAGGTAGTTTATGAAATATTACAGCTACAATTTCCTAAATCTCCACCAGTAACCAGAACTCTCTTAACTCACAACCTGACACAGCGCGGCTATGAAGGACAAATATTAACATTAAAAACAGGCTTAGAGTATTGCCCGCCAAATACCCACCCCGAAGGATACGGATTGCTGCATCAAGCACTAGGAAATGCTCACTACAGCCGAGGAAAACTCAATTCTCCCAACACCTATTGGAATAAAGCCGCCACCAGCTACCAAGAAGCCCTCAAAACTCTAACTAAAGATACTTTCCTCAAACTGCATCTACAAGTTTTGCAGAAATTAATCAAAACTTTAGTCAGCTTAAAGCAAACTGAGGAAGCGAAGAGATTACAACGATATGCCACCGAGTTATTGCACGGCTTACTGCAACAGCAAAACTATTCCCAACTCACCCAACAGCAACTCACCGACAAGTTAGTTAGCTTTGAACAATTAACCGTAAATATATTCATCCAATCCGGGCAATTTGCCGAAGCCTTAGCAACAGCAGAAATAGATAAAAACGTCTGCCTATCTTGGCTGCTGGATGCCTTGCCAACTCCCGATTACCAAGCAGAAGAGAAAGTCACTCACGCCCAAATTCAGCAACTGATTAATCCCACAACAGCCGCCATTTACTGGCATCTCAGCGACGCAGCCCTGACAACATTCATCATTAAATCCGATGGCTTGTTGTCTCCCGAAACCTGTTTCAGCGATTTTCCCGATGAATTTGAAGAATGGGTGAAGGAGTGGAACCAACAATACACCGATTATCAATCTAAGGAGAAAGCCGGTCAACAAAATCATCCTTGGCGTGCGGGAATGGAACGTAAATTCGATCGACTCAAGAAAATTCTGAAAATAGATGTCGTCGAACAGCAATTAAAGGGAATTAGCAAGTTAATTTTGATGCCGCATCGGGATTTGCACCGCTTCCCAATTCATGCTTTGTTCAGTCGGGATTTTGTGGTGAGTTATTTGCCAAGCGCGGCAGTTGGAATTAATTTGCAACATCGGTTTAGCGGAATCTCTCGTTTATCTCCAAGTCTAGATCCCCCTAAATCCCCCTTAAGAAGGGGGACTTTGAGCGAACAGATTCCTCCTTCAACAAGCGAGACTTTAAACACTCCGGTCCCCCCCTTCTTAAGGGGGGCTAGGGGGGATCGAAGCCTGGAAAACCCAGCCGATATCTCTGACTTACCTCCCAATCCAGATCCCCCTAAATCCCCCTTAATAAGGGGGACTTTGAACGAACAGATTCCTCCCTCAACAAGCGAGACTTTAAACACTCCGGTCCCCCCCTTCTTAAGGGGGGCTAGGGGGGATCGAAACCTGGAAAACCCAACCGAAATCTCTGACTTACCTCCCAATCCAGATCCCCCTAAATCCCCCTTAAGAAGGGGGACTTTGAACGAACAGATTCCTCCCTCAACAAGCGAGACTTTGAACGAACAGATTCCTCCTTCAACAAGCGAGACTTTAAACACTCCGGTCCCCCCCTTCTTAAGGGGGGCTAGGGGGGATCGAAGCCTGGAAAACCCAACCGAAATCTCTGACTTACCTCCCAATCCAGATCCCCCTAAATCCCCCTTAATAAGGGGGACTTTGAGCGAACAGATTCCTCCCTCAACAAGCGAAACTTTGAATGCTGGTAATCTAGCCATCCTCAGCATCGAAAATCCCAGCAGCAAAATTACCGATAAAAACGGCCAAGAAAAAGAGCTCGACTCCATCCCCGCCGCCGAAAGCGAATCAGAAATAATTTGCCGAATGTTTCCCAACTCTACCCGACTCAAAGAAAAAGAAGACGAAGATAGCCGCGATAAAAAAGAAGATAAAGTTACTCTCGATCGAGTTAAAACATTATTGCAACAATCGCACGATATTTTTCACTTCACCGGCCACGGCAGCTACAATTTCGAGAATCCCCTAGAATCCACATTATACTTAAGTGACAGCCACCGATTAACAGTCAGAGAAATTGTCAAATATGACCTCGGCAACTACCAATTAATCTGCCTTTCCGCTTGCGAAACCGCACTGACGGAAAAACAAACAATTCTCGCCGAATATGTGGGATTGACTAGCGGTTTTATGCGCGCCGGAGTTGGCAGTGTTGTCAGTACCCTGTGGCCCGTAAAATCCGACGCGAGTGCCTTATTAATGATTTATTTTTACCAACGCTGGCGAGAAGCCGGCGATTCTTTACCCGTGGCTTTAGCAAATGCTCAAAAATGGCTGCGAGAATCCACCCGCGAGGATTTAGCCGCCTGGTATCAAGGGGAAATTGACAAAATTTCCGCAAACAGCCTCCAACTTTCTGAAGTTGAAGTTACCTTAATCGATTCTTTGGAAATCGATCTCCGAGCATTGGCTACAATAGAATTAGATCCACCCTATCAGCATCCCTACTACTGGGCTGCCTTTACTATCACAGGATTATGAAAGATACGCAAGACGAGATTTTCAAAGCTTTTATTGCGGCAATACTGCAACAAACCGAACCGTTGCCCGTCGCAGTCCAATCTGAATTTAATCAAATCGATGAAACTTGTACAGTTAGCGATATTCTAAGACTTACAAAACTGCATCCTCCTCTGCTAGCTGCTTATGAAAATAATCGTGTCTGGTTAAGGAAACAAAGCAACCAACGCAATAAAGGGCCTCGGCCGAATGCTGAATTTGAAATTAACAATACTACTAACACCGAAATAGATAACACCGCTAGCGACATCAGAGATTTACCAGATTTGCCGGAAATTCTCAATCGAATAGAAGCACAAGTCCCGCCCCGTGGTTTTAGAGAATTCCTCATAAAAATTTTGCAAGCTAAGGACTCCGTGAAGGCAAGTCGAGATACAATCTTAAGGTCGATCGCAGATGGATTTGTCCATGAGTAACGAGAATTGGCTGATCTACCCAACTGTCGATTTGTTTGTGTACGATTTAGCAGACGGTATCGGGCAAAATGAGGAGAAGATTAGCCAAAACAGTTGGCGGTTTTGGCAAAAAATTTATGGCGACAAAATCTCTGCGTCACAATTAGAACAACTCAAGCAAGCTGAAACAGAAACTGCTGAGTATATCGAGTTACTGGGCGACAAAAAAATAGCAGCTTTTGAGTCTCCCCTCGATGGCTACGCTTATCCCGTGAAAATCGGCGATACTTATGCGGCACAGTTTGACTTGTCTGGAAAAATAGAAACCGACAAGGAAAACACATTTAAACCGAAAGAAATTGACTGTTTGGAATGGCTGAAACAACAGGTGATTTCCCGCGTCAATCCACCTGCTACAATTGGTCAAAGTTGGCTGGTTTGGGGACAGTTGACTGCTAATGACCAAGATGCTTTAGCAACTGCTAAAACTTGCTATAGCAAATTAAATTTATTTCCTAATGCTAAATGGGAGAGAGACTTAAAATCTACAAATAAATTTTTAAATGCTGATTTTTACGAGTTGTGGCTACCACCGGGAGATAGGGGAAATATTGGTCAAAATCATCATGTCTTAATTTGCTTGTTTACCTACAATGGCGGTCAAGCAATTGGCAATATTAATAAGACTGTCGCTAAACTTTACGTGCATTTAATGCGATTGTTTGCCTTCCGCAATAAAGTGATTTGGGCTTACACTCAAAGCCGCCAACTTAAAGCCGATTTAAAAGAGGCAGCGCGCACAATTCAAGACATTGTTACTCAACTTCCGCAACAGGTAAATGCGCCGAAAGTTGATTTGAAAAATTTGCAGCAAGATTTAGTTGATTCGTTGACTATTTTCTCGGTTTATGCTAGTTACCTTAGTAGATTGGAAGAACAAGAAAATACCATCAAAACTAATCTTAAAAATTATCAGAGACGGCTGAAAACTATCGGTAAAGATATGGCAAGTGATGCCGAAGCGTTCAAGTTTATGGAAAGTTTCAGCGATTTTGCTGAGGAGAAGTATGTCTGGCAAGTGGCGGCGGACAATCGGAGTTTGAGTGCGGGTTTGAGGTTGTTGGAAAATGCGATCGAAACCATCGAAGGTATTATCGAAATTGAGAGGGCTAAGAGCGATCGAACTTTGAATGTTACGATCGGATCGGTAGGCGTAGGAATTGCCACTAGCGGCGTAGTTGCGAGCACCTATGCAAGTCAAATTCACAGTCCCGCCAGCAATCAAAATCAGATGAATGTCCATGCAGTTTTTGGGCTGAGTATGGGTTTGGGAATTGTTGCAGGGGTGTTGGGCGCGATCGTCCTAATATTAATTGGTAAAAAACGGCGTTAAAATAGTTGACAGTTGACAGTCTCTCGTTGAGAGTTGATAATCGCCAGCGACCGTTTCCGCCGTTGAATGCAGCGACTGTCGCCTGTTTAGTCTAAACTTCAATTTTTAAAGGTGATTCAGGAGGCTCTAAATCTGAAGGAGAAGTTTGATAACACGCCTCATACCAAATCCGGGTTTGTTACCCCCTTGATAATTCTCGCGCTTAAACCGAGATTAAACGAGCGATGCACCATTTATAACGGGGATGAAGAAGCCAGATTTGGTATCAGCCATCATAAATTTGCGGACTGAAGTCCACACTACAAACCGAATAGATGGTGCGTCAGTTGCCGTTATTGTTTTAATAATCCAGACTTTCTTTACTGACGCACCATGCAAGTTTATACCTCTGGCAACTTGTATTGCCCGACAATCCGTTTGGCGTATTCCGGTACGTGTTCCTCCAATTTTTCGGGATAATTCCGCTTCACGTACAGGTAATTGCGAGTGAAATGAGAATCGATCGAAAACCGCGCGTATTCCAAACCCTTCGGCCCGATTTTCTCAATGACAACTCCCATTAACTTCGCCGCCCACATCGGCAATGTCACTCCTTTTTCGTAAGCCGGAATGCTTTGTTGAACTGCTTCTTTTCTATTTCCTTGAGACATTACCGGCTGAGTGTTTAACTGGTCCATTACCAAATCTAACATTTCTTGTCCGGTGTCATTTCTCACGACAATCCACTGCCAGCCAAAGGGCGCGCCCATGTAACCGACAACTAAATCTGCTAAAGAATTGACGTAATCAAAACAGCTCAAACAAGAAGGAGCAAAAACATCTTTCAATTCCTTAGTATTCAATCCGAAAAACGGCACTTTTTCGATCGAACCGTCTTCGTGTTTGAAATGAATATTGAAATCTTGCATGAATTCGTAATGCACGACTGTTTCCGGCGAGCGGCTAGTCGTATCCAAGAATTTTTGCAATCCGGCGCGGCTGACGTTATCCACGCAGGGAGTTCCTAAAACGTAAAGCTTTTCCAAACCGAGTTTTTTCTCGACGGTGCGCAAGGCTTGAATCTGACAGCCGACTCCAATTACTAACAACCGCTTCATTCCCGATTGTTCGACTTGTTCCAGTACCGAAAGGTTGGGAGAAAGAGTCGGTTTGTTGACTTTTGCTGCGAGAATTTCTTCGCGGTTTCTGGCAATAATCGGCATCGGTTGGAAGCGGTCTTCTTTGGTGTTTTGAACGCAAACAACGCCTTCCACAATGCCTTTTTCCAGCATTTCAATCGCGATCGTGCTGACAATTCCCGTCCATTGAGCGCCTTCGATCGGCTCTTTTTTCCGCGCCGCCATCATGTTTTGATTGACGCCGAAATACCAATCATCGGAATTATCGAGATCGCGCGATCGCCCGTGAATTTCCGCTTCCAGTTCCGCGATGTGCTGAGTTAAGAAAGCGCAAGATTCCTTGACATAATGAATGTAATATGTATCGCACAAACCGCATTCGCTGCAAAGTTCTTTAGCGGGGCGGCGGCTGGAAGGTTTGAGAGCTTTGGCCTTTTTGTGTTGGGCAGAATCTATTGCAGTCATCTAAATTGGTGATTTGATGGAGAGATGGCTTTTATGAGAATACCACAATTCGATTTGCGATTTGCGATTTTTGATTTTCGATGGGGATTTTAAGATTGGGGATTTGGGATTTATTTTATTAAAAACCTCGCTGTCAACTCTCAACTGTCAACAGTCCCAGGCAAAATCTCAAACCTCAAATCTCAACTGTTGAAAAACCTCGCGCTCCACTGTCAACTGTCAACTGTCAACTGTTTACCTAGCATAAAAGGGGCCTAAATTGTCGGCACGATCGACCAAAATATTGAATTGGACTAAGCAAAAGCTCGGGTTAAAGGATTTGTGCCTTAAAATTAAACTACAAAAGCACAGTTATTGATTCCCCAAAAAAGCCGATCGCCCGATCGAGTAATCTCTGAAAACGATCGAGCAACTAACAAGCAACTAAGTGTAGTCGAGCAAAAATGATTTAGCTGCTGCCTCAGTTAAACTTCTGTACGCCGCCGAACAACTAAATCCTCCTGCTTTCCAGACTTAATCGCGATCTATTATGCCCTCATCTCAGCCCTCAACCCCGCGCAAACAGATCGGTAACATACCGCTGCGAGCTACCTTAATTGTCCCGTTCGTACTACAAATCTTCGGTGCGGTGGGCATTGTCGGCTACTTATCTTTCCGCAACGGACAGAAGGCAATCAACGATTTGGCATCTCAACTCCAAACAGAGGTGAGCGGCCGCATCAGCCAACATTTAGACAGCCAACTCAACACAGCGCGCCACCTTGCAGAAATCAACGGCGATGCTGTTGATATGAGATTGCTAGATTACAACAATTTAGAACAACTCGGAAAGTTTTTTTGGCAGCAGTTGCAACAGCACAATGTCGGCTACATTGGCTTTGCTTTTACATCGGGCGATTTTGCAGGCGCTGGGCGTTTTTTTGAGGACGATCGCATTACAGTTGATGAAGTTTCTAAGTCGCGCAACGTCAAGCAAAATTGGTATATTTTTAACACAGATAGCGAGGGAAATCGCACGACTTTGGCTCTCAACAACGGACAATACATCGCAAAAGAAGAAGGTTGGTACGTGCAGACAGCCCGAGCGGGAAAACCCACGTGGACACTTTATCAATGGCAGTCTCCACCTTACACGCTTTCAGTTTCGGCAAACCGACCCGTATACGAGAAAAACGGACAATTAATCGGCGTCATAGGAGTAGACCAACGGCTCGCACAAATTAGCGATTTTCTGCGTCAATTAAAGCTTAGTCCTGCCGGTAGAATTTTCATCATCGAACGCAGCGGGTCGATCGTTGCTTCCTCAAGTTCAGAACAACCTTTCACAATTGTCAGCGGCAAAGCAGAGCGACTGCCGGCGATTAACAGCAGCGATCCGTTAATTGCCAGTACCGCTCAGCATCTGAAAAATCTCTTTCAAGATTTCCACAAAATTCAACAAAGCCAGCAACTTGAATTTATGTTGGCCCAGCAGCGTCAGTTTGTCAAAGTTCTACCTTGGAAAGATGAATGGGGATTGGATTGGCTGGTAGTTGTTGCCGTTCCCGAATCCGATTTTATGGGGCAAATTAATGCCAATACGCGCACTACAATTATGTTGTGTATCGGCGCGCTAGCTATCGCTACACTTTTAGGTTTATGGACTTCTCGCTCGATCGCCAAACCGATTTTACAGTTAAGCAAAGTATCAGAAGCGATCGCCGCCGGAGAGTTCGATCGCACCGTTGAAGTCGCCGGAAACAATGAATTGAGAGTGCTTGCCCAGTCATTCAACCGCATGGCAAAGCAATTGCGCGACTCCTTTAATGCCCTAGAAAACGCCAATTCAGAACTCGAACAACAGCTAGAAAAACGCACCGCAGAACTCAAACAAGCTACAGAAAAAGCAGACAATGCCAACCGCGCTAAAAGCGAATTCCTTGCTAACATGAGTCACGAATTGCGGACTCCCCTCAACGGCATTTTAGGATACGCGCAAATCCTGCAGCGCAGCGAACCCCTTACCGATCGAGGACGCAAAGGCGTTGGTGTCATCTATCAGTGCGGTTCCCACCTGCTCGTGCTGATTAACGACATATTGGATTTGTCCAAAATCGAAGCCCGCAAACTCGAACTGCATCCGGTTCCTTTTCACTTTCCTTCCTTCATCCAAGGCGTTGTGGAAATCTGTGTGGTTCGCACCCAGGAAAAAGGAATTGCGTTCGACTTGCGCGCCGATTCGGAAATGCCTGATGGTGTTATTGGCGACGAAAAACGCTTGAGACAAATGCTGCTGAATTTGCTCGGTAACGCAATTAAATTTACCGAAAAAGGTCGGGTAGTTTTTCAAGTAAGAATCATCAAAAATGATAAACTAGCTGGTAATTCTTCAATCAACGAGTCTAATAAAAATCACAAATTAATCACCCAAAACTCATACACCATTCGCTTTTTAGTTGAAGATACAGGCCCGGGAATCATGCCGGAACAACTTGAAAAAATCTTCCAGCCTTTCGAGCAAGTTGGAGATCTGAAAAAGCGATCGGAAGGTACGGGATTGGGGCTGGCGCTGTGCCAAAAAATTGTAACGCTGATGCAGAGTGAAATTAAAGTAGAAAGCCGTGTGGGAGAAGGCAGCGTTTTTTCCTTTGAAGTGGAACTTCCAGAAGCCCAAGACTGGGCCGAACTTTCGAGAATTGTAGAACAGGGTGCTGTCACCGGCTACCGAGGCGAGAAACGCAAAATTCTCGTCGCGGATGACAGGTGGGAAAACCGCGCTGTACTGGTGAATTTGCTCGAACCGATCGGCTTTTCCACTATTGAAGCTAGCAATGGCAAAGAAGCATTCGATCGCGCCCTAGAATTAGCACCGGATTTGATCCTCACCGATTTAGCCATGCCAGTCATGGACGGATTAGAGTTATTGCGAGAAATTCGCAATCATCCTCAACTGAAAGATACAATCGTGTTGGTGTCATCTGCAAGCGTGTTTGAAATCGATCGCCAAAAAAGTTTAGATGCGGGCGGCAATGATTTTCTGCCAAAACCCGTACAAGCAGATCGATTGTTGGGGTTAATTCAAAAATACTTGTTACTCGAATGGATCTATGAAGCAACACTAACAGCCGACAAAGATGGCGAAGAGGATGTCGCAACCCAGGAAATGCAACCGCCCCCCATCGAAATTTTGAACCAGTTCCACGAACTAGCTGAAGCCGGCGATTTAGATGGGATAATCGAGATGGCCGATCGGACTCAAACAGAGCATCCAGAATTTAAATTATTCTGCCATCAAATACTCGAACTTGCTGAAAAATTTCAAGTCAAAGAACTGCTGACCTCGATCGATAAATATCTCTCAAACGTTTAATAGGAAATATGATATCCTGTACAGAAAACAAATTTATTTTGATTGTAGACGATAATGCAACTAATTTATCAGTAATATCGCAAGCATTAAAAAGTGCGGGTTACAAACTGCGAGTAGCAGTAGACGGCGAAACGGCAATTTCTATGTTAGAAAAATGCGCGCTCGATCGGAGCAAAAACTGTTTGCCAGAATTGATTTTGCTGGACATCCAAATGCCAGGAATCGACGGCTTTGAAACCTGCCGCAGAATTAAAGCTAACCCCACAACAAATGCTATTCCAATAATTTTTATGACGGCACTAGCTGACGCCGCAAGCAAGCTAAAAGGCTTGTCCTTAGGCGCAGTAGATTATATTACAAAACCCTTTGAACAAGACGAAGTAATCGCCCGAGTCAACATTCACTGGAAGCTCAAACAGTTAACCGACAATTTGGAAGAGCAAGTAAAAGAACGTACAGCGGCTTTGCAGCAAGCCCAAATACAGTTAGTCCAACAAGAAAAACTATCTGCTTTGGGGCAACTCGTTACCGGAGTCGCCCACGAAATTAACAATCCGCTAACTTTTTTAGCCAGCAACATTCCGCCCGCAAAGGAATATCTTGAGGACATTACTCAAGTGCTTAACCTTTATAAAAAACATTATCCCCAACCGGTACCGGAGATTGCAAGCGCGATTTCAACGTTAGATTTGGAGTTTGCGATCGAGGATTTTTTTAACCTTTTAGATTCAATGCAAACAGGCAGCGAACGCATTCAAGATATTTCGCTGTCGCTGCGGAACTTTGCCCGTGCCGATCGCGATACTCGAATTGCGATCGACCTCCACGAAGCCTTAAACAGCACGCTTTTGCTGTTAAAACACCGCCTCAAAGAACGGGCCGAGCGCCCGGAGATCGAAGTGATTCAAAACTACTGTGAATTGCCCGCGATCGAATGCTATCCGGGTCCGATAAATCAGGTATTTATGAATCTGTTAGCAAATGCGATCGATGCTTTAGAAGAGGCTTGGGAAAAAGATCGGCGTTCTCTGGCAATTAGGATCGCTACTGCTACTCGCAAAGACAGGGCGATCGTCCGCATTGCCGATAACGGATTGGGAATGACACAAGAGATTCAAAAACATTTATTTGAACCTTTATTTACCACAAAAACCGTGGGTAAAGGCACGGGTTTGGGGCTGTCGATCGCGCGGCAAATTGTCAGTGACAAACACGGCGGTAAATTGTTTTGCACGTCAGTTCCGGGTGAGGGAACTGAATTTACGATCGAACTTATTTTGTAATGCAATTCTATATCATTTGTACAATTGCTCTCTTATACTAAATCCGGGTTACTAATCCCCTTGATGAATTCTCCGTCGAAAAAAATTATCAAAAAATAAGGCGGGAATTTCCCGCCTTACTTTTTAACCTAACTTTCTAACTGTTCTGCGGCACCGGAGAAGTCGGACTTCCAGAACCTGTCGGGGTAACAGAATTAGCAGCCCCCGCAGGATTCTTAGACCGCTTTTTGATCAAAATCGGCTTCAGGGTATTGTCGATTGGGGGATCTTCCTGCTGGGCGTAATCCGCACCCATCCAAGCCGGACGGCTTTGATCGAAAGCCATTTGCAAAGCAGCAGCCGCGATCGCGTGGGGGTCGTACTCCTCGCACAACTGAGACACCAGCGGCAAGAAAGATGCCATCCGTTCCCCAGTCAGCGCCTCGCGCACCTTATTTTGCATTTTCTCCAACTGTCGCGCTTCAATTTGCGCCCGCGTCGGAATCGATCGCACCGTCAGGTTTTGGCGGACGTGGCGCTCGATCAAACGCAGTTTCCGGCGGTCGATGGGTTGAATCAGCGTAATCGCCGTTCCTTCTCGGCCCGCCCGGCCCGTGCGGCCGATCCGGTGCACGTAGCTTTCCACGCTGTCGGGCAAATCGTAGTTAATCACGTGGGTCAAGTGGTCCACGTCCAGACCCCGCGCAGCGATGTCAGTCGCTACCACCCAACGCACCTGACTTTGGCGGAACCGAGACAGCAAGCGTTCGCGCTGCGCTTGGTTCAAATTGCCGTGATACTCATCAACGCTGTGGCCGGCTGCTTGCAGTTGGCTGGTAAGTTCCGCCGCTGACTGCCGAGTCCGCACGAAAATCAGCGCCGATTCCGGGTCTTCCATTTCTAGAATTGGCTGCAAAGCCTTCGCCTTCGACCAACCGCGCGGCACCATGTACACGCCTTGGCGGATGCGCTTCGGCGTTGCTTTCGGCTGTTCGACTGTAACGTTAACTGGATTGCGCAAATGCCGCGCTACCAATTTGCGAATCGAAGGTTCCATCGTCGCCGAGAAAAACGCCGTTTGACGCTCTAACGGTGCAGCGTCCAGGATTTTTTCAACATCCTGAATGAAGCCCATACTCAGCATTTCGTCAGCTTCGTCTAAAACTAGCCATTTCACTTGCTCTAGTTTGAGACTTCCCCGGTTCAGCATATCAATGATGCGTCCGGGCGTACCCACAACAACGTGAACTCCCCGCTTCAAACGCTGCATTTGGCGTTCGATCGACTGACCCCCGTACACTGTTAAAACTTGTACGGAACTGCCCAGCTTGACGGGTCCCTCGCTAATACCGCTCAAATCGCGAATTGCATCTGTTACCTGCATTGCCAATTCGCGAGTCGGCGTCAATATCAGTGCTTGCACTGCATTTAAACTCAAATCGATCCGCTCCAAGATGGGCAACGAGAATGCTGCTGTTTTGCCCGTCCCCGTCTGGGCTTGGCCCACGACATCGCGACCTGCTAGCAAGTGCGGAATTGCTTGTACTTGAATCGGGGTAGGTTCTGCAAAGCCTAGTGTTTCCAGATGGCGAACGAGTGCTTCCGAAAGACCTAAGCCTTCAAACGATAAATTCATTAATGCTCCTAATAACGAGTTTTAGCCTTCTAAATTGCAGGAACTCTTACGAGTTCTTTATGGTGCTGCGCCTGGGTGCACCTTCTTAAATACCAATCGAGTATAGGGCAGCTTCGCCGGGGGTGACTAATTTACTTACCCGACAGCCGTCTTTGAGTTTGTATCATTACCTGTACCA
This sequence comes from Oscillatoriaceae cyanobacterium Prado104, assembly GCA_025454405.1. GTDB lineage: Bacteria > Cyanobacteriota > Cyanobacteriia > Cyanobacteriales > Microcoleaceae > Microcoleus. The sequence continues at coordinate 95,383 of JALOON010000051.1, read as the reverse complement.
ACCGCAAGCGGTTTGGTCAGCACTTTCCGACTTTCCCGATCGGGATTTGTCGGACTTCCTCTGAGGTAGTAGCCAGTGCTCGGAGGCTTTTTATAGTGAGGAGCGTGACTCGCCCCACTTTATGAAACTTCACTACGCTCTACAGTAGAAAAGTTTGTTTTTTCAGGCGCTCTCCCGCAATCTTTCGGGTGCGGTATTTAGCTGGGGATGCGCCGGCACTCACCGCCTGTCCCGATCGACACTTGTGTGGGATCGCCCTGTAGTGTGGCTCGGATGGCGAAGAAATCTGGATCGTCCCCGCTTATGTCTGACTTAATCTTAGCATAACTCTTTACATTCAGAAACAAAACATTAAATTCGTTAAAATTCTCCGATCGCCGTGTAGGGAGGGGGGGAGGGGGGGAGGGGGAGAGGGGGAGAGGGGGAGAGTGGGGGGGAGGGGGAGAGGGGGAGAGGGGGAGAGGGGGAGAGTGGGGGAGAGGGGGAGAGGGGGAGAAATGGAGAATTCCTGATGCCCGATGCCCAATACCCAATGCCCAATGCCCAATGCCCGATGCCCAATACCCAATGCCCAATCCCCAATGCCCAATCCCCAACTATCAACTATTTACCTCACCGTAAAGGTCGTAGACATCTGCACCGGTAATTTTTACTGGCACGATCGAACCCAGCCTCGCCTCTCCGGTCACATATACCAATCCATCAACTTCTGGGGAAAACCGAGCCGATCGGCCGATCATTTCGCCTGTTCCCGGTCGTTCTTGCTCGATCAAGACATCAACTACCCGACCGACCGACTGTTGATTCTTTTTCAATGATATCGGTTGCTGTGCTGCCATCACTGCATCGCGCCGCATTTCCATAATTTCCGGCGGCAGTTTGTTCGGCAAGCTATAGGCTGGAGTGCCTTCTTCGGCAGAGAAGGTAAAAACTCCTACATGATCGAACTCGTGGCGCTTGACAAATTCCACCAAGTGTGCTGCGTGGGCATCGGTTTCGCCGGGGAAGCCGACGATAAAAGTTGTCCGCATCACGGCATTGGGAATTGCTGTTTTGAGCCGATCGACTATGGCATCATTAATTCCAGCTTGGTAAGGTCGATTCATCGCCCGCAAAACTTCTGGATGGGAGTGTTGCAAGGGCAAATCCAAATAAGGTAAAACGTTCGGCGTTTCTTTAATTGCTGCAATAACGGGCGCAGTCAAGCCAGTGGGATAAGCGTAGTGCATCCGAATCCAAGGTACATCTACTTTGCCCAAGGCCCGCAACAATTCTGCTAGTTTGGGTTCGCCGTAAATATCCTTGCCGTAGTTGGTAGTAATTTGAGAAATCAGGATAATTTCTTTGACCCCTTCCTCAGCCAATTGTCGGGCTTCTGCCACAATAGATTCGATCGTCCGCGATCGCTGGTTGCCGCGCAAGTGGGGGATAATGCAAAACGCGCAGCGATAATCGCAGCCTTCCGCGATCCGCAAATAAGCAACCCCTTCCGATGTCGTGCGGTAGCGGGGCAGAGTTTCATCAGCAATGTAAGTCGGCTCAGCAGAAACTAAAGAAACTCGATCGCCCTTTTCAACTCTTTGAATGACATCAACTATTTGATGGTAGTCGCCAGTTCCTACAATTGCCACTGCTTCGGGCAATTCATCCAGCAATTCCTGCTGGAAGTGCTGGGCCATGCAGCCCATAATTACGATTTTTTTATTGGCTTCGGCCAATTCTACTAAAGTGCGAACGGACTCTTCGCGCGCCGCTTGAATGAAACTGCAAGTATTGACTACTACGTAATCGGCTAATTCTTCATTAGAATCTACTTGATAGCCGGCTTGGGCCAGCAAACCGATGGTGTGTTCGGTATCGATGCGATTTTTTTCGCAGCCCAGATGAGTAAATGCGATCGTTGGCTTCGTTGCCATGTAACGGTTGCGGTTTTTCCGTGATTTTTACAAACATTTTATCATAGCGCGGAAATTCCGACATGGCAAGATTTTTGATGAGTTTGTCGTGAGGACTAAAGTCCTCAAGAGAAGGACTAAAGTCCTCACTACGAAAAGGCTTATTGCAATACACCTCCTTCTTCCTTCTTCCTTCTTCCTTCAACTTATTAGCGATTAGCAGTAAGCCGTCACATCTTCGCCGCACACATCAGCCAAGTAACACAAAGCCCGAAAGCGCAGCCCGATTAACTGTTCGTAAATGGGGTTGAGCTTGCACAGCGGCGGAATGTAAAATAGAGTACGATCGAAAATTTTGACTTCCCTCTCAAACGGACACTGCGCGGGAATTAATTGGCACAACAGCCGAGCAAATTTAGGACTTTTAACTTCTATGCTGTCCAGGCGCTGCTTCAGTGAATGCAAAGGATCGAAAGTCGTCTTGCGGCGATTTTGACTGGGTTTTTGACTGTAACGTTGGGAATTTGCAGCGGCACTAACTGCGGTATCTTGTGGACTCAGCCCTACCAAAATTGGCAGAGCGCGATCGGAGATTGTTTGCTCGAATACATTCATCTTACTCTTTCCTCTTTTGCAACGAGGTGTCGAGAACTATCTGTAGAGTTGCGCAATTATCTACAACAAGTATCTACAACATCGGGTGTGGCTTTACCGGATAAAAACTGCTGGGATTCACGAAATCTTCACAAACAAGCGCGAACCCAAGCACTCAGTTGAGTTTAAAGCTCAAACTCAGGCTTTTGGAATTCCTTCTTGCAGTTACTCTTTGATTGTGACCTATCTAAATGAATTGTCCAATAGCTAAAAAGGCAGAATTTTCTATTAAAGTTATAATAGTTACCAATCGCGTAGCTCCCAAAAAACCTGGGAAATAGCGTATCCGCATTCTCCGTAACAGCGGGCAAAAAACTCATACAATCTCATTAGGATGCTGTGGGAGGCGTTATAAACTAGATTTATATGTAACTCTATCCCTGTCAAAACGAGATTTTGCCAAGCCACTGCGCTGCTGTAGTCTTATTCCTTTAGACATAACCCAGGTCAGTAAATCCACCTAATTAAATGAAAGATACAAATGCCCCAAAAGCTTACTGATTCTAGGTTTAAGGCTGAGTACCTATCACCTAACACCTACCACCTAGCACCCTAACACCTAACACTCTTCTTATTGCCCTCAAAACCATGAGTAACTCAGAAATTAAAAGTATTACCCGCGAATTGCAAGCCCATGCCGCCATTCTCGGAGGATGCACCGCCCTCCTGTGGATTATCGAGATTGCGGATGTGTTTGTGTTCGGAGGCAGGCTGAATGCTTTCGGTATTCGACCCCGCAGCCTCGAAGGACTTGAGGGCATTCTGTTCATGCCTTTTCTGCACGGCAATTTTGCTCATTTAGCCGCCAACACCCTGCCTTTTCTGACGCTGGGGTGGTTGATTATGTTGCGGGAAGTTAGCGACTTTTTTATTGTCAGCGCCGTCACTATCTTAGTTAGCGGAGTGGGTGTTTGGCTGACTGGCGCGCCCAATTCAGTTCATATCGGTGCTAGCGGATTGGTTTTTGGTTACTTCGGCTTTCTGTTGCTGCGGGGCTATTTTGAACGCAGTTTTACTGCTATTTTTATGTCTTTAATTGTCGGTTTCTTGTACGGCAGTTTAATTTGGGGAGTTTTGCCCGCGCAACCGGGTGTTTCTTGGCAAGCGCATTTCTTCGGCTTTGTTGGCGGTGCGCTGGCTGCTCAACTTTTGGGGAAACCCAAACAGGGAATTAAAAATTAAAATTTTTTGTTTCCTTCGTAGGGACGCGGTATTGCCTGTTGGTGTCAACTTAAGACTAAAACCTTTGAGAAATCTCACCAATCTCAAAAAAACGGTTTCTGTAGTTTCAAACAGTTTGCAATTAAGTTCGATCGCCCGTTATTGCCCCTTCTAATCTGTGAAGGGTAATTTTCAACAACTATAAATTAGGCAGAAACCTGGTTTTTACGAAATTATACCAAATCCGGGTTTACCACCCCCGTTATTGTCATTGTTCGCTGCACTCCGCAATCGCATAGATTCGGGTTCTCGACGGAGAATTCATCAAGGGGATTAGTAACCCGGATTTAGTATTACCCGTTTGCCGCCTTCAATCTCAAAAAAACCGGTTTATTTGGACTCAAACAGTTTGCAGTTAAGTTCGATCTCCCGTTAATTCCTCCCTAAGAATCAGCAGAATCATCCGAAAAATCGACAGCATGTTCCTTCAATTCATCCAAAGAAACATATTCCAAAGTTAATACGTGAGTCGCAGCCAACACAACAGGCGGCGCGCATCCAGCATCCAGGGCTTCTTTCCACCGAGAAGCGCACAAACACCAGCGATTCCCCGGCTTCAATCCCGGAAATCTAAAATCGGGAACCGGAGTGCTTAAATCGTTCCCCCTCCTTTTGGAGAATTTCAAAAATTCTTCGGTCATTTCCGCGCACACAGTGTGAGCACCCAAATCCCCGCCACCGGTATTGCATTTGCCGTCCCGATAATAACCCGTTATTGGTGAGGTGCAGCAAATTTCTAATTTTCCGCCCAATACATTTGTAGCCTCTGTCACCATCGCACTCCTCCTCCAAATTATTCGATCTAATATTATGTCCGATCGATTAATTATAATATCCCGGCTGGGGCGGGTTTTTGAGATTGAAGATTGTTGGCGAGAATAGTTAGGACACGCCCCCCTACAGTAATTACTATCGATCGGACACTAGATAATTTTACATCTTAGTTTGGCATCAATGCTTGTTATATAATTTTTTCCATAACAAAGTTGATAAACTTTTGCCCTCTGCGTTCTACTTCTTGCTGTTTTAATGCAGTAAATCCCTTGCTTTCAAAAAATGGTTTAGCCGTAAGGCTAGCTTCTGCAAACAATTTTTTAATTCCTAAACTTTTGGCTTGCAACTCTATTTTTTCTAAGATTTGCGAGCCGACTCCCTTTCTTTGAAAATCTTTGTGACAGTAAAATCGATCGATATGACCGTTGGCTTCTAATTCCCCAAAACCTGCTATTTTACCGCCCTCTTCTGCTACGAAGGTAAATTTACTGCTTAAACTTTCAGCCCAACTTTCAATATCAATATCTGCAGGTGCCCACACATCTACTTGCGCTTGCGTGTAATCGCGAATGTTGACTTCGCGTACCGTGTCGCAAAACAATTGCACAATTTCTTGAGTATCTCCGATTTCGTAAGATCGTACTCTCACAAATATTCTCCCACCTAACACCTAACACCTAACACCTAACACCTTCTCCAAGATAATCCGATCGGGTGATTCTCCTCCTCTGTTAAATGAGCTAAAAGTAATTTATAAAGAGGTGGAAGGGGAAAGTTTGGGGGGAATTAATTTGCCAAGGGTTAAATTTCTTCAATCTTTCCTCTTTTTTTTCATTAACTAACTGCTAGCTCTCAAAGTGGCTCGATCGCTAAGATACTTGGGAGATCGTGAGTTACTGAAACTATTATCGACGATCGCGAGCGGGGACGCTCGCACTGTCAACTGCTAACTGTCAACTGCTGTATATGGACTTTCGGACTTTAAGTAGAGACCACGTTCTGACACATATTTGGGGTCGAGTCAACCATCCGGAAAATTTGGCTTTGCCTTTGCCAGATCTGCTGCACTGCCAAAGCGAAGATCTCGATTTTTTTCAAGAACAGCTCGCTGAGACTCTATTAGAGGATTATAACTCAGTTGCGGTTTATCAATATATTTTTTTACAGGCTTTAAAACAGGTGCTTAATTCAACGACGTTTGACATCCGTCAGTTTTTTTCCGGTTCAACTGAGGTGCTGTTTGAATCCCACCCGAATTCGGTCATTTTGCAAAGAAAGATGCTGGCAAATTTGCTGTTTGTGATTCCCGATAAAGAAGTTTGGGAAGGCTACAAAGTGCCGGAGCAAATTCAAGCAGCGCGTTATATCGATCGCGTTATGGCTCGGAATTCGGGTGAGTTGTTAGCTGCCGAAGAATGCGGGGAGTTATTGAGTGCGATCGCTTCTTTACTGCTGCGGTAACTGTTAGTCGATCCGCCGCTAAATTTTGCGTCGCACATTAGACTCAAGAAACCGGGTTTTTACCAAATCTTTGGTTTGGAACGAAATATTATCGTAAAAAACCCGGTTTCTGATCCCTCGCAAGTCAGTCTTGTACTTGCTAATCTCCCAGGCAAATTCCCAAACCGCGGGCAGTTTTTACCAGCGTATCGCCCGGTTCTACGGCCCTGTATTTGGAGATGGCATCTTCCAAAGGAACGTTCCTGACTTCGCGCTGCTGCCAAGTTACCATGCGATCGAATTTCTCCTCGGCAATTAAATCGACTGCTGCTACTCCAAAAGCGGAAGCTATCACTCTTTCTAAGGGCGAAGGAATTCCCCCGCGCTGAGTGTGACCCAAAACAACCACGCGAGTTTCTACACCCCTGCATTCAGAAATTGTATCTGCCAAATACTGACCTATACCGCCCAATCGCCGCTGTCCCAAACGATTGGTGTGCATGACTTGTTCGCCTGCTTCAGTGCGAACTGCTTCTGCTACTACAATCAAACAGTAGTTTGTTCCCCGATCGTGAAGCTCTTTAATTTTGGCGCAAATGTTGACCATTTTGTAGGGAATTTCGGGAATCAGAATGATATCTGCCCCCCCAGCAATTCCAGCGCTGAGCGCAATATGTCCGGCGTCGCGTCCCATGACTTCCACAATCATTGCGCGGTTGTGACTCGCAGCCGTAAAATGCAGTCGATCGAGCGCTTCTGTGGCTATATTTACTGCTGTATCAAATCCGATCGCCCGTTCGGTAATTCCCACATCATTATCAATCGTTTTGGGAATGCCAACTAAGTTTAAATTACCTTGTTGGGCGATCTTCCTGAGAATAGTCAGACTTCCATCACCGCCAATCCCGATTAAAGCATCAAGACCTAATTGATGGTAGCCTTCAATAATCTCCTCAGAGCGATCGCGCAGGCTTCCGTCAGACATCGGATAAGCAAAAGGATTTCCCTCATTTGTCGTGCCTAACATTGTGCCGCCGATCGTCAGCCAAGGATCTACTGTTTCGATGTCTAAGGGTATACCTTGTGGGGGGCGGCTCATCAATCCGTTAGTAGCTTGACGAATTCCCAAAACTTTCCAATTATATTTTCCCACAGCGCGGTAAACTACGGCTCGAATGACGGCGTTTAAACCCGCACAGTCGCCTCCGCTTGTGAGAATGCCAATGCACTTTTGTTCTCCCATAACTAATACCAAACTTGTTTTTGTTTGGAGAATTGGTTGATATTTATAAAATCACGTTGTTATTCTATAAGTCTTAGTGTTAGTTACTAATTTATTTCATAATTTTCACAGAATTGTCACCATTCAATCTGCTTGTAGGGTACACCCTGCCAGCCCTGTCTGGGGCGTTAAATCCAGCAAACAGAATTATCAAAAAACCTTGATTTTTTGTTCGGGCTTTTCAAACTAAGTAGAAAAAAAGAGGTAGGCGTTAGGTGGTAGGTGCTGGGTAGTAGGTGGGATGTGGTAGGTGTCTGACTTGTTAGGTGAGAGGGACTTGCACCTCAAAACTCAAAACTCAAATCTCAAACCTCAAACCTAACACCTAACACCTATAGAAGCAGTACGTCATTCTCAGTTAATTTTTGCCCTACCCTTGACAAACTCCGCAACTCCGTGCAAAACTTAATTATAACGATTGTTCGATATAGAATTTTCTGCGATCGCTGCCAAATTATTTTTTTGCAGTGACAATTTTTATATCGGATGTTCGATATAGAATTTGCTGGTCGATCGATCTTAAATTTTCGATAACCTAGAATTTAGGAATTTACAATCAAAAATCTTAAGATCGTCATGCCAAAAATAGTCGATCGCGAATTGTACCGCAAAGAACTGCTGAATAAAAGCTTTGAACTCTTTGCCGAAAAAGGCTATTCTTCAATTACGATGCGAGAAATTGCTACGGGGATTGGAGTTTCTACAGGAACGCTTTACCACTACTTTCCGAGTAAAGAAAGTTTGTTCGAGCAATTAATTGAATACTTGAGTTATGAAGATACAAAAGAAGAAGCGCTAGCCGAATTGGGAAGTCCGCCAACCTTAGCAGAAAGAATTGAAACAATGATGGATTATCTCTGCAAAAAGGAGGATTACATTTTGAAAGATTTGCTGCTAACATTTGATTTTTGCCAGCACAAAACCCGCAAGGAAATCGAGAAAAATCAAGCATTACAGACAGCAGCCAAGCGTTACGAAGAAGCCGTTTGCTGCTACTTGGGTCTGGACGATCGGGCGATCGCAACCTTTATTATCAACTATGCAGACGGATTGGTAGCAAGAAGGTTTTATTTAGGCGAAAAGATATGTTTTGCAGAACAAGCGACTTTATTAAAGGAGATGCTACTAGCTTATTTAGAAAAAAAACAAATACCAACCGAGGAGGGAGTTGATAATTGATAGTTGGTAAGGAGTTTTGAGTTTTGAATTTTGAGTTTTGAGTTAAAGACAGTTCTGAAGTTCAAAACTTAAAACTCCCCCTCTCCCCCTCTCCCCCTCTCCCCCTCTCCCCCTCTTCCTTCTAATTATGAAGTTTCAATCTTTCATCAAACCGAACAATAGATTGATAATAGGATTGGTAATTGCGGCCGCTGCCGTTACCGCAGGTACAACTTTTTATGGCATTTCTCAGTTTGCGCCTTCAGCCAAAAAAGCCGAACCTTTGCCAGCAGAAACACCGCCACCAAGAAAAATTACAGCCTTGGGGAGATTGGAACCTTTAGGAGAGGTAATTCGCTTGGGAGTATCGCAGGCATTAGACGGCGATCGCGTTGCTAAACTCTTAGTAAAAGAGGGCGATCGCGTAAAAGCAGGGCAATTAATTGCGGTTTTAGATGCGGGCGATCGACTGCAATCTGCGGTAGAGGAAGCCAAAGAAAAAGTCAAAGTTGCTGAAGCCAATTTAGCACAAGTCAAAGCCGGAGCAAAATCGGGAGAAATAGCTGCACAAACTGCCACGATTGGCAAGCTAGAAGCCGAAATGCAAGGCAATAAAACCGCCCAGCAAGCAACAGTCGATCGCCTGCAAGCCCAGTGGGAAGGAGATAGAAATGCCCAAACAGCAACGATCGACAGAATCACCGCCCAATGGCAAGGAGAAAAGAAAGCCCAAACAGCAACAATTAGCAGAATTGCTGCCCAGTGGCAAGGCGAAAGAACAGCACAAACAGCTGCTATTAACAAATTAAAAGCCGAGTTGAATAATGCCGAATCCGAATATTTGCGCCACCAACAACTGGCAGCCGAAGGTGCGATTTCGCAATCGGTAATGGACAGCAAACGGCTGACATTAGAAACCAGCCGGCAGCAATTAAAAGAAGCCGAAGCCAATCTCAAACGCATCAACAGTACCTCGAAACAAGAACTTGAAGAAGCACAAGCAAATCTCGATAGAATTAACAGTACAGCAAGGCAGCAACTTAACGAAGCCGAAGCCAATCTTACTCGCACAAACAGTACAGCAATCCAGCAATTAGCCGAAGCCGAAGCAACACTCACACGCATCACAGAAAGCGGCAGCGAACAACTAAAAGAAGCCGCAGCAACCCTCGACAAAATAGCCGAAGTGCGGCCAGTAGATATCCAGGCTGCACAAACCGAAATCGACAGCGCGATCGCCCAACTCAAGCGCGCGCAAACCGAATTAAATCAAGCTTACATCCGCAGTCCCAACGCTGGAAAAGTCCTGAAAATCCACACTCGCCCCGGTGAAAAAATCAGCGATGACGGAATTGCGGACTTGGGAGAAACCGAGCAAATGGTAGTTGTTGCCGAAGTTTACCAAACAGATATCGGCAAAATTAAACTAGGTCAAAAAGCAGCAGTTACCAGCCAAGCATTTGCCGGAGAATTGCCCGGAACTGTTAAAGAAATTGGTTTGAAAGTCAGCAGGCAAAACGTGTTTAGCAACCAGCCGGGAGAAAACTTAGACAGCCGAGTAGTCGAAGTAAAAATTCACCTCGATCCAGAAGCCAGCAAACAAGTTGCCAGATTGACAAACTTGCAAGTACAAGTAGCAATTGAAAACTAGGAGTTTGATAAGGAGTTTGACAACTATGGCAGAATTCGGACCAGATCCAGATTTACCTTATCCGATCGCGCAACACCCGCGAGTATGTTTCATCAAAAATTTAATTAAATCGCCCAATATTATCGCCGGCGATTACACTTACTACGACGATCCGATCGACCCGGAAAACTTCGAGAAAAACCTACTTTACAACTATGGCAGCGAAAAATTAATTATCGGTAAATTTTGCGCGATCGCCACTAATGTCAAGTTTATCATGAGCGGTGCCAATCACAAACTCGACGGCATTTCTACATACCCATTTCCGATTTTTGGCGGCGGTTGGGAAACAGCCCTGGATTTAGTCATGGAATTGCCGACTAAAGGCGATACCGTCATCGGCAACGATGTTTGGATCGGTTACGAATCAGTCATTATGCCGGGAGTCAAAATTGGAGATGGTGCGATCGTTGCTGCTAAATCTGTTGTTGTCAAAGATGTTCCTCCTTACACCATTGTCGGCGGCAATCCCGCCAGTAAAATCAAGCAGCGTTTCAGCGATGCAGAAGTTGCACAATTGTTAGAAATTCAGTGGTGGAATTGGGAAATTGATAAGATTTCTCGGAATATTAGCTTAATTATGCAAGGTGACATTCAAGCTTTGATTAATTCAGAGTAGAGGGTGCGCAGTGCGCACCTTACGAAATGAGTTAGATCGCGTCCAGTCGATTACCATAACAAAAAAGGTTCGTAGTGTGGACTTTAGTCCGCTTTCCGGCTGCGGACTAAAGTCCACACTACAAACGACATTACAAAATGAGTCGATCGGGTTGTTAAAAATGGAGTGTTTGATATGCTAAAAACTGCGTACTCGGTTCTCTGTATTGCAGGCACTGTTTTGCCAATATCTCAGTTTGTCAAGTTCTTGTTGGCAGAAGGATTGAATGTCAATGCTTTTTTTGCACAGTTGTTTGCTAATGATATTTCCAGCTTTTTTGGACTCGATTTAATAGTGTCTTCTTTGGTTCTTTTGCTGTTTGTATTTACCGAGGGAACGCGGTTAAAAATGAAGAACTTGTGGGTTTATGTTGCCAGCAATTTATTGGTTGGTGTTTCCCTGGCTTTGCCTTTATTTCTCCTCATGCGGCACCGCAAAATTGAAGAAACACCTTCATAGCGATTCGGCTATTGGCGGGGGTGGGACGGGGCGGTTTCAACTCATTCAACTCGTTACCAGGCAGAGCCTGGTAATGCAGATCCAGAGGCTCTGCCTCGCGAGGGTTCACAAGAGGCAGAGCCTCTAGGCATGGATTCCCAGGCACAGCCTGGGAACCAGTCAAACTGTCAACTGTCAACTGTCAACTGTCAACTGTTTAACAAAATTTATGTTTCGCAAAACACCATTGGCTTGGTTGCAAGTCACCCGAGAAAAAACGCGCCTTGCCGTTGCTGTTGCAGGAATTGCTTTCGCAGATATTCTCATGTTCGTGCAAATTGGATTCCAAGAAGCCTTGTTTGATTCTGCTATCAAACCCCATCAAAGTTTGCAAACAGACTTAGTTTTAATCAACCCTCAATTTGAAACATTTGCTGCGGTAAAAAGCTTCAAAAGAGAGAGATTGTACCAAGCGCAAGGATTTCCAGGAGTCAAATCGGTAAGTTCGCTGTACATCGGCACCGGAGAGTGGCGCAATCCTACAACTCGCACTACTCGAACGATTTTAGTTTTCGGTATCGATCCGGGAAACATAACATTTAATTTACCAGAAGTCAATCAAAACTTGCATCAAATTCAAATGTTCAATCGAGTATTGTTCGATCGAGCTTCTCGTCCGGAATACGGAGAAATCGCGCAAATTTTTCAGCAACAATCTACCTTAGAAACAGAACTCAACGAACGCAGCGTTCAAGTAGGGGGACTGTTTACCCTCGGCACTTCTTTCACCGCCGACGGCAACATCATCGCCAGCGATTCCACATTCATGCGATTATTTCCCGATCGCAAACCTGACGAAATTGATGTCGGCTTAATCCAGCTCAAACCGGGTGCAGATATCCCGCAAGTGCAATCGATGATGCAAGCTATTTTGCCCGATGATGTCAAAGTTTTAACCTTAGCCGAATTTGCAGAAATTGAAAAAGCTTATTGGGCAAATGCCACCCCGATCGGCTTTATTTTCGGCTTCGGAACCATCATCGGCTTCGTTGTCGGTTTGATTATCGTTTACCAAATTCTCTACTCCGACGTTTCCGATCACTTACCCGAATACGCCACATTAAAAGCAATGGGATATGCCGATCGATATTTAGTCGGAGTCTTGCTGCAAGAAGCACTTTTGCTGGCTTTTTTGGGTTTTATACCGGGATTTTTCTTAGCAAGCGGACTGTATTCTCTAGCACGTTCCGCCACGCTACTACCAATAGTTATGGATGTAAATCGCGCAGTTTACGTATTAATTTTAACAGTAGTTATGTGTACAGGTTCAGGGACGATCGCCCTCCGCAAACTCCAAGCAGCAGATCCAGCAGATATCTTTTAAGTAGAAAGAAGAGGGGGGAAAGGAAGTTTTGAGTTTTGAGTTTTGAGTTTTAAGTTTTGAGTCCGTGAATTTTGAACTGTCTTTAACTCACAACTCAAAACTACTTGAACTGTCTTTAACTCAACACTCACGCATTCACAACTCAAAACTCACGAACAACTCAAAATTCACAACTCAAAACTCCTTACCAACTGTCTTTAACTCAAAACTCAAAATTCACAACTCAAAACTCCTTACCAACTGTCTTTAACTCAAAACTCAAAATTCACAACTCACAACTCCTTACCAACTATTCACCGCATTTTCCCACAGCTTCAACTGCTGCCTCAAGAGCGATCGAAACATGAGTCCAATGAGTACCGCCCTGACAAAAAGCCACATAAGGCGGACGCAGCGGCCCGTCAGCCGAAAACTCCGACGTACTCCCATCAATAAAAGTACCCCCAGCCATCACCAATTGACTTTCGTATCCCGGCATCGGCCCCGGCACCGGATCTAAATACGCGCCCACCGGAGAATTTTGCTGGATCGCCCGACAAAAAGCAATTAACTTATCAGGATTGCCAAATTCGATCGCCTGAATCACATCCCGGCGCTTTGCCAAAGGCAGCGGATTCACCCGATAACCCAATTTATAAAAAACATAAGCCGTCAAATGATTGCCCTTAATCGCCTCCCCCACCATTTGAGGCGCTAAAAACAAACCTTGAAACAGCAACCGATTCAGATCGAAAGTCGCGCCGCCGCTGCTGCCTATTCCCGGTGCCGTCAAGCGACAAGCTGCCGCTTCCACCAGATCGGCCCTCCCAGCCACGTAACCCCCAGCAGGGACGATCGTACCCCCCGGATTCTTAATCAAAGAACCAGCCATCAAATCCGCACCCACAGCAGTAGGTTCGCACTCCTCCACAAATTCCCCGTAGCAATTATCCACAAAGCAAATCGTGTTAGGATTTTGGCGTTTGACTAAATCGACAATTTTTTCAATCTCACAAATCGACAAACTCGATCGCCAAGAATAACCGCAAGAACGCTGGATCGAAACCAGCCTTGTTTTCTCCGAAACAGCGGAACTTAAAGCTTGCCAATCTACACTTCCATCTCGAGTAAGAGCTAATTCTCGGTATTTAATGCCAAAACAACTGCTAGCATTTCATCGCCCGGACGGAGATTGCCAAACAAAGCACAGGCGATCGCGTGAGTACCGGAAACAAATTGTACCCGCACAGCGGCCGCCTCGGCCCCCACCACATCCGCAAATACCTCATCCAAAGCCTCCCGCCCCAAATCGTCGTGGCCGTAGCCCGTCACCCCAGCAAAATGGTGCACTCCCACCATGCGACGGCGAAAAGCTTTTAAAACTCGTTGAAGATTTTGCTTGACTGCCGCGTCAATACCAGAAAAAATCGGAAAGAGTGCCTGTTCTGCTTCCTGTAGCCGTGAAATGCTATTCATCAATACCTCGCTCACCTTCTGCGCGCGGTGTTTATTATGGCGCAGATGCGGCACCTAGTTTGTAAACCCAAGATATTCATGACGATTGCAACCTCAAAAAAACACTCCCCTGACTGGACTGTCATAGCCTTTATGGCTTTTCTCCATACTGGCGCTTTATTTGCCCTGCTTCCAAGCAACTTTAGCTGGACTGCTGTTGGTCTGGCCCTGTTCCTGCACTGGGTAACAGGCGGGTTAGGAATTACCTTAGGATTTCACCGTCTCGTCACTCACCGCAGTTTCCAAACCCCCAAATGGCTGGAATATTTCCTAGTTTTCTGCGGCACCCTGTCCTGCGAAGGCGGCCCCATTGACTGGGTAGGAATGCACCGCTTGCATCACATCCACTCCGACACCGAACCAGATCCCCACGATTCCAATCAAGGCTTCTGGTGGAGTCACATGGGCTGGATGCTTTCGGAATTGCCGATCCGAGCCGAAATCCCCCGCTTTACTAAAGATATTGGCGACGACCCAGTATACAAGTTTCTTCAAGCATATTTTATCCCCATCCAAGTTGTCTTCGGTGTGTTGCTCTATTTGTTGGGCGGCTGGCCCTTCGTGGTTTGGGGAGTTTTTGTGCGGATCGTGGTGGTCTTCCACTGCACTTGGCTGGTGAACAGCGCTACCCACAAATTCGGCTATCGCACCTACGAATCGGGCGATCGATCTACCAACTGCTGGTGGGTGGCTGTCCTCACTTACGGCGAAGGCTGGCACAACAACCACCATGCTTTTCAATACTCTGCCCGTCACGGTTTGCAATGGTGGGAAATCGATTTCACTTGGATGACGATTCAACTGCTGCAAGCACTCGGTTTAGCTACCAAAGTGAAATTGGCAGAAGAGCAATAAGTGCAATTAGTCATTGGCGATCGGTCGTCGGTTCTGCGTGAATTGCTGGCCTCCAATGGCTAGTTAACTTATTTAGTTGAGTGGGTTGGATTTTAACAAGCACTAACTCCCTGGAATCCAACCTACTATGTATAACATTACGACTAACCGGATCGATCGCGAGTAATTAACTGGAATGGAAAAAATATCAGTCACAATCAATAGAAACAGCCAGGAAATCTCAAATATAATGACAATTTCAGCGCAAAAAAAACTCGAATACAATTGGCCTCACCTGATTAGTTTGGCAATAGTTCATATCGGTGCCTTGTTCGCCGCCCTTCCCAGCAATTTCAACTGGACGGCGATCGCTGTAGCAGCAGTTTTTCACTGGATAACGGGCGGTTTGGGCATCACTCTCGGATGGCACCGCCTGCTCACCCACCGCAGTTTTCAGGCACCGAAATGGCTAGAATATTTCTTAGCTTTTTGCGGCGCTCTCGCTTGCCAAGGCGGAGTAATTCACTGGGTTGGCTTGCACCGACTGCACCACATTCACTCAGACGAAACTGCCCTCAACCGCGATCTCGACCCTCACAATGCCGATCGCGGTTTTTGGTGGAGTCATCTGGCTTGGATGTTTTACAAAAGCCCCGCTAATGAGGAAATTCCCCGCTGCACGAAGGATCTTTCGGGCGATAAATTTTACCAATTTTTGCAAGATTATTTTCTGCTAATTCAAATCGCCTTCGGCGTTTTGCTGTGGCTGACATTAGGCTGGTCTTTTGTAGTTTGGGTAATTTTTGTGAGGTTAGTTGCGGTGTATCACTGCACCTGGTTTGTGAACAGTGCAACTCACAAATTTGGCTACCGCACTTACGAGACAACTGATTCTTCTACTAACTGCTGGTGGGTAGCTTTGTTAACTTACGGCGAAGGCTGGCACAACAACCACCACGCTTTTCAATACTCGGCGCGCCACGGTTTGAAATGGTGGGAAATCGATTTTACTTGGATGACTATTCAATTGCTGCAAGCGCTCGGTTTGGCTACTAAAGTGAAATTAGCAGACAAATAGCAGGCGAATCTGATACCAATTCTCTCTGAAGCTGCACTTACTGATTTTTGAAACAGGCAAAGGAGAGTGTTGCACTCGAAGATTTGCATAAAGTGCATCTTTGATACTAGAGAATTCACCATTGAATTCGTAGTCAATAAATACCTGGAAAAAGATGAGGAAGATTTTAGTGAAATTTACAACAGATTGCAAGTTTATGAAGTACACCTCAGAAACCCGGTAACTTCGGCGAAACCGGGTTTCTGGAGTCCCTCACATACCTGAAAACTGCTGTATATAGGGCTTGCTGAATAAAACTCTCAGCCCCCAGATGGTCAAAACCATCGCACTGTTTCCTTTGTGTGGTGTGTCTAATTCCCGACTCGAAACGGAGAAAAACTATGCCCTATGCCCTATGCCCTATGCCCCCCTCACCACAAGACTTATTCAGCAAGCCCTATATAGCAAATTGCAAGTTTATGAAGTACGTTTTAGAAACCCAGTGTCTTTAAGAAACCGGGTTTCTGGAGTACCTCACATACCCGAAAACTGCTATAGCTGAGTTGGGCAGAGTAAAAGGTCGGATTCATTTTTCAACCCAACCTACAAATCTATTTAAACAGCTTTGCTTGCCAAAAATTCGCGCATATAGCTATTCACTAATTCCGGCTGTTCCTGTTGCACCCAGTGACTGCAATTAGGAATGTAATGTATCTGAAAATCCCGCACGTACTCCTCAGTTCCGTAAGTTAACTCTTTACCGAGAGCGAGGTCATTTTCTCCCCAAATCATCAGTGTCGGAACTTCCAAAACGCTCCAAGTCGCCCGATCGAACAATCCCTGAGGTATATTGCGGTAATAATTAATAGTAGCAGTCAAAGCGCCACGTTTGGCAGCAGCATCTTTGTAAGCTGCGAGATCTGTCTCTGTAAAAATACTTTTATCGACAGCCATACCTTTCAAAGCGCGATCGAGCGCTTGATAGTCGCCCAATTGAATCAATAATTCCGGCAAAACAGGCAACTGAAAGAACAAGATATACCAACTTTTGAGCAATTGTTGGGGAGTGCGCAACCCTTCAACAAATTTTGCCGGATGGGGTAGATTCATCACAATTAATTTATCCACCATTCCCGGATAATCGTAGGCGAAATTCCAGGCGATCGCACCTCCCCAATCGTGGCCGACTAAGACGCAACTTTGATAGCCCAAACCCTGAATAACTCCCTTGACATCTTTCACAAACTCTGCCATCACGTAAGCAGATTTATCTTGAGGTTTGTCGCTATCGTTATAACCCCTCAGATCCACAGCAACAACTTTATAATCCGATGCAAATTCCGGGATTTGATTGCGCCAAGAATACCAAAATTCAGGAAATCCGTGCAGCATCAGCATCAGCGGACCTTCGCCTTGAGTGACATAGTGCAGTTTGATGCCGTTTGTAGCGATAAATTCGTGTTTCCAACCAGCTTCTAGTACAGACATATTTGATATTTCCTTTCGTTATCAAGTTATTTTAGCAGTTGGTATGTTGAATAGAGCTAAACTTTAGACAGATACTTATGGAGTCAACATTATGTCGGACGATCGCCTGCAACGAATTGTTAACCGCTTGACGGATACTCTCAAGCGCGATGCATTAGTAGAAAAATCTTTAGGCGAGATTCAAGAAGTTTTGCAGAGCGATCGGGCGGTACTGTACTATTTTTACAGGCAGTGGCAGGGTCGAGTAACTTACGAAATGTTGAGTTCGATCGAACTGTCAATTTTGGGTTCCACCGGGCCCGATGAGTGTTTTAATAGCGAATATGCTGCTTTATACGAAACGGGTAGAGTTAGAGCAATTGCAGATATTGAAGTGGAACCAATTCATCAATGTCACCGAGATTTTTTGCGCGACATGAAGGTACGGGCTAATTTATCAGTACCAATTTTAACCGCGAAAGGGTTGTGGGGTTTGTTAATTGCCCATCAGTGCAGCGGGCCGCGAAATTGGGCGCGATCGGACATTGAATTCATGCAGCAACAAGCGCAAAATATCGCTCTTTCTCCGGCTATTCAAGAAACCAGTTAAGTAAGTTTACCTCATCGAATTCAACTTTTGCTGAGACAATAAACGAGTGCGAATTAAGCTTAGATCTGGTTGGATACCAGACAAACGTTGCTCAACTGATTGAGCTAATCGATCTCTTCGTTCTAAGTATGCTTCTACAGCATCTTGGTGTCGGAGATAGTAGCCAATTGTGTGGCAGACATCGGACAAAGATAGAGTCGAATATCTATGTACAATAGACTCAGGGGATGCACCATCTTGAAACGCACGAATCACGGTCTCCAGCAAAACCTTTGAACTGCCAACTCGAATTGCTCCGGTTTCATCTTCAAAAAGAGGTGATTTCTCGCGTTATAAAACGAGGCTCATAGAAAATTTTCCTAGATTTGTACGTGACAATTGTAACTTATCTAAGATTAGATTAGATCGGACTTGCACTTTTAATCTTCATCAAACTCGATCGCTGATTCATTCAAGCCAGAAAATGATTCTAACTTCTTCTGGATTACCCAACTTGAGTAATTCTTCAATGAACCAGTCTACGCATCCTACAAACTCACGATAGCTTTCTACCCATGAAACCTCGGTGTACCCCTCTCTTTTCCTCACATAAACCTGCTCGTCATCTGGAAGATCGTCCGGGAAAGAAGCTGAACTACAAAATAAATGAGCGTATTGACTTTTCACATACCCGGTACAGGGTGGAAATTTTCTGTCCCAATCATAATCAATGACCTCTTGAACCACGAACCAGGTGAGATAACTATCTGACCTGCTCAACCACAAAGAACATTCAAAATACTCCTGATAAACAGCATTCATATCCTTTGGAAAACCGCGTGGCTTGGCAAGAGGAACTATTTCTTCCGTATGTGCGAGATGGTAAATTGCGCGATGATAATAGCCGACTAAAGCTGCATATAACTCGTATAGCGCAGTACGACTCATATAACAAACAGGGATTTGCTCACCTTTTGACCATTTTGGCGTTGGAGTGGGTTCCCATTGATTATTTCTCCAAACTTCTGCGTAGAAAAAACTCGTCCTACTCATATCTCTCATCTAACATCTGAATCGGATCGAGATGATGAACTCGATCCGCGTGAAATAGTTAAGCATGAATCCTAAAATAATTAGTACGTATTATCCCATTTGATTCTTCACAAAGATAGAAGCCACCCAAATATAATTGTATTTCGGTGTTCCAAAATCGATTCGTGTAAATTCGATCGACAAATTTCTGGCAGTGAAGCAACTTCCATAGAACATCCCGCATCAATGGAGTTGCGATGCTGCTGCTTCAACTAGCTTTCAAAAGTTTCTCTTTTAGCCAGGAATCTAACAGAATTTCAACCGAAACTTGCTGGTCTTTAGCGATTTCCAAAAGTTTGCTCATCAAAGATCGATCGATTGAAACTAAATAATGACTTTGTTTGAGATCGACCTCAAAATTTACCTCTGGTAGTTCGCTTTCATACTCACCCATATCGTGAGTTTCAAAGAACTCTATGATTTCTCGATCGGAGCTGAAATTAGGTAACTTTTTCGACTTACTTTCTGCCATACATTAGACTTCTTAGTCCAGCTTTATCCTTTTATATTGTAACTCATAGTTCAAGCACTCGTCACCCCTGTTGGTAAGATGAATTTTGATTCACGTTCGAGAAATTATGATGAATAAGATAGCATCAACCGCATCCAGCAGGACTGTATTCACTCAAGATGTGGCAGCCTGCCTTGAAGGACATATTTTAATTGTAGGGTGCGTCAGATGAGTTTTTTAAACGATGATTGAGGGTTTAAAGATCTGACGCACCTTACTGATTGTGACAATTACATAATTCCTGTTAATATTAACTAACAGCTACAGCCTCGCCCAATGGATGTTCTTGCAAGACCGATCGCAAGTATTTCCCAGTATGAGAACGGGGATTTGCTGCCACCTCTTCCGGCGTCCCAGCCACAATAATTTCACCTCCTTTATCTCCCCCTTCCGGCCCCAGATCGATCGCCCAATCGCAGCACCGAATCACATCTAAATTGTGTTCGATGACCAAAATCGAATTACCCTTATCTACCAATCTTTGCAAAACATTTAACAAATGATGCACGTCATAAAACGACAAACCTGTCGTCGGTTCGTCAATCAAATACAGCGTTTTCCCAGTAGCGCGGCGCGAAAGTTCCGTTGCTAGCTTCACCCGCTGCGCTTCGCCCCCAGAAAGTGTCGGTGCCGGCTGTCCCAACTGAATGTAACCCAAACCGACATCAAGCAAAGTTTGCAGTCTTGCGCCCGCCCTGGGAATGTTTTTAAACATTTCCAAAGCTTCCTCAACAGTCATGTTTAAAACATCAGAAATTGACTTGCCTTTGTACTTTACTTGCAGCGTTTCTCGGTTGTAGCGTGCGCCTTTACAAACTTCGCACTGCACGTAAACATCCGGCAGGAAATTCATCGAAATTACGTTCACTCCTTGCCCGCCGCAAGCTTCGCACCTACCTCCTTTGACATTAAAAGAAAACTGTCCGGCTTTGTAACCTCTAGTTTTAGCTTCAATGCTTTCGGCAAACAAATCCCGAATTACATCAAACACTCCCGTGTAAGTAGCGGGATTGGAACGCGGAGTGCGCCCGATCGGGGATTGGTCGATGACAATTACCTTATCAACCACATCCTCTAAAGACCGTTCGCCTCTAGTTTTTAGCGCGTCCATATCGGGAGGTAAGGGGACTTTTTTAGTCAAATAATGTTGCAGGGAAGGATACAGCAATTCATTGACTAATGTAGATTTTCCCGAACCGGAAACGCCCGTAACGCAAACAAGTTTTCCTAGGGGAATTTCTACATCGATATTGCGTAAATTGTTGCGGCGGGCATTCTGAATCAAAATTGTTTTACCGTTGCCTCTTCTCCTTTGAGCAGGGGTTTCAATGACTCGCTTGCCAGATAAATAAGCCCCGGTTAAAGATTCCTCTGCTTCTAGTAATTCTGCTAAAGTTCCTTGCGAGATAATTTTACCTCCGTGCACTCCTGCGCCGGGGCCGATATCAACAATATGGTCGGCCGATCGCATGGTTTCTTCATCGTGTTCTACCACAATCAAAGTATTACCTAAATCCCGCAATTTGGTTAAAGTTTGCAGCAGGCGAGAGTTGTCTCTTTGGTGCAGCCCGATACTCGGTTCGTCCAAAACATAGAGAACTCCTGTCAAACCAGAACCGATTTGAGTCGCAAGGCGAATTCGCTGGGCTTCGCCGCCGGAAAGTGTCATTGCCGGACGGTCTAATGTGAGGTAGTCCAATCCGACATCGAGCAAAAATTGCAATCTTGCTTTGATTTCTCTCAGGGCTAAATCGGAGATTTGAAATTGTCGCTCGCTCATTTGCAAATTATCAATTCTTTCGCGACATTCCCGAATCGAAATGCTGGTTAAATCCACAATCCTGTACTGTCCCAGCCGCACCGCCAGCGCCTCGGGTTTCAAGCGTTTGCCGTGACAAACTTCGCAAGGGCGATCGACTCGATACTGTTCTAATTTCTGCTTGATCGAATCGGAACCAGTATCGTCGTACTGGCGCTGCAACATTGAAATTACGCCTTTAAAATCTTTCCTGAGATTGCCGTTACTGGGATCTCGTTTTTTATTGGTTGCGGTTGACTGAGACTCGTTTCCGTACAAAAGTACCTGCCGGTGTTCCGGCTTTAAACAATACCAAGGAATGTTGATGTCAAACCCGCAACTATCGGCAACGCTGAACAGCAACGAGAGATAATAAGAATTATCTTTATCGGACCAAGGGGCGATCGCGCAGTAAACCGGTGCTTTTTCGTCTGGCACTACTAATTCTGGCGAAAAGGTTCGCAAGCTCCCCAAACCGTGACAGTTCGGACAAGCGCCGTAGGGCGAATTAAATGAAAACAATCTGGGCGAAAGTTCTTCCATTACCGCGCCGTGTTCGGGACAGGCAAAGTTTTCGGAAAACACGATCGGCGGATTGGGCTCGGAATTTTCATCGGTTGGCAATTCTTCAATTATGGCGACTCCCTCGGAATGGCGCAAACAAGTTGTTAGAGAATCTACTAAACGTTCTTCTAAACCGGGTTTTTTAACTAATCGATCGACAACTATCTCGATATTGTGGGTATGATTTTTATCTAATTCGATATTTTCTGAAAGATCTAAAATTTCGCCGTTAACTTTGACCCGAATAAATCCTTCGGAAGCCAAACTCGACAGCAATTTGCGGTGAGTGCCTTTTTTGCCGCGCACTACCGGCGCGAGAATGTGAAAGCGAGTACCGTCGGGCAGGGCCATCACTCGATCGCACATTTCATCTATTGTCTGCGGCGCGATGCAGCGATCGCAAATCGGACAGTGCGGTTCGCCAGCTCTACCGTACAGCAATCTGAGATAATCGTAAATTTCTGTAACAGTACCGACAGTCGATCGCGGGTTGTGAGAAGTTGATTTTTGGTCGATCGAAATAGCCGGACTCAACCCTTCGATCGCGTCTACATCCGGTTTGTCCAACTGCCCTAAAAACTGTCGGGCGTAAGCGCTGAGAGATTCCACGTAGCGGCGCTGTCCCTCGGCAAAAATAGTATCGAAAGCGAGGGAAGACTTGCCGGAACCGGAGACGCCCGTAAACACGATTAGTTTATCGCGTGGCAGTTCCAAATCGATATTCTTCAGGTTGTGCTGTCTCGCACCGCGAATCCGAATTGTATTGAGGCTGTGAGAGTGAGAAGTCGTTACGTGATGCCCGTTACGGGATGCGCTTGGTTGGTTGTTGGAGATTTCTGCGCCTTGGGACATGAGATTATTGCAAAACAGTGCTTAACTATCTTAGCGCTGCATTTGGAATAGCTGGCATCCAAACTCAAGAATAGTTGACGGTTGGTAAGGAGTTTTGAGTTTTGAATTTTGAGTTTTGAGTTAAAGACAGTTGGTAAGGAGTTTTGAGTTGTTCGGGAGTTTTGAGTTTTGAGTTGTTCGGGAGTTTTGAGTTGTTCGGGAGTTTTGAGTTTTGAGTTTTGAGTTAAAGACAGTTGGTAAGGAGTTTTGAGTTGTTTGGGAGTTTTGAGTTTTGAATTTTGAGTTTTGAGTTAAAGACAGTTCTTAATTCAAAACTCAAAACTTAAAACTCAGAACTTCCCCTTATTGCACTCCAATAAACTTGTGAGTTTGCAAAGACATCCTGTAACTCGGATGCCGTTTTAACAACTCCATAATTATCGGCAAGGCGCGTTCTTTGACGCTCCATTCCGGCTGTAAAAAAATCGGGATATGTGCGATATCCTGCAAATACTTGCTGTAAAAATTTACTTCTTCTCCAGTGCTAATTACCAACTTAATTTCATTAGCCCTCCGCCAAAAAATCTCTGGCACCGGATACTTATAATTAACGTGTGCTTTAGGAGAAAGTGTAATCCAGCAAGCGGGCGAAACATCTTGCCAGTACGAGCCAGAAGTTTCAATACTCACCTGCTTGCCAGCATCTAACAATGCCCGAACTAACTCAGGCAAATTAGAGTGAATGAAAGGTTCGCCGCCAGTAATTACCGTTCTCGGAGACTGCAATTCGGCTAGCAATTGCCCGATCGATCTTTCCATTGATGGCAAACCCTTACCGCCATTTGCATAGCCCGTATCGCACCAAGGACAGCGCACGGGACAGCCTGCCAATCTGATAAAATCAGCTAAAGCGCCCGTCCAAAAGCCCTCGCCTTGAACTGTATTTTGAAAAGTTTCGTGGATTGGCAATTTTATTTGTAAGTTCGATTCCACCATCTTCGTTTCAAACTAATTAACAATAGCAGAAACCGGGTTTTTGCGAAAATACTGTATCGCAGCCTTCAATACAGATAAAAACCCGGTTTCTTCGAGCTTAATGGCTCTCGCAGCCACTTAAGTTATTTAATTCTGTTCTTCAGGCTGCATCAAAGTAGCCCAGCGGCGTTTTAATGCCAAAGTCAGCCCGTCGCCAATAGGAACAACGCTAAGAGTAATTCGCGGATCGTTGCGCAACTTGTCGTTAAAATTGCGGATAGCTAGGGTACTTTCATCTTGCACTTTAGGATCTGCTACCCGTCCCGACCACAGAACATTATTAATTACGATTAAACCTCCATTGCGCACGAGTTGCAACGATCGCTCGAAATAAGCCTCATAATTTTCTTTATCGGCATCAATGAAGACAAAATCAAAGGTTCCTGCTTGCCCTTCTGCTATTAATTTTTCCAGGATATTAATTGCCGGCCCCACATTCAAAGAAATCTTATGTGCAACACCCGCAAGTTCCCAATAGCGGCGCGCGATCGCAGTATACTCCTCGCTGACATCGCAAGCAACAATTTGACCGTTTGAAGGCAGTGCTAAAGCCACGCACAGCGAACTGTAGCCAGTAAAAACGCCAATTTCTAGGGTTTTTGTCGCTCCCATAAGCTGCACCAGCATCTCCATAAACTGACCTTGTTCGGGAGCGATTTGCATTGCAGGCATCGGGTGCTCGGCAGTTTCTGCTCGCAGTGAAGCGAGAATATCCGGTTCTCGCAGAGAAATAGATAACAGATAGTGGTAAAGTTGATTTTCCAGGCCAAGAGTTGAGTTTGCCATCGGTTTATCCTTGCTGCTGACTTTTGATTTTAGATGCTAGACGTGCAATTCAGGGAAAGTGGACGGGGAATGTTTAATTTTGACAGCTATTGTGCTGCGGCTGCTAGCTGGCTGCTGTACCGGCGTCTCCGTTGCGCTAGGGCAATCGATAAAACGCACCATCGGTCTCCAAATTAGTGTATCTCAGCTACAGGCGATCGAGCTGGTCTTTACGATCGAGCTTTCCTGTCACAGAGGCAGTAAAATGCAATAAAAAAAAGAATTAATCAATACTTAACTGATTTGAGAAACCTTTCGGCAGTGTCCCTCAATTTCAAGGCTGTACCTGCTTGATGGGCGGGATACTCAGCTCGATCGAGCCGATCGCATAAAAAATTTGCAGCTATGCTTTAATCAAGACAGTCCAACTGCAAATTATCAAATCTTTGAATTCGATCGAGTTATTGAGCGCTGTAGTAATAGTAATCCGCTGTGTAATCAACGCGAATAGTGCTATTAGTTTTGGAACTATCACACCCGGTATTAGGAGCTTTACCCCCCTTCGTATTCACGCGCTGCAGGTAAGTCACCTTGCTAAATAAGCCGTTGCCCTGATTCGATTTAGCGCTTAACAGCAACAAAGGAATGGCACTGGCATCCGGTGAATCTACACGTTCTTTTACTTCGCCAACGACTTTACTTCCATCTTGATGTTCCCAAGTTGGTCCGCCGTAATGTTTGCCAATTACAGCACCAGTTTCGTTCAACAAAGTAGCTTCCGGTGCTTTCAAAGTCCATTCCAACTTACTGCTATCGTTAGCTGTGGGTTGACAGACGTAAATTTGCACGCCTTTCGCAGGCGTTTTGAGAATTAAAGCATTACCCGCAGGAACTTTTAATTTTTCCGGAAAATCAGGAAGCTTTTCGTAGGTATTGCTTGGAGAGCGATTCTGCGCCACTGGAATAGCTGGCAATGTTGGCTGCAATGTTGGCTGCAATGTTTGCTTTGCAGGTAATACTTCAACGGTGGCGGCATTGGCTGTCTGAAAACTAATTGTTGCTAAAGCCAGCACCGCTAACTGTAATTTTTTAGGCATTTTCCATCGCTCCATAAACCTATTAAACTAGGCTAGGTTTCTCGAAATTGATTTGACCGATTATAGCACGAGCTGGGTAACATGAGGTGCTGTTGGTAATTACAGCATTTTTCAGGTATGTGAAGTCCGCACCATTTCAGAAAGCGGGTTTCTGGCGATAAATATTGGCTTGTATGCAAAATCTTTGTCAGCAACCCGGTTTCTTGCTGGCTTGTTGAGAATGGTAAAAGATGTCAGATATATCGGATATCGCAAAAACAGCAACAGCCAATTGATGATAATCTAAATGACAGTAAATTCCGTTTGATGTGATGCTTTCTTAACTGTCACGCGATTTTTAGATGCAAATAAGCCGATCGCAAGGGCTGCAAGTCCGGTTGAATATGAAACTTGCCTAAGTGTCACAGATTGTTCCCAATTTCCGGCAAAGGTACGGACAATTTAAACAACATTTCGCAAAGGTACTCACCATGTATTATTACTCTTTCGCAGGTTTCGGTACCGTTACAGGCATATTTTTACTTTTAGTTTTTGCTGTCCTGCAATGGTTGCACATTCCCTCTGGCAGCTTCATCGATTGGGTAATTGCTATTGCTATTTTTGAATGGTTGTTGTTGATAGTTACAGTTCCTTGGGACATTCATTTTGAAGCGAAAGAAGTTTTAGCGCAAGGTGCAGAATCTACTAAAAAAAATATTGCGGTCGATCGCGAACAACTTCAATACGTTACAGTATTAGCCAGCCGTTCTCTCTGGGTGGCAGTCGGACTTCACCTGTTAAGCGCGATCGTCCTTTACGCCTTAGCAGCCACCGGCATTAGTTCCATTGGCTACCTCAGTTCCGGTGCAGCACTGTTGTTAACTTTACTGCGTCCGGCTATCAGAGGTTATCAATATTTAGCCTCCCGATTGATCGCAATTCGCAGCGAATTTTTGCACCCGCGCGAAGATATTTTAGAACTCCGCGCTCGTTTTGCACGGTTAGAATCTACCGTGCAAAATTTGGCAGATCGATTAAATGTCGCAGAGCCTACTTCTTGGGCTGCTGTTCAAAAGCGGCAGCGCGAAGCGATCGAGATTCAATTAACTAATTTAGCCGCATCTCTAGAAAACTTGCGATCGACCAATCAAGCAGAACACGTGACACTGGCAAGAAATGCAGAAAGCGCGATCGCGCAATTTAGCGCTGACGGACAATTTCTCGATCGCGTTCGCGACATTATCCGTTTTTTCAAAGAAACATAAATTTTTCGGGAGTTATGAGTTATAAGTTTTTACTTTTTAGTTGTTAATGAATCATAGTTTTAAGTTTTTGAGTGAGTGAATGCGTGAACTTTATTTAACTCAAAACTCAAAACTCAACATTCACAACTCTCTTTCAACTCAAAACTCCCGAAAAACTCAAAATTCCCGAAAAATTCAAAACTCTTTAAAATATTTCTATTACTTATCCTCTCTCTTTAGAGGGATCTCAAATAGTGACAGGCTGTGAAATGTGCGCGAGCGAAGGAAAATTATCAGTCTAAAGGAAGAGACAATAAATGTATTTCCAACTACAGCAATTATCAGCAAACTATAACCAAAGATAGTTTAATATCGAGCTAACTGAGGTTTAATCTGGAATCATTAAGTCAAAGAATCTTTTTGAAAAAACAACTCAGGAATAAGCCATGACGACTAGCAAATCAACACCAGCAGACGAACAAATCGAAGCTAATATGGAAGCTCCCCATTACGACAGGGGTATTACTCCTGCCGAGACAGCAGCGCGGCAAGAACGGGAAGGTGCCAACTTCCTGCACCCAATTACAGAAGAAGAACAGAAAAGTGCAAAAACAGACGACCAAACCGATAACGAAAGCATTCGCACCACAGATGGCTATACAGTAGATAAAGAAGGTCTAGTCAACAACTATGCGATCGAACCAGAAATGTACATCAACGAACCGGGCGATTTGAGGGAAAAAGAAGAAGCTGAAGCCAGAGAACGCGCTCGATTGCTGGCGGAACTCAAAGAGCAAAAAGACGAGCAAGGAGAACTGACAATGGAAACAGATACCCGCGGGAAAGGCCCGGGAATCATTTAACTATATCGGTGTCAGTTCCCCGCGATAACGGTACTCCGGATTGGTGGTGGGTAGCTCGCATTATCTGTATTCATGAGGGACACAACTTTGTTGCGTCCCTATTTGTTGGTTGCAACTTGTGACTATAATTCTTGTAGGGGCGATCGAACCAAGACACAACACAGCCTATGCCAACAAATTACAATAATTTTACCGATTGGTGCTCGCAAAAAGAAAATATTTCTGCTGGTGCAAAACATACTGTAGAAATTCTACTGCAAGTATCTGAGAGTCCTGAGTGCGATCGGGCTAACAAATTGCTTTCTAGCATCACAGAACTCAATCTCAAACGTTCTCAAATTACCGATCTCGCTCCCCTCTCATCTTTTACTCAACTTACTTCTCTGATCCTTGACAGCAATCAAATATCTGACCTCGCTCCTCTGCAATCTTTAACTAATCTGAATACTCTGGTTTTGGATGTCAATCAAATCTCCGATCTCGCTCCGCTGTCAGCTATCAAAAATCTCAAACAACTCGTCCTCGATACCAATCAAATCTCAGACATCAGCCCCCTCGCCAGCCTGACCGACCTTGAGGTACTTGTTTTGTTTGATAACAAAATCTCTGACATCGGTGTCCTGAAAAATCTCACTAAATTAAACGCTTTAATTCTGTACAAAAATCAGATTTCTAATATTGAGGCTCTGGGAAGTTTGACGGAGTTAACTACTCTCTATCTTTACGATAATAAAATATCCGATATCAGTCCGCTAGCTAACTTAAAAAATCTCCAAACCCTATTTTTATTTGGCAATGAAATAGGGAATATCAGTCCGATAAAATCCTTGACAAAGCTGAATAAATTGGTTTTATTTCAAAATAAAATATCGGATGTTAGTGCTTTGGAACCTCTGACAGAGCTAGTCGAACTCAACCTCGGCAACAATCAAATATCTGACATCAGCCCGCTGGGCTCGCTAACTAAATTAACTCAACTTTATCTGTTCAACAATCCGATCGCGGATAGCAGCCCGCTGCAATCTCTGACTAACTTACTTTTACTGGATTTGTACAACAATCAAATCTCTGATATCAGCTCGTTGCGATCGCTCCAAAAGCTAACATATCTCGACCTCCGAGGCAATCCTATTACCGATAAAATTTGCCCTGTAAGTCCCGAATCGGTATGTAAATTTTGAGTGCCTATGCCTTAAGTATTAAATTAAGCTCTGCGATAGATTTCGGTTGCTACAATAAAGTATCGATCGCCAGTATAAGGAGTAAATTGATGAGCGCGCACGATGCTTTAATGTTGGGATTGCTGTTGTTGCCCGGTTTGGCTTTGTCGATCGCAGTTATGAGTGCTTTTGCCGCCGGAGGTTGATCGTTGAATATTCTACTATTTGACCTCTAATATCGCGTCCAGCCGATCGACCGCAGTAAGATTAGTTCGTAGTGCGGACTTTAGTCCGCAAAAAAGAGCGGACTAAAGTCCGCACGCTCGATCCGTATATTAGATTGCAAATTCATCCAACTTTTGAAGATTGTGCAAACCGAGTTTGCACAAAATTTGTCAGCCTGCGCCAATTAGCTCTCACCACTTTCTTCTGAGCTAAAATATGCAAAATTACAAAGGCTAAAAACGTGTAAGACAGCCAAAAATGCATGCTCCTTCCCACCTCAACCATTGCGGAATTTTGGGGAAACATATCCGGCAAAACAATCCCGAAAAATTTCACGTTGTTAGTTCGGAAAGAGTTGGATAACAAGAAGCCAGCAACCGGAACCGCCCACATAAAAAAGTACAAACTCGCGTGCAAGGCAAAGGTTTGATACCATTGTTTCGTAAACTTCGGCCAGCGTTTTGTATACTTTTTCCACCACACTCGCAGCAGCACTAAAATGCGCCAAGTCAGCAAAGCCATCGCCAGCACGCCCACAGATTTGTGGAAGTCGTAAAGTTCGTTTCGCATCGGAAATTCTCTCGGCAATTGAGCCATGAACGTACCGACAACAAACAGCACTAAATAGCAAGCTGACATTATCCAGTGCACGGACATCAGTTGTTTGAAGGCAGAATTAACTCTGGGTTTAGCGGCCTGTTTTTGAGTAATCATGCGACTTGAGATTGGGAATTGCTCGTACCATGATAAATCGATCGAAAATAAAATTGTCAGAAAAATTTTATAATTGTCGCTCTAACGATGGGATTGGTTCTCGAACGCTGTTTGATAACTTATTATAAGTGAGAAAGCTTTGATTTAACTCAAAACTGGCGATCGATTTGAAATTTTAAATGGGGCATTTTAAAGTGAGATTTTAAATTGGAGAATAGTTTTCGCAATCCGCGCAACAACTGATTATAAATGAGAAATATCGCTTCCGTGACTCAAAACGGGCGATCGTTCTTGTTGGTTTTCGCAGCGCTGCAAATAGATTTGAGCGACACTATCCAGCGGATTGCTCTGCAAACATTCAGCAAAAAGTTGGGCCGCTTCCCCAAATTTTCCCGACATATACTGATGCAATGCTGTCAAAAATATGCTAGCAGTTGCCAACTTTCTGTCTCTAACCTCCGGCAGGTCTGCCTCAAAAACTTCGTAAACCATGACAAATGTAGATTTGCCCTTAACCTGCACGCGATCGATCGGGCGCATCGCAAATACAGGCTCGTTTAAATCTACAAAAGTTGCGTGAGTAATTAACATCGAAACCCCATAATATTTAGTCAAAGCTTCCACCCGCGAAGCCAAATTCACCGCATCGCTAATCACCGTTCCGTCCATCCGATTTTGCCCGCCAACAGTTCCCAACATCAAAGTACCAGTATTAATGCCAATGCCTATTTTAATAGGAGGATAACCCGAGTTAAAGCGGTGTTGGTTGTACTCGATCAGGTTTTTTTGCATCGCAATTCCCGCTTTCACAGCATCGTCTGCACTTCCCCGAGTGACAAAATCCAATGGCAGATTAGCGCCATCCAAGTTTGACCCCCGCCCGCCAAACAAAGCCATAATTCCATCTCCAATGTATTTATCAATAAAACCTTGATTCTCAATAATTGCCGGTTCCATCCGCGACAAAAACGAATTAATAAATTTAAAATTATCTGTCGGAGTCATAGTTTCGCTCAGGGCGGTGAAGTTGCGGATATCAGAAAATAAAATCGACATTTCCTGCTGCACTTGGTCGCCTAACTGCACGTCAACTATACTTTTTTTATCCAAAATCTGCAAAAACTGGCGCGGTACAAATCGCGAAAAAGCTTGATTGAGCCGGAACAATTCAGTAGTAAAATTAATCCGCTCGGTTTCTGCTAATTTGCGATCGGTAATATCCTCAACAAAACCTTGATAGTAAGTTACTCGATCGTGCGCATCGAAAACTGCCCGCGCGCTTTCGCTAATCCAAACCGTACTGCCATCTTTGCGGTAAACTTCTGACTCGAACTCAGACACTTCACCGCAATTTTCCATTAATTCTATAAACTCGGTGCGCCGCATGGGATCGACATACAATTGCCCTTGAATATTAGTCATATTTGCTATTAAATCTTCCGGCGAATCATAACCGTAAATTTGCGCTAAAGCTTGATTGACACTGATAAAACTACCATCTAGCGCAGTTTGAAAAATACCTTCAAAGGCATTTTCAAAAATGCTGCGGTACTTTTGTTCGGCTTGCAACAGAGCATCTTCTGCCTGCCTTCTTTTGGTAATATCATTAAAAGCAACGATCGCGTAAGAAATATTGCCATCGCCGTCATAAATCGGTGTCGCCCAATTCTCTAAAGGAGTAACTTTACCTGCACGGTGAATTTCTACATCATCAGCCGTTACCCGTTCGCCATTCAAGGCCCGAATCACAGGCAACTCCGCTACAGGATACTTGCAATTTGTTCCAGATTTGTATATTTGATAAACCTCTGACAACTGGGCGGCAGAAGTATTCGCGACAACACCTGTACCCAACAATTCCTGAGCCTTTTGATTGGTATAGTAAACTTCCCCAGCAGCATTTAAGATCGATACTCCAACAGGCATTGCTTCCAAAAACTGAGTCAAGCGACTTTCTTTTTCGTGAAGTGTGGCAATCAGTTCAGTTTGCTCCCGATTTAAGCGTTCCAACTCTCGATTCATTTCCTGAATTTTTGTATTTTTTTCAGCAAGTTGCTTGTCTTGAACGTAGCTTAAAATTGCTTCAGTTACAGTCGTTTGTAAATCTTCTCTTCGCCAAGGTTTAGCCATATAGCGATACAAATCACCATAATTAACCGCATTGCTAACTCCTTCAACAGTCGCCTGACCGCTGAGCATGACCTTAACAGTTTTAGGAGAGATTAAATGAACCTGTTTTAACAGCTCATCTCCTTTCATATTTGGCATTACATAGTCAGAAATCACGATCGGTACTTCGTATCCCATTCCGAGTACCTCTTCTATTATCTCTAAAGCTTCTTGCGCCGATTCAGCAACTTCGATCGTGCAATCTCCGCCAATTAATCCTCTCAGTTCTGCTTTCAGACTTCTAAGTACAGTTTGCTCGTCATCAACACAGATAATTACCTGTTTATTCATAATTTTTTAACCCTTTTTTTCTGCTGCAACTAGCTAGAATTCACCCCAATATTTTTGCGCGTGACGGTGGAGGTTTACCTCCGATCGCTCTCTGTCACTTGCTATTTTTAAATTTCAATTCTATCGCCAAACATTCACTGTTATTCTAGGTTGTCCTCAGTATCTTATTCTGGCATTTCGCAATTATTAGTAATAGATTTACTGCCAGTAACTAGCTTGAATCGATCGTTGCTACTCGGGCATCCAAGTTTTTAACGTTCAATACAAACAGTAAATTTAGAGATTTAAACATTAAATTTAGCTAATTAATAGGAAGGTAAACAGTAAAAGTTGTTTGACCTGGTATTGAATAAACTTCTATTTTACCCTGATGTTTGTCAATTATTTCTTTGACAATATGAAGACCCAAGCCGCTGCCTTCTCCAGTAGATTTCGTAGTAAAAAAAGGCTCAAATATTTTATCTATAATTTCTGCTGGTATGCCCTGACCGCTATCGGTGATGCTAATCTTTAGTCGCTCTCCATCAGGAACTCCCTCAATGATTAAAGTACCTTGACTTTCCATAGCTTGCAAAGCGTTGTGGACGAGATTTGTCCACACCTGAGTGAGTTCGTCGGGATAGCAGTGAACGGGTGGCAAATCTAAATAACTTTGAATTACATCTACTCCCTGTTTGATTTGATTGTGATACAAAGTCAGCACAGTTTCTATGGTGTCAGGTATGCGGGCTAAAGTTTTGGCGTCGGAGAGATCGAAACGAGAATAAGATTTTAATGCATATATTACCTTTGCTGCCCTTTCTGCTGCCATTTCTATGGTTTGCATTCCCCTTTGCAGCCCAGAAAGTTTATATGCTAAACTTACAATATATAAACCATCCTGTCTTTTCAATAGGGGCAAAAACTCCTCTATAGAATCATAGATTTTCATGTCCACCATAGTATCAGCTATTTCTTCAGCCTTATCTATGCTTGCGAGCTTTAATTCACCTATCAAGAGTCTTTTCATTTTTCGCTCTTCTCTAGCAGATAAATTTAATTTTTCTTGCATCGACCTCTTCAGCAGCGCTGAAAAAATTTGCTCTTCTTCTGCAGATAAGGATTTAAATAACTTTGGCAACTCTTCTAGCGATCGCTCCAAAAACTGCACGATGTTCCCTGCCGATGAGACAATGGCTCCTAAAGGAGTATTAATTTCGTGAGCAACTCCTGCTATTAATTGTCCCAAGGCTGCCATTTTTTCAGAATTTATCATTTGGGCTTGAGTAGCTTTAAGTTCTAATAAAGTAGAATTTAATTTCTCATTTGCTCGTGCAATTTCTTCATTTTTGGATGCCAATCTTTTCTGCATCTGTCGCAAATTTAAGTGAGTTTTAACTCGAGCAAAAACTTCTAGTATTTGAAAAGGTTTAGCAATATAATCTACTGCGCCGACGCTAAAACCTTTAATTTTATCCTGCACCTCATTCAAACCGCTAATAAAAATGACGGGGATGTCGTGAGTTTCCTCGGCTGCTTTAAGTTGTTTGCAAACTTCATAACCGTTCATTTGCGGTAAATCGATATCTAGCAAAATCAAATCTAAAGGAACGCTAGCTGCAATTGATAGTGCCTGAGTGCCATCCTGCACCTGTCTAACACTGTATCCTTCTTTCGTTAACACTCCTGCCAGCAGTAGCAAGTTAACTGGAGAATCTTCAACTATCATAATAGTGGCAGGTTGCGGAGCTGTTTCGCTGTGGTTCATGGAGCTTGATTTTTTTTGATGTCTCTTAAATTAAACTTACTATCATACCAGAATTTCACCGCAAATGTCACAAACACCTAGAGGCTTAATATCCCCCGTCATTTAGTAATACCAACCAGTTTAGTAGCTGCATCTTTTAAAGATTTTCAAATAAAGATTTTCCAAGCACAATTCGATCGCGCTTATATATCTGCGGCAATACTCAAACGCTCCTAAATCCGGGTTGCCTCCGAGAGCGAACTCGCAAGCTAATTTCGCCCCATCCCCCCATCGGGGCAGCAGGCACGGGGGCAGCGTCCCTGCTACCCACCCTCAAAGCTAGAGGAGTTTTTCACCTGGATTTAGCATGAATTGCCTGCTGTTTGCCAAACAGGTTAATTAGCACGATCGCTTTAACTTGTTTCCTGTTAAAAGGATAATGGCGCGATCGATAGTTGAAAGCCCGAACTCGTGCAATTGTCAGGTGTCACCGTGACAATCTGTTCTCAGTAGCGGTAAGCTGCACCCAAAAACACCCTAATATTAGTAGTAATATAAATATATAGTAAATAGTATGTTGCTGCTAATTTCAAATAATCTCAAATACAAAAAAAGAGAACTGGCAGAACTTCAACCAGAAGCTGAAACTCTGCCAGTAGCCACTCTAGATTTTACCTGCTCTAAACCTCTCCTTAAAACTCCCCCACCAAACGATCGGGCAACCTCTCTGCGCTCTCTGCGCCCTCTGCGGTTCAAAATTTTAAGACAGGAGGGAGGGGATGGGGAGATGGGGAGATGGGGGGATGGGGAGATGGGGAGAATTTTTGCTTCTTCCCTCTTCCTTCTTCCTTCTTCCTTCTTCCTTCCTTAATGAGCCCAAAGAATCACGCCTGGTTCATAAGGAGTGCTGAGATTTTTGTGCTTCGGCAAAACCCGCAGCGACAAACCCTGCAAACCGCTCGAAGTATAAGTAATGTCAGCCGCATACAGACTTGATTTGTGAGCATCTTCTCCCAAATACTCCATTACCACCGGCAAGCCGCCGACAATTTCGCCCGACGCATCGATCGAACCTTGATAAAGTTCGACTTGCACGTCATCCGGCGTCAATCCCATTAAATTGATGCGAGCTTTCACATCGATCGACTGATCGACCTTAACCTCTTTATCCTGTGAAATATCAACAGCATCAATCTTAATTCCGTGCCATTTTTCCAGCAAATTCTGCTTCCAGTGAGACAGATCTTTAGCCGCAGAGCAATTATCCGCAGTCATAGTGAAAAAGCGATCGCTCACCGGGAAATAAGCCCGCCGCGCGTAATCTTTCACCATCCGAGCCGTATTAAAGAAAGGACAATTCAAGCGAATCGAATCCTTCATTTTCGCCGTCCAACCGCGAGGAATTCCATCAGCATCCCGGTTGTAAAACAGCGGTACAACTTCTTTTTCCATCAAGTCGTACAAAGCATTCGCCTCAACTTCATCCTGATACTTAGTATCCTCGTAAAACTCCCCATGTCCGATCGGCCAACCGGTGCGAACGTAATCCGCCTCATCCCACCAGCCATCAAGGATGCTCAGATTCGGCAAACCGTTCATCGAAGCTTTCATCCCCGAAGTACCCGAAGCCTCGCGGGGGCGGCGGGGCGTATTCAGCCACACATCGCAGCCCGCCACCATCATCCGAGAAACGTGAATGTCGTAATTCGGCAAAAACACCATCGAATTAATCGTGTCGTGTTCGCGGATGAAATGAACGATATCCCGAATCAACTCCTTACCCGGAATATCCATCGGGTGAGCCTTACCAGCAATCACAAACTGCACCGGGCGGTTTTTGTCTTGCATGATCCGCATAATGCGCGCGACATCGCGCAAAAACAGCGTCGCCCGCTTGTAAGTAGCAAAACGGCGCGCAAACCCAATAGTCAACACCTTCGGATCGAGAGCCTCCCGAGCGCGTTCGATTTCCGCCTTTGCAGCGCCCCGTTCCCGCAGGGTTTTTTCCAGCCATTCCCTAGCGAACACCACCAACTCCGACCGGCAGCGCTCGTGATTGCGCCACAATTCCTCATCAGGAATCGACTGCATTCTATCCCAGAGCCGATCGTCCTTGCGAGTCATCGGCCAATCCGGGCCTAAGTAGCGATCGTACAATTCCTGAGTAGACTTCGCCACGCAACTGCGAGCGTGCACGCCATTCGTAATCGAAGTAATCGGCACCTCCTCGATGGGCAAACCCGGCCACAGCCCGCCAAACATCGGGCGCGACACGACACCGTGCAAAGCCGCCACCCCATTGACAAAACTCGACATTTTAATCGCCAGAATCGCCATATTCAGGGGAGCCGACAAATCGCCAGTATCCTCGCGGCCCAATCCCAGAAACTCATTTTGCGACAGGCCAAACATCCTGGAATACTGACCCAAATAGTGCATCACCATATCCGGCTCGAACAAATCGAAGCCAGCAGGTACGGGCGTGTGAGTCGTAAACATGCTGCTGGACACCACCACCTGTTCCGCTTCCTGGAAACTCAGGCGATATTCCTCCATCAGCATCCGGATTCTTTCCAAAGCCATGAAAGCAGCGTGGCCTTCATTCATGTGATAGGCCGTCACGTTCAGCCCCAGGGCTTTGAGCATTTTCACGCCGCCGATACCCAGCATGATTTCCTGGTGCATCCGCAGAGTTTTATCGCCGCCGTAGAGTTGGTCGGTAATATCTTGGTCGTAACGGCTGTTCGGTTCAATATTTGTATCCATCAAGTACAGGGGAACCGTACCCACTTGCACCCGCCAAATCCGCGCGTACACCTTGCGGCCCGGATAATCTACCTCGATCCGCAATTCCGAACCGTCAGGATTGCGTTCTGGGTGGAGCGGCATGTTGTAGAAATCGTTAATCGGATAGCGTTCTTGCTGCCACCCATCAGCGTTGAGATACTGGGAAAAATAACCTTCTTGGTATAGCAACCCGACGCCGACTAAGGGCAAACCCAAATCGCTAGCAGATTTGAGGTGGTCGCCAGCGAGCACGCCCAAACCGCCGGAATAAATCGGCAGCGCTTTGACCAAACCGAATTCCATCGAAAAGTAAGCATAGCATTCCTGCTGTCCGGTGCCGCGCTGCTTGCGATACCAAGCCCGGTTTTTAAGATAATCATCTAACTGCTGCGCCGCTCGATTCATTTGAGCGATGAAGCCTTCATCTTCGGACATTTCGTGCAGTCGCTCTTGAGAGATGGTTCCCAGCATCAGTACCGGATTTTGGTTGCTGGAATCCCAGAGATCTCGATCGAGGCGGCGGAACAGGTCTTTTGTTTCGACGTTCCAGTCCCAGTGCAAGTTGTAGGCAAGCTTGCGCAGGGGTTCGAGAATTGGGGGTAGTGAAGGAGAAACGTTAAATGTGCGAATCGGCTGCATAGACAAAGCCTCTACTTTCGGGTAGCGATATTTTCGTCTGTCTTGGGTCACAAGTCGGTGATTCTGCACACTATTTTAAGTTTTACCAAGCAACTGGTGAGCGATCGCCCCTACGGTCGATCGACCCTCAGTATCTTTGAATCTGAGTTCAATCCAACCTACGGCGGGCGATCGAACCCCTTAATGTGAACTTATGTAACGATTTTCCGGAATACGCATAAAATTCTCGATGCCGCCCAGATAGATATTTGAGAGCACATTCAAGCAACTATTTTCCAGGGGCAGTATGACTGAACTCAATATCGGGGCGTTGACTGACAGTAAAAGCTACACAGGTAGTGTTGGTGCTGCAAATATCTTTGACCTTTATAAATTTAACATCGCAAGTCCGGGAAATTTCAAATTTGCGATCGACAATTTAAGCGGGAATGCCGACATATTTTTATTGAACAGCAGCGGCACGATGCTTTACAGTTCCACTAACGCAGGAAATGCGGCAGACACAATTATCACTGACAGCTTAATTGCTGGAGATTATACACTCAAAGTTTTGCAAGTCACAGGCGACATCAAATACACGCTGAATTTAGCAGAAACTAACACTCTACAAGCAGCAGCAGCAGACACTCTGACTGGTGCTAAATCAGAAGATGCACTTTCCTCAAACAGCGTCGCAACTTTGGAAAAACCGACTGCTAATAAAGATGCAATTACAGGAGATGCTGTGGATGACAAGATTGTCACCGCAGAAGTAACACCAGCAACTACCGATCGACCTGTTATTACAGGTTCCGAAACCGTCAAATCCGAACCGGAAAAAACTGTAACTGCTGAAGGTGCGATCGACACACCATCAACTACTGAAAAACCTGTTATTGTTGGTTCCGAAACCGTCAAAACCGAACCGAAAACAACTGTAACTGCTGAAGGTGCGATCGATACACCATTAAATACTGAAAAACCTGTTATTGCTGGTTCCGAAACCAACAGCAAAGCAGAACCGGAAAAATCTGCAACAGCGGGCGAAACAGTTGTCGATAAAGAACTAAAAACAGGCGATACTGTAGCTGTTTCAGATGCCAGCAAGCCAGCGGAAAAATCGAATACTGCTACCAACATCGGAGAAGATAAGAAAACAGAGAATGCGGATACTTCAATTCCGACTGCTGAAACAACAAAAGAATTAGAGTCCGATCGCAAACCAATAACGGCATCCAACCCATTTACACAGGGAACATTTATTGTTGGCTCAACGGGTAAAGTCAGCATCGATTATCTATTAGATGGAGGCTTGTATCGCGGTCAATTAGCGATTATCAGCCTCAAAGGCATGGAGAAATTTGTACCTGGTTCGGAAGAGTTTATCAAAGAAGCTGCGGCGCGGGCGATGAGCAATTCTGAAAAAGGTTACATAGCGATCGACGATTTGAGCGAAGGTGCGAGATTTTCTGGTAATTTACCCGAAGGTAATTTTAACGAGGGAGCGTATTCAGGAGTCAAGACATTTGCGATGACTCCGGGAGATGAATTTGGGATTATGATAGTCCCGAACGATACTGTCAAATTCGCCTATGACAATCCAGCTTTTGGCGGCGACAAACGTCCTTTATTCTCGATGGTAACAGCGAATCCGAACGAAGCATTTCATTTGGGTCAAATTGCCGATGTTACCGGAGAAGGGAATACCTTTGCGATGGAAGATCTGCGATTCGATCTAGGGACTGATAAGGATTACAACGATTTTACCTTCCAAATACGGGGCGCGACTGGTAAAGCGCCGTTAATGGATAGTGTAGTCAACCCGGATAAGGATTGGCGCAAAACCGATTTGGGCAAAGCTGTAATTGCTTATGCCATGCCTTACATTACCCCGGAACCGGAAACCAAACCGAATTTAGAAGGGGAAGTAACCGAATTAATTGATGATTTAGAAAAAGAGATTCTGAATCCATCTACTTCCGAT
Source organism: Oscillatoriaceae cyanobacterium Prado104 (assembly GCA_025454405.1). Classification (GTDB taxonomy): domain Bacteria; phylum Cyanobacteriota; class Cyanobacteriia; order Cyanobacteriales; family Microcoleaceae; genus Microcoleus. The sequence continues at coordinate 55,895 of JALOON010000051.1, read as the reverse complement.
AAAAAAATTCCGAAGACTCCCGAACCAACGGCAAACAATGACAAAAATACTGCCGAACCAACTAAGGTTGCACCAACAGATAAAGTAGATGAAAATCCTGATATTTCCGAGGTGAAAACTGAGGGAAAAGTCAAAGATACTGCGAATGATTCAGACACTCCGACAACAGTTGAAACGGCAGAAAATGTAGATTCACATTCTACATTCGAGACAACTACACCAACTGATGATAAGGATATCGCAGCGGACAATCCTGAAAAATTGCCAGTTGAAAAAACTCCTGTTTCTCCTGCAGTCGCGATCGAGGAAAAAGACAAAATTGCTGAAACTCCAGCAGCTACAAATTTGCCCGATCGAACTTCTACCGATCCGGAAGTTGCAGCAACGAAACCAACTGAAAAAGTAGAAACAAAACCCGAAGTTTTGCCAGCAGAAACTAAGACAGAAACTGAAGTTGTAAAAACCGAGATTCCGAAAGTTGGTTTGCCGGAAAATAGTGTTGGTTCAGCGGCGGAGGAAAGCCAGAAAATAGGTGCGATCGAGCCTAACAAGACTGCGGAAGTTCAGCCGAATTTGCCCGTGAAAGAGACTGGGGAAAGTATGCCAGTGACGGCCGTTAATAAGGGTGAAGAATCGCCGGCGAAGGAAATAGTTACTGAGACTGAGACTCCGGCTGTCAGTGATGTAACAGTACCAAAAGAGTCATTGCCAACTTCTCAGATAGTGGAAGAGACAACAGAGAATAATTCGACTCCGGTAACAGCACCGAACAAGGAGGAATTAGCACAAAAAGATAGCGATGTCAATGCTGATTGGATAGCCAGATTGGAAAGTATTAAACAGCATTTGAGCAATTTGGGTAGTGGAGGTGTTGTTGGGGAGAATGCGGGCGATCGGACTTTGATTTCTCGGTTGGAAACGATGACTGAGAAGTTGAAAGAGCAAACAAAAACAACTCCGATTTCTGATAATACAGCGGCGTTGATTTCGCGGCTGGAAGATATGGTTGTAAAAGTCGCACCTAAACCAGTCGCACCCGTTCAGGCAGTACAATTCGAGTTTCCTCAAGCCGATCGACCTTTAGTAGGTTTTATCACTGAGACTGGCTTGACTGTCAACAATCCTGCTGGGGAAAAGAGTGCGATCGTTGCACAGCAAAAACCAGCAAATAGCACAACTAATTCCTCTCCTTCAGCGAGCGCAGGAAATAGCTCGATCGATTCAATGGCAGACAGGCTTGAAACAGCTCAAAGCAACGGTACGATCGTTAATAATAACCCGCAGCAGCAGCCAGTCGCTAAGCCTGAGAATACTTCCGTTAACTGGGTACAAAATCTGATTAAATTTGTGGATGATGCTAAGGTATCGAAGCAACCCCATGCAGTTGTTAATATCAACATCAACCTCACCGAAACTCAGCCTGATGGAACAGTTATTCCGCGCAGCAAACTGACGGCAGAAGAACGAGCCGCGATCGCCTACGCGCACCAAAATAATGTTATCGTTGTCGTTCCGGCTGGAGATAATCCAGGCACAATGTCTGCTCTCGGTTTGTTATCAAAGGAAATTGACAGCGTAGTTACTGTAGGTGCGGCTCAACGATTTAACGATGCTGTTGCACTGTCCAATGCGTTTAAATTGGCAGATTATTCGGGTAGCGGCAATAGTCTCGATATTCTCGCTGGAGGTAGCAGCGACAATACATCCAGCACCAAGGTTGCTGCTGTTGAAGTTACAAATGCGATCGCGCAAGTTTTGGCAGCAAATCCCAAGCTGAATTACACTCAGGCAATAGACATTATCAAGCGTACTGCTACAGACCTCGATCGACCGAATTGGGACGCACAAACTGGCTCTGGTTTGTTGAATGTGGCGGCTGCGGTGCAGTTGGCAAAAGTAACTGTACCGGAACTTTATACGGTTAAACCCGGACTGCGAACGATTACTGATGTCTTCATTTCTCAACATCCGAATGCCAAGCAGTTACCCGGAGATCCGACTCATCCTGCCGCTAAAGTCCCTGGAATCCCTCAAACAAATGTCGATCGGGGCAGCAACAATCTTGCTAATGCAACGCAACTGATTCCTTCTGCTACCGAAGATGTCATCGATCAGGTTAGCAGCATCGATCCGTCGGATATTTATCGGGTTGACAGTCGCTACTTAAATGGTGCTAAGTTTTCCGTCCTTTCAGGCGACTTATCCGTCAGCTATTTGACAACTTCGGGGCAATTATTGGGGACTCAATCCTTCAGCAAAGGCAGTCATAAATTGCAGTTGCCAGCCAATGCACCAGCAGAGGTGATTGTCAAGATCGACCAACGGAATGCCAATCCGGCAACTTACGTTCTCTCGGGATTTGAGAGTACCGCCACTGAGCCGTTTAATATTGATTTGGAATATGAAACGCCGCTGAGTGCTTCGCAACAGGCGATTATGCAAGCCGCGGCAAAAAGTGTGGCTGGATTAATTGGCAAAGGGTTGCCGAGTGCAGTGGTTGACGGCAAGATTATTGACGATATCAATATCAAGATTTCTACTGCAAATATTGACGGTGCGATCGGGACGCAGGCGCGGACTAAAATTGATTTCATGCGCTACGGAACCATGTTGCCCGCTCAATCTTTAGTGCAGTTTGATGCTGCGGATATTGCCGAGTTGGAGCGTTCTGGGAAGTTGTTCGGCGTTGTGCAGCACGAGTTTTTGCACGCTTTGGGCTTTGGGAATCTTTGGGAAGCTAAGGGTTTGGTGGATTATGCGGGTACGCCGCTGGCTCAGTATAACGGGAAGCAGGCGGTTGATGCGTTCAAAGATTTGGGCGGTTTGACTGATGCGATTTCTCTGGAAACTGAGGGTAAAGGTTCGGCTGGTTTCCACTGGAATGAGGCGCTGTTCCAAGATGAGGTAATGACGGCCGATTTGAACTTCAGCGGCAAGGCTGGGAATCCGCCGATTAGCCCTGTGACGATCGCATCTTTGGCCGATTTGGGTTACGAGGTGAATTTGAATGCGGCAACTCCTGATTTTGGATTGTTTGGCGGAGCGCGATTTAATGCAGAAGATTTAACGCCCGAGCAAATTGAGGCTTTCCGGCAATTGGCAGAGATTTTTGGCGATGGGGATGAGCCTTCTGAACCTGCTATTTTGCAAGAGGTCGATCCAAGTAAAGTAGCGCCGGAGATTTGGGCGCACGCGGAACGGGCACCAAATGGTGAATATTACGATTGGGTGGATTATGTCGTTAGCATTCCTGGTGATGGTCTGATCCGGGTTGCTGAACGCACGATGGGCAGTGGCAGCGAAGCGAACTGGAGGTGGATTGCCGATCGCAATGGTATATTTCAAGCTCCCTACTGGATATATTTGGGCGACACAATTCAAATTCCCGTTCACCGTCCTAATTACGAACAGGAGCAAGAAGCCGAGCGGCAGCGTCGCGAACAAGAATTACGGGAGCGGCAGGAACGAGAAGCACGGGAGCGCCAAGAAGCAGAAGATCGAGCGAGGAATAACCAAGATGAACAAGAACGGATACGGCAAGATGAGGAACGCCGCCGGCAAGAAGCTGAAGCGCGTCAGCGTGAATTAGAAGAGCAAGAACGGCGACTGCGCGAACAAATGGAGCTTCGCCGTCGAGAGGAAGAAAGGAGAATAGAAGAAGAAAGACTGCGGGAGTTGGCACGGCAAGCAGAAATTGCCAGACAGCAAGGCAAAGGAGGACTCGATTGGTATCTTGCCAAACCATTGCCGGAATTTGGTCCAGTCGATCCGTTTCAAACATCTCTCACGGGTGAAACAGTTGGAAATTTAGTTCCAGATGATTACTATCGGTTTACTCTGTCTCGCGGTGGTCGGATTACGGCTGAACTGAGAAAGCTATTAGCTGATGCAGATTTGGTTCTGTATGATGTGCGAAATCGGCCTATTGCCTATTCGATGCGCGAGGGAATTACCGATGAGCAAATTATTGCTGACTTGATTCCGGGGACTTATATGTTGCGGGTCAACAGTCCTAAAGGTGTGACTACGGACTACGAGCTAATTGTTAAGTTCCAACACAAACTTTCTGCTACTCAAACTCAACCTTTACCTCCGGGTTGGCGACCTGTTGGTAGTGGCAATAGTGGCGGTAGTGGCGGTGGAACTCGCCCTGGTGCAACATTCGCAGATTCCCGAATTCAGAAGATATATAATACTGCTCTGAATCAATTTGAGACTGCTGAACGAGGGAAAGCTAATGCTCTAATTCGGGGTTTAGAAACTGAGAAACGGGGATATCAGCAGGAGCTAAACGATCTGCTTGCTCAGATGAATGCCGAGCAACGCACCAAGGTTCATACTGCGCTAGATGGCGTAAGAAATGATGCCTTCGCTTGGCTGGATTCGCTGGGCGAACCTAACGGTTTTGATAACTTTGTCAATGGAATTTTCGATAAAATTCCATCTTGGGTGTACGGCGCACCGTTCATTGGAGATGCTCTGCGTGTTGCCAAGGATAATGCAAAGGGAGCATTTAATGGTGCGCTGAGTTGGATAAAAGGCAAAGTTAACTCTGCTCGCAATGAAATTAAGAATGCAGTTTCTTGGTTTGTTGATGCTCTGAAGAATGCCTACAGAACCGGGGGCGAAATCAATAGCGCAATTGAAGGGTTAGCTCAGGAATTTAAAGGCCGAATTGATGCTCAAGTCAGAAATATCAATAATGGGATTGATTGGTTCAAGACTGAAGCAATTAAAAACCTCGGCGGTCTTCGTAATGTTGGTGTACCGGGTTGGAATTTCTACGACAATCTAGTTGTTCCCCAAGCCGATAACCTTGCGAATTTGGTTAAGGGTGGTGTGGGTGCGATCGCCAATTCGCTTAAGGGAACGGTTGATTACGTCAAGCCTCGCGCTCAGAAGGCAGTAGCGATCGTTGTAGATGCTCTTTTTGGAGATAAAACAGGTAATCTTTACAACAAGATTAATGGGATTGACCAGCAGATTGCAGCAACTACGAGGGCTGTAGAGGAGAGGATCGTTCAAAAAGCTGTTGAGCTTAAAGTCGATGTTGACAATTGGCTTAACAAACTGGCAAATGACGGTAAGAAGCTTTTAGATACAATTCTCACTCTGATCAATTCCCCAGGAGGTCAGATTGGCATAGAAGTTGTGAAAGTCGCTCTGGGTTTTGTACCAATTGTCGGTCAAGCGATCGATATCATCGATACGGCTGTTGCTCTTTGGAAAATTGTCATCGATGGCAAACGTGACACAGAAACTTTCGTAGAGTTGCTAGGTTCCTTGGCTGGTTGGTTCCCTGGTGTTGGCGATGCTATCAAAGGTGTTGCCAAGATAGCATTCAAAGGGCCAATCGGAGCTCTACTCAAGCAGTTAGGGCCAGATGTTACCAAGCAAGTTGCTAAGGTATTCAAGGAAGCTAATTGGAAGAAAATCTTGCTTGACGTTGTTGAAGGTATCGGTCAAATCTGGCGGAAGTTTGACAGTACAATGGACAATGCTGCTGGGTGGATTCTTGATTTGATGCCAGGAGTCAAACCTGCCTTAGCTGGTGTTGGTGAGTTAATTACTAAGTTGGGGGATGAAGCTTCTCAAGTCGGAAGTTCCGTAGATGATATCAGCAAACAGATTGCTAAAAAAGTTGATGATGAAATACCTAAATTACCTGGACCAGATCCGAATACCCCTAAACTTCCTGGTACAGTAATGCTGACTAAGTATAACTTTCCTCAGTTAGCAGAAGATCATGTTTTAAAAGGAGACTTTGTTTATCTTGCAGGCGGAGGAAATAGCCAAACTAAACTAAGAGGTGGACTGCATACACAGACAGCACTGGAAGACTTTATCAACAATAACGGTTATACTCTTGTTTCTGATTTTACCGATCCGGTAACTGGAGTAAGAAAAGTTGAATTACCAACGAATGCTCTCGCACCTTATCCTAATGGAAAATTGCCAGTCGCGGAAAAAAGCCTTTTTCCCAAAAACTGGAATGATGAAAAAATAAAGGCTGTCGTTGGTCATATTGCTGAAACTGAACAGCCTTATACAGATGCAATGGGACGCCAACAAATCAAAGGCAACTATGATGGTGTAACAATTTTGATCGGGTTGCGAAACGGGGAAATTGTCACAGCCTATCCTTTGTGAAGCAAGAAAAAACGGAGTATAGCTACTAACTTCTAGCGGGATACTTGGCTTATAGTTCATAGGTTTAACTAGCCATTAGCAACCCTAACAGCCTGTCCCGCTATCAGCAAGTAGCCAGGGTTAATCAATAAGTGAATCTCAGGATGAAACAGAAATGGAAAAGAAACAACTTCTTGATTTGTTTGAATGTGTTAGCAATGCAGATGATTCAGAAGCAGGTGACGATCTTGAAAACGCTGTTCGTCAAGCAGGAGTTATCGGTGTAACTGTCATCTTCGACAACTTGAAATTAGGTCGATATCTTAAAGATAGTATATGGCTGTGTCAGCGATTGGGGCTTCAGGAATCTATCCCGCTTGTTAGACAGCACTTAATCTCAAATGACCAAATGGTAAAAATTGCGGCAGCTATTACTTTGACAAAATTAGATGACCGAACAGGGTTATTGACATTAAAGCAAATGGTTGAATCAGGTGAAGTACCTTCTTATTGGCTAGAAGTTTATGGAATATCTCAACAATCTCTCTCTAACGCAGATGACTAAAATTTGGTTAAGCTATCCTGAAATAGCTTCAGAGATAGCAGATCCATTGACTTACATTCGCTATCCTCTTGCAGCCATTGTCAAAAAATTGCTGCAACAATCTGGCGTGTTTGCAACTACAGGAAGTCAACAAAATCAAGAATCATCTTTTGATATTAGGAAATGCTTAGAGTCTCTCCAGAAAAGCGATCGCATCTACCAAGCCTCCCTTTCCCGCCAACTCGCAGCAGACTTACCCCCCGACATCGAACAAACCACCCTCAAAGACGAACCCAAAGACTGGTTTATCAAAACCGCCGACTTTGGCGACGACTTCGATCGCGTCCTCCAACACCGCGACGGCGAATTCACCCAACTCCTAGAAGACATCGCCCGCTACCATCAAATATTCCAACAAGGCTATGACAAAATCATCCTCATCCGTCCCCCCACCTACACCGGCTACGACATCCAACTAACCGCCGCGATGCAATGCTTGGGCTACACCAAAGAGCAATTTCAATTCATCATCGTTCAACCGATCGAACTTTACGCCTTCCACACACCCACCCAGCAAATCCATCGCATCCCCGATATCGCTAGTGATGAACTAATCCAAGCAATAGGAATCGATGCTTTGCGATGGCACAGTCTCCGCGTCCCCCTCACAAGTGTTGCCCCCATCAACATCAGTACCGCCGGACAAAACACCCCAGAGGATAGTTTCTATCGCGTTCGATCGGCCTATTACCGCTGCTGTATGCTGCTGCAACAAGCAGGAGAACAAGGCACGATCCAGTTAGAAACCAGCGGGGGCGGCGGGGGAATTGCCCCTACCAAAATTGCACCCGCACCGATGCCATTAGCTGAGTACACCTGGGATAATTCCTATGCGGAAAAACTAGCCAGTCTGCTGCAAGCTGTTCCCGAAATCCTGCAACAAAGTGCCGCTGAAATTGCGCCTTACTTGCTGATCCGCCACCTGGAAGCGATCGGCGATACTTGCCATCAGTGGATTAACAGTCTTAGCCTGACATCGCAAGCTTGTGTTCTGCTGCTAGCAACTCAACAAACTCTCTGTGACTTGCTGGAGAATGTTTTATCGATTCAAACTCCAGAGTTTTTACCACAGGCAAGTTAAAGAGTGCGATAAATGAGAGCGCGATCGCCCTTAACTCCTGTTTCTCAACGAAGGGCGATCGCTCGGCACGTCGATGTTATTTTTCAGCCAGCAACATGATGAATAGATTCAATGTACCGCTCAATTTCCTCATCCGTACAACTGATTCCATTCTGATACAGTTCATATTCACTCAGATCGATATCTTCATTCCAAACCAGTGCATAACCACCACGCTCAATTTTAAAATTCTTGAAAAACCCAGGATTGCGCAAGCTCGAAAACATCGGCTTGTCTAATAACTTAGAGATGTCGTACTTCTTGATTTCCAGATTAGTAAACTTAATTATCAAGGTGCGATCGTCAATAGCTTTAGCAAAAACAATGCGTTCAGGTTTCATAAAAAACTCACGGTTATTTTAATGGTGGAAGTTTACTAAATTCTTGACTGTTCCACATATCGAGCAGTTCTTTTTGGTACAACGTAGCCCATTCTATTACCAGCTTTTGAGCCCGATTCGGTAAATCTCCTTCAATAATCTCCAAAGACTCAATACCGATTAAAGCATTGTACTCGCCGTAAACTGCGTGAAAATGTGGAGGTGGGTGATCCCCAAAGAAAATTTTGATGATTATTCCGTAAAATCATGCAACTTCTGGCATAAAGCTTCTCTCAACGACGATATGAGGATTATTGTAGCCGAGCTTTAGTCAAAAAGAGCGATCGCCCTTAACTCCTTTTCTCAATGAAGGTCGATCGCTCTTTTGGAATGGAAAGTGCGATCGCCATCAACTCAATCTATTCTTCTCCCAGCATCAAATTTTATCCTGTTGCTGAAGTTGAGGAAGATAATCTGTTAAAGCAGTTTCTGCAAAAGCTAAATCTTCAGCGGTAAACTCAGCTTTCAATGCCGCCGCTTCTGCATCAGAAATGCTATCCCACTGTCGAAATAATTGTTGCTTGTTAATATTTTTAGGTAATTTATTCTGTTGACTTATTTGCTGTTTTTGGGCGATATATTTCTGGATAGCGCGATCGAGCTGCTGTAATTCTAAAAAATCCAGCATTTCCAGCCGATCGAAAATTTGATTGAGGATTGCCTGTGACATAGATTTTTACTTTTTGTTAAGGCTAGTGGATTTATTATACAATCGTTATATGCGATAATGCTACGCCACAGAATAGAGCGATCGCTTCAGACCAACACTAGCTGCATCATTTTATAAAGTTTTATTAAGATCAAGTCTCGTTTTGCATAAGACTAGCCGATCGCACCTGATAGCTAATTAGAGGTTGAGTGCAAAAGTGCGATCGTCTGCGATGCCTTCGCTTGCGGGCGATCGACTTTTAACACTCGCTAACAACAGTCAGAGACGCATCAATACCAAAGAAACCGGGTTTGTTCCTCAGTTCAATAACTTGAACTAAGTATTCTCGCAAAAAACCCGGTTTCTAACCACTTGTATGTAAATTATGTCAACTTTTAATCCTTTACAACAATTATCATGATGTCTGCATCTACTTTTGACAACAAATTCTCTCCCCTCAGCTTCGGCTTAAGTCTGTTAAGTGCGATCGCCCTTTCTCTCTCTCAATCCGTCGTTCCAGCCAACGCCCAAGCCCAACAGGGAATTGCGCGCGATCGTACAGTCCCAACATCAGAATTGCCCGCAGAAGTTGCTCGTCGCGTTTTGGAAAATGCCTCCACAACTTCTGGTTTACCAGGTGCCAAACTGCAAATTTCCAGCGTTCGCCAAGTCACATGGACAGATGGTTGTATGGGACGAAGAGAACCAGATACATTCTGTACAATGGCTTTAGTTGATGGTTGGATTGTTACTGTCGAAAGCGGTCAACAAAAATTGGTTTACCACACAAACAATAATGGTTCAAGAATTTTTCAGCCCAACAATATAACTCCTGAACCTATTACCGTTCGTCCGTCTCCTCCAGTAATTCCACCTATATTTCCCAGAGAACCCGGTTGGTGGTGGCGCGAACGCTGTCGTACCCCTTTCGGATCTCGATGCGAACCTTGGAATCCAGCAATACCCGGTGCATCTCAACAAAATCCCATCATGCCAACTGTAACGCGACCCAATTTTTGGGGATTTATAAATGGTCGCAGGGGTGATTGGTTCGATCCTCCGACAGCTTACGGTTTTCGCTACGAGATGACTTCGGATTCTGTGTTTACCGAAATTATTGATTTCCCTACGGGTTTTGCTAAGCCTTTTACTGTATTAGTAAAAGATGTTATTTTGGGTGAATTTACTGCCGGAAATAGCGTCAATTTTACCAACTATAGCGCCTTGCTGGGTAACTTGCTAGTAGGAGGTAGCGGTGTCAAAGAATTTAGCGTTACCGGCCTCAATGTCGATCCGACTAATCCGGCTGCATTTCCACTACAACTCGATTTCAATACGGAAACAGCTAATTTCAATATGCACGCACTGCTTAACGAAGCTGAAGCTGTTCCCGAACCTTCAACGATGTTAGGTTTGGTTGCTTCAGGTTCTTTCCTAGTTGGTGTTGTCCGCAAACGCCGACAAAAATTATCTCGTTAATTCACAGTCAGAACACAACATTGTTGTGTCCCTACAAAATTAGGAATTACTCGCGATCGCCCTTGACTCATTTTCTCAACTAAGATCGATCGCTCTTTTTGGTATGGAAAGGTCGATCGCTCTTTTTTTCATGGAAAGGGCCAGAGCATTCAGCAAATTCAATTAAACTTTAGTAAAATAAGACAGAGCCATTTGAGCCTCCCAATCTGACCCACCATGCAAACTTTAACATTTGACAGCATTTTAGATGCGATCGAAACCTTGTCTGTAGATGAACAAACCACTCTACTTGCCATCATGCACCGCAGGCTTAACGATCGTCGTCGTGCAGAAATTGCCGCTAACATTGCACGAGGAAAACAGGAATATCAATCTGGAAACGTCTTTCGCGGTACAGTTGATGAAGCGATCGCGGAGCTAAACCGTTGAAAACTATTACCTTTACTTCATCGTTTAAACGCGCCTACAAAGCCCTCATCCGCAAACACCCCGAACTACAGCCGAAAGTTGAAGCTGTCTTGAGACTTTTGGCAGAAAACTCTTTCGAGCCATCACTGCAAACACACAAACTCAAAGGTCAATTAGCTGGCTCTTGGGCTTGTACTGTGGAATATGACTGTCGGATTGTATTTGATTTTGTTAAAAATCCAGAGGTGCCAGATGAAGAAATTCTCTTGCTCGACATTGGCAGTCATGATGAGGTGTATTGAAAATACTGAATCAAAATTATTTGCAGCGATATAAGCAAACAGTTCGTTAATGTCAACACTAACTCTCGGTCTAATTACAAAAAGATTTCTGATGAAGTTTGAGCTGCTATTTTCCGCTTAGTTTAAGTTAGTGCTATTGTACCTCATCTACCTGATAAAGGCTATAATGGTATCAATAATTTCTTCTGGATTTGTACCTCTTTCAAGAGCTTGTTCTCTAGCATGATTGGTTAATCTAATAGGTTTCATACAATTTTTTTAAAGTTATGATAGACTTTTGCAAACAGGGAGTCGTCCTCGATCTCTATCGGATCTTTAGAAAAATGGTATCATATCCAGTCAGGTCTATTATTAGAGATCGGCGATGAGAAACAGGGTTTTTTTAATGCAGTGCGATCGTCCCCGATCGCGAGTGGCAATAAAAATCACCATAAAAATCTACCATAAAAATCGATCGAACTAATTCGATTGCCCTTAATTTACCCAACAAAAAACAAGTCATGTCGGGACGATCGCCCAACACGACTCACACATTTTCCCACATCAACTAGAGAAATCATACTAATTGGTAATTGGCAATTGGTAAGGAGTTTTGAGTTTAAAATTTTGAGTGTTGAGTATTGACAGTTCAAGATTCAAAACTCAAAACTCAAAACTCAAAACTCCGAACAACTATCAACTTTTAACTCAAAACTCAAAACTCCCAAATAACTCTCAACTTTTAACTCAAAACTCAAAACTCAAAACTCAAAACTCCCAAATAACTCAAAACTCCTAAACAACAGCCGGAGCACCGACAATTTCACCCTTCAACATCCGAGAAGCAGCATCAAGCAATTGCTCCTCCAAATAAGGCTTAGTGAAATAACCCTTCGCGCCCAAACTGTAAGCCATTTGCCGGTGTCTATCAGCACCGCGAGAAGTCAACATCGCGATCGGCAATTCGCACAAAACCGAATCCTTCTGCATCCGAGACAGCAGTTCCAAACCATCCATTCGAGGCATTTCAATATCGCAGAACACGATATCGCAAGGCAAACCCGATTTCATCTTCTCCCAAGCTTCCTTACCGTCGCGAGCTTCTTCAACGCGGTAGCCAGCCTTTTCAAAAGTAATCGACAGGAGCGATCGAACAGTAATCGAATCATCCACAATCAGCACAGTAGGTTCGGCCTTATCATCAGCAGCATCCGCAGCAGCCTTGTCGCCGCTTTCATCCCACAACGTACCGCCAGTATCCTTCCGCAGTCGGCCCGTCGCCAAATCGATCAACTCCAGAACGTCCGCAATCGCCACGATCCGACCGTCCCCGAGTACCGTTGCCCCAGCAATCCCTATTGGTTTGGGCACAGGTCCTTCCAACTGCTTGATTACAATTTCCTGTTCCGTCGCCACCTGATCCACCTGCACCGCCAAGAAATTGCCGGCCGATCGCAACACGATCACCGAAATCATGTCATCCTCAGTATTCAAGCCGTAAACGCTGCCCCGGCCCAAATAGCGGTGGTAAGCCAGCAAATCGCCCAGCGGACGGAACGGCAGGATCGAGCCGCGCCACTCAATGCAAGGCAAACCGTCAGCCCCCGCAGTCACTTGTTCGCGAGGTACATCAATCATGTCCTCAACCCCATCCATCGGGAAAGCAATCCGAGCGCGATTGCTAATGCAGCACAAAGCCTTAGAAATACTCAATACCAGAGGCAAGCGGATTGTAAACACAGTCCCCTTACCCATGGTCGAATCGATGCTCACAGTTCCCCGAATCTCGTGCAGCGAAGTCCGCACCACATCCATACCCACACCCCGGCCTGCATATTCCGTAGCCTGTTCCTGAGTGCTGAAACCAGGCATAAACAGCAAATCGTACACCTCGCTCCGAGACATCCGCTGAGCCTGAGTCGCTGTAATCAAGCCCTGCTTGATCGCCTTCGCTTTCACCTTTTGCTGGTCGATCCCGGCCCCATCATCGGACACCGAAATCACCGTCTGGTTCCCTTGATGGAAAGCCCGAATCGTAATGCGACCCATCGGCGACTTGCCGGCAGCCTGCCGCACCTCCGGCGGCTCGATCCCGTGAGTGATCGCGTTGTTCACCAAGTGAGTCATCGGGTCGTAAAGCTGATCGACAATCATCTTATCGATCAAAATATCTTTACCCTCAACCTGCAACTGAGCTTGCTTGCCGCACTTGATCGAAATTTCCCGCACTGCACGGAACAGTCTGTCAGTCGTTTCCGCAAACGGCTTCATCCGGGCGCGAGTTAGACCTTCTTGCAGTTGAGTCGTAACTTGCCGCAATTGGCGGGTTACCTGATCGGCCTCATCCACTAAGAACTCGATGTCAGCCGCCGACTCCCGCACCCGCACGATCAGCTCGATAATCTCTTGAGCCAAACTGTGGAAAGGAGTAAACCTATCCATTTCTTCCGGCCTCCACTCGCTTTCCCGGTGGTGCGACGACGACTCCTCAGAGCGCCAAGCCGGCCGGTGTCCTTGACGGTTTGCCAGCAAAGCAATTTCCAAAAGGCTCCGCTCGTAGAAATCCTGAGTCCGCTGGCTGACATCGCTCAACAGCGTCACTTGGTGGAGCAAATTGTCCAAAAACTGGCGCATCCGTTCTTGGTCTTGTTCCAAGCTGTTGCGGTTGACCACCAGTTCCCCCATCAAGTTGCTGAGGTTGTCTAGCTGCTTGACCGGCACGCGCATGGTTTGGTCGCCAAAGCCGCCGGCGCGAACATTGCGGCGCGCTCTGTTGATACCAGCCTGACCGATATTTGCTTCGCCACCGCGGCCACCAGCATCTTTCGAGTCTTCCAGCAGTTTTTCCAGGTCGCCAAATTCGTCATCGCTGTTGCCGGAGGCAGCCGGAGCGGGTGCCGTCGGGGCAGTTACAGGTGAGGTGATTTCCGGCACTGTTTCGCTCTGGCTGAGCAAGTGTTCGAGGTCGGAGAAAACTTCGCTGTTTACTGGAATCTGAACTCCGGCAGCGCTGGATGCTGCGGCGGCAGACGCTCCGCCTGCAACTAACAGGGCTTCCAAATCGTCAAAATCGCCTGTTGCGCCTGCTCCAGTCTCTTCCTGGCTGTCGAAGAAGTCGGAAAGCTCCATACCTTCTAACGGCGAAGATTCTGATTCTGTTTGCTCGTCTGTTTCCCAACTACCTGTAGCCAGTTCGGAGGTTACTAGCGCCCCAGCATCGATCGAATCCAACAAATCGTCAAATCCTTCTAAATCCTCGCTGTCCAAAGTTGCTCCTGTTTCTAGAGCCTTCAACAAGTCAGCGTCGGCGTCAAACAAGTTCTCCTCAGAGACTTCTGGTGGCATTTCTGCGCCCTCGCCCGCAGCAACTGCTTCCAGCTCGCTTTCGAGCTCGCCGAACAAGTCAGCGCCGTTTTCTTCATCTGTTTCGAGTCCCCCGAACAAGTCAGCGCCGTTTTCTTCATCTGTTTCGAGTCCGCCGAACAAGTCAGCGCCGTTCTCCTCATCTGTTGCCAGTCCGTCGAACAAGTCGGATGCCTCCAACAATCCGTCGCCGAGTTCTTCCGGCATTGCCTCGGCTGCGCCTGCGCTGTCACCACCAACACTTTCAGCAGTTTCGCCGAACATATCCTCTAACAGATCTAAGTCGCTGCTGTCACCGTCCCCAGAGTCCGTCGAGCTGGCAAAATTAAGGTCGTTGCGCTCCTCAACTGCTGCGACTGCTAAATTTGTGGCGTTTCCATCGAACAAAGCGACATCCTCTTCAGCGAACAAACTCGCCAAGTCACTCTCTGAAGCATCCATACCTGCTTCCGGTTCTAAATCGCTCTCAAAACTCAGCCAATCCGCCGTTTCTGCTTCCTCTGTCTTGCTGTCGAACTCCCCACCGGTAGATACCGATTCAAACAGGTCGGCTAAATCTGCTGCTTCTCTGGATGTAGCGCCCGTTAATCCCGTACTCGAATGTTCTCCAGAAGTTTCACCGTTTGCCAAAGGACCTGTAGATACCTCTCCGAACAGCGCGTCTAAATCTGTATCTTCTAACTCTAGGTTTGCCATGGGCGTTGCTTCGTCCTCTTCTAGATCGAACGCATTTTCCAGCCAGTTGTCATCGGAGGGGATATCCAGGTTGGAGTCTGATGTCATGTTAGGTGATGTGCTAATTGCTTCGTTTTGTTGGTTGCTCGCTGCTGGGTCTCGATCGTTTTTGTTTTCTCCTGTTTCGCCAGAAAGGAATCCAGAGGTAATGGCTAATAGTTCGCTGATATCTTCTTCATCGGCGTTGTCTCCTGCGGCTGCCAGGGCGATGATGTCTGAATCCTCTAAATCGCTTTGAATGTCGCCATCACCTTCAAAACCATCAGATTCTGCACCGAAGGAGTCTAAATCTGCTAAGTAGTCGGGGGAGTCTGTCGGCACTTCTGCGAACATGACTTCGCTGGCTACATCGCCCAAAAAATTATCTAAGTCGCCACCACTGTCTGCTGGCGAGGATGTCTGGGCTGCCACTTCATCCAACAGCGTACCGAGGGCGTCTTCTTCTGGCCAGCCTCTGAGGATATTGCCGGAAGCTCCATTAGCACTGCCTAGCGAACTGCCACTGCTAATTTGTTCTGCCTGGGTTCGAGTTAGCTGCTGCCTCGGATCTGAACCTTTGCCACCCTGGGATGCTGGGGTCGGGGCTTCGGAATCGAGCAAGAAATCCTCGCCGAATAAACTGTTAAGGTCTTCGATCGGTGGTACGGTACTGGCTGAAGAGCGTTCGGCACTGTAGGCGTCGAACAGCAGGTCAGTAAAATCGCCGGAATTGTCGTCGTCGTCTGATTGTAGCGCTCCGCCGGTCGCCGTCCCAGGAACTGCTGCTGGAGTTGTGTCGCTCTCTTCTTCTTCCCAAGCGTCATCCAGGTCGGGAGTGTCGCCCTCAAACAGGTCAGCTAAGGTGTTGAGTTCTGCCGCTCCCACTTCCGGTCCGGTGCGGAGCGCATTTTTAAAGGAGCCTGTTTCGAGATCCGATTCTCCAAAACCGGAATCATCGAGCTGGGGCGCTCGGCTATCGCCCCCGTCGCCACCGTCTAGCTTGTTGAACAGCTCGTCTATGCTCAGTCCTGAAATAACTGGCGGCGCTTGTTCTCCTGCGCTTTGTCCTCTGGCGGCTGTTGTTGCCCAGGCTGTTTCTTCAGCAGCGCTGAGGTTGGCAGAACCCGATGCCGATTGAGCGAAGTCCAGCAGGTCTTCAAAATCTGCTTCTGGGGTTGTCTCGGGTGGCAGCATGGCTCTGAGTTTTGCACCCACTGCGATCTCGGCTTCTTGACCGCTCAGGACGAGTTCTTGGGCTTGCTTGATATCTTTAATGACTGTGGGGGCTAGGCTGCGGTAGGTATTGTCTGGATTGGAGATCGCCTTTTCTACGGCTTCGATCAGTTCGATCCAGTTGGGCAAGTCGAATTCTTCGCCTGCCATTTTCAAGTTGCGGCAAATGCTGTTGAGTTGCTTGCGACTGGCGGGTCCCTCGGCCTGTTTGAATGCTTGCAGCATTTCCCGCATCCGAGCGGGCACGTCTGAGTTAAATACTAATTCCAGCGCGCTTTCTTCTATGGGAACCCAGGAACTCGCTACTGGCTCTGCGGAACTGGTTGAGGAGGCAAATGCAGCGGTAGAACTTGCTACCGGGATTTGCTGAATTACTGGCAGCGGGCTGCTCTCTTCGGCATCGGTGCTGCACCGTCCGACGAGTCCTCCCAAATGACCGTTGAGTTCTTCAAATACGGGTTCGACTTCTCGCAGCATTTGTTCTGCTAGTTCTTCTGTGAGTCCAAAAGGACCTGACAGTTGTTCTAACAATGCTTGCAGGGTATCAAAAATTCGCAAGAACAGCGATTCTAACTGTTGGTCTACTTTGACGCTGCATTCTTTGAGGATTTTAAAACTATCTTCGAGTCTGTGGGCTGTTTGCTGGATGCTGGTCAAACCCAGCATTGCCGCGCCTCCTTTGACGGAGTGGGCCTTGGAGGTTGAGCAAGCCTTGTTCGATGGTATTGAGGTGGTCTTTTGCCTCCTCAATAAAGTAGCCCATGATCCTCTGTTGTTGTTCCGGCAGCATTTTTTTTCCCTTATTTTAAGCTATTTGTTTGTTATTTTTTTAGACAAGCTTCTTGTATTGCACCGCGATTGCCGGGGTTAATTTTCTTCCTCGCTTGCGTTACCCTCCATTTTGCCGATCCTATTTTTGGGAGTTGTTCTATCGGCAACCGCGCAGTGATTTCCACACTGCGAGGCTGCTTTTTTTTTCCATCATTACACGCGCTTTGTGCTTCAGGGTAAGTCGAACTCTATAGCCCCAGACAATTATTATTAATTATTGTCTTTCTGCTGTTTCTACTCGGAATCTTTCTACCGATGTCAACAGGTCGCGGGCAACGCCTACCAGATTTTGCAAAGCACCGGAAACTCGCTGCGCTTCTTGGGAAGTTTCCTGAGCGGTTAATTCGACTGCTTGCATAACGCTGGCTACAGCGCGAGCGGTTTCGTTTTGCTCTACGGTGTCGGCAGTAATCGATCGCACTAACACGTCGATGCGGTTGGTAACTTGAATGATATCTTCAAGCGACCGCTTGGCTTGTTCTGCCAATCTCGTACCTTTGTTCGATTTCTTTCAAAGACTTGGCCGATCGGTCTGCTAGCTGCCGCACTTCGTCTGCTACAATTGCAAATCCCCTGCCTGCTTCCCCGGCTCTTGCTGCTTCGATACTGGCGTTCAATGCTAGCAAGTTCGTCCGGGAGGCGATCGTCGCGATCAAAGCTACAATCTTAGAAATTTCTTGAGAAGCTTCTGCCAACCTCTTGACTTTCCTCGATGTTTCTGCTACCGTTTCTCGAATTTCCAAAATCCCGGCTACGGTGCGCTCTACCGCCTCGCCACCTTTGAGAGCGGTTGCAGCAGCGCCTCTGGCTACTTCTTCGGCTTCTCTAGCGCTTTCGGCAACCCGCTGGATCGCGTCTGTAAGCACTTGCACGGAATTCAGGGTTGCCGCGAGTTCTTCAGCTTGGCGCAGGGCGTCGGAAGACAGATCCCCCGCGAACTTGGCACTGTCCGTAGCGCCTTTGCTCACCTCTCTCGCCGCCTGTTTCACCTGGTGGACGATTTCTCGGAGGTTTTGAATCGTCAAGTTAAAGGAGTCGGCAACCGCGCCCAACACGTCGGCCGTCACTTCTGCTTGTACGGTCAAGTCGCCGCGGGCTGCTCCTTCTACGTCGTCCAGCAAGCGGATCACTTGGCGCTGCAAATCTTCCTTGGCTTGTTCTTGCTCGTCAGCTTTGCGCCTCGCATCGCTAGTAGTGGTTTGCATCACCTTCGCCATGTGGTTGAATTTAGCAGCCATTTTGCCAAATTCATCTTCCGAGAAAATGGTGGCGCGAGCGTCCAAATTGCCTTGAGATACCGCATCGAACTGAGCTTGCAAATTGTCAGAAGATTGACGTACCTGCTTGGCGATCAGATTGCCGATGCCCCAAGAAGTCAAAAAGCTAGTCAAGCCGGCAGCCGCGGTCATAATCCAGCCTGTATTGCGCATGTAGACAACCGCCTCAGGCTTGTTCTCCCTCAAGGCTTGGTAGGAGGCGACGTTGGTCACGAAAGCCACAGCCACTAGAGATACCAATCCCGCCCCTACCGCCGTGTACAAATGTTTCGTAAACAGGGGGGCATTTTCCAAGAAAGCCAGTCCTCCCTGTTCTACGGTAACTGCAGTGTCGATCGGCTCTGTTTCCGCCGGAGCAAAAGTCGGTACTGAGTCTGATGGACCGGAAATGCTGAAGATTTCGTCGTCGCGGATTGCTGAGCCGTCACTGTTGTCGAAGTCCAGGCTGCTGCCTGTCGTACCCATCATGCCGCTAGTCGTGGTGCCGAAACTGGTGCTGCCCCTGGTTAAAATCGAGCTGTTGGCATCTTCAGAGATATCAAAGTCCGGCAAATTGCCCAAATCGTCAAATTCGTCAAATTCGTCCAAGAAGTCGCTGTGTTCTTGAGTCGAGCCTTTTGCCGACCAGTCGCTAGTGTGCTTGGTCCCGGCACCGAAAGCAGTCGCTTGTTCGTCTTCGTCCAGAGAGAATGAATCGCTGAAAGCGTCGTCGTCAAAAGCGTCTAACTCAAAACTGTCTGGAACGCTGAAGGCTTTTGAATCCGAGTTGTCGTAGCCGCCGCTTTTGGCAGAGCGGTCTGCTGAATTGAAGTGTCCCCGGCTGGACTTTTGACTTTGAGAGTTGGGGATGGCACCTCCCATTAACAGGGTTTCGTCTTCAGCTACGGAATAGTTCGAGCCGTAGTCCGGGTCGCTGTCCGAATGACTGTTTGACCCTTGCTGTCCGAAATCGTCTGACATCGGTATACTGAAGGGGTCTGGCTCTTCCGCTAGCGGTTTCTGGCCGCGCTGCGTGCCGTTTTGAGTCGCTTCCGGATAGTCGTCAGGGTCGTCGAAATCCAGATCGTCCGGCAGTCCCAGCGGCGCAAAAGCTTCGTCAAAACTATCGTCTGAGGGGCCTGTCGGAGAGTCGATGCCGGCCGGATCTGAGAAGTCTCCAATTTCTGCTGCTGCCAAACTCTGACCGTTGAAAACTTTATTTGATGGCTCTATCGGCTCTGTGGTTGGGTCTAGCTCTTTTTTGCCCGACATTTTGCTGTCGCGAACCCCATCAGCCGCCAAATCCAAGCCTCCTGAGGCAAAGGGGTCTTCAAAGTCCGCAGCCTCAAAATCCTCCAGCGGTCCCGATGCCTCTGCATAAGCTGCCATGCCACCGCTGTCGCTGGCAAAAGGATTGGCAATCGATGGCAAATCTTCGCCGCCACCGGCACCTGCATCTTGCGGTTCCCATTCCAAGCTGCCCATGTCTGCTCCGGCTAAGCCGTCGGCATCCAGTTCTTCTAGCGGTTGGCTTTCCCAAGATAGTTGTGCGGCATCGCCTTGGAAAAGCGCCAGATCCGGGTCTTCTAACCCTCCTTCGAGAGATATTTCTGGATAGAATTCCAATTCAGTTTCTGCCGACAAAGCCTCTCGATTTTCTTCTAGCAATTCTCCTGTTATAAACTGGTCTGTGTAGGCAATTCCGCTGTGGGCGTGTTCGACTAAACTCGGATCGTCGGTCAGGCCCAGTACGACTGCATACTGTTCTCGCGCCACCTCGTATTGTTGCAATCCGTAAGAGTATATGTGTCCGCACAGCAGGCGGGCGCTGGGGTCTTCGGGAAAATCTTCTACTAATTGATAAACTAGAGCGGCAGCTTCTGAATAATTGCCATCCATGTATGCCGCTTCTGCCCGTTGGTAGTCCTGCTGAAAGTTGGTACTTGTTGCCATTTGCCGCCCTCTTTTGATTTTAGATTTTAGATTTTAGATTTTAGATTTTTATCTTGACTGTTAGATTCGCACCTCGCTCGGCTGTTTGCGATCGTACCCCATCGAAAATCGTCAATCGCCATCTAAAATCGATTTCATGCTGCCCACCATTGAGATTTTAGATTTGAGATTTTTATCTCGATCGAAAATCGCTTTCTCGCCACTCTCAAATCAATTTCACGCTGCCCACCGTGCGGAGCGCAAAATTTTTACTTGATCTAACAGCCGCAGCACTTGATTGGAGTCCTCACCTAACATCCATTCTCCCTTCAGAAATGGAATCATGCCGTCCGGTGCATTGTTCTGCGAGTGCAGTTGTTCTACATCCAGCCAGTGCATCCCCACGATCCGATCGACTGCTAGTCCCAATATTGTGTCTTGGTCTTCCACGGCGACGATCGGTATTTCGGGTCTGTCTGTGTTTAGAGGCGTTTGGTCTCCCAAGAATTGACCGAGGTCTGCTACCCAAATCACTCTTCCTCTCATGTTTAGCGTACCTAACAGCAAGGAAGAAACGTTGGGGATCGGTGTCATCCGGTCTGGGGCAGGCGAAAGTACCTCTCTAATCCCCGTTGCCGGCAGTGCGAACTCGTTTCCCGAAGGAACGTAGAACCGCAGGTGCAGCTCGCCTTCAGGAGTTTCTAGTTCTTGGAATTCGGGAGATTGATCTGCGCCTAGTCCTGGTAATATAAAGTCTGGGCTGCCTATGGTCATAATTTAAGAAGTCGATAATTCTTCTGCTTCAATCTTCTGTTTGCAAATCCTCAAATTTGATTCGAGGGTTAGTGACGTTTCCTAAATGGTTCGGTTGAGCAATCCTTTACATCGGGTGCGCGGTCGAATGTGCTGCATAAGATTTACGCTGCATAAGATTTACACAAACAAGTGGAACTGACGGACACCAACTACCAATTTGAAACTTAACTTTCTGCTTTTTTCTAGGGAGCCTATTCTGTGCCGAAGCCCCTTTAACTAACTGTTCCGGTCAGATCGTGCAAACGAAAAATTGCTCGATCGGGCCCAAAAGGGAAAATATGGGGGCTGTTAGTGAAGAACAAGTACATTATATTTGCACTTTGAGCCTGTGAGACTGACTTTGGTCGAGAAATAAAACTGAGTTGGGCTGCTGGGGTTGCAAGTGCTGACTGCTATATTTTACTTTATGCTCAATACCCTGTGAAGCGACTGGTTCTCGGGCGCGATCGCGCGTCTGCTGGCTCGATCGGGGTTAACATCGGCCCCTTCGCTGGAGAATGCGTCAGCTATCTTCTAGTTCCCTTTCTAGCTCCGAAGCTAAAAAATTTTCTGCTTGAGGTCGATCCGGGCTGCCGGGACCGACATATTTCTCTACCAACATTAATAACTCGCTTTCACCAAAAGGTTTGGTAAAATAGTCAGTGGCTCCTGCCATGCGGGCTTGAACGCGATCGATAAATCCGTCGATGCCTGTCAGCATGACAATCGGCGTCTGCCGGAAAGCGCTGGAACTGCGCAGCATCGCGCAAATTTCGTAGCCGTCGAGTTCGGGCATGGCGATGTCGCACAAAATTAAATCCGGTTTGAGCTGGAAAACCAAACTCAGGGCTTTGAGGGGACTGCTGATGCCGGTAGCTTCGTAACCGTGCAGGTTTAAAATTGACTCTACTGTTTTGCGAATCGTGTTGTCGTCGTCGATGCAGACAACTCTGGGAACTTTGGTTTCTGGGGACGACCATCCTATTTTGTTGTTGGCAGGTGCAACAGACGGTTCGTAAAATACCTGTACCAATCCCTGCTGCACGAAAGGATAAATTGCCTTGGCGACAGTCAGCACGTCTCGGTTGAGGTAGCGAGCCATTTGGCGGATTGAGGTATGACCGTCGGCCCAGCGACTGAGAGTGTTAAAGGTATTGATCGGGAGCGCTGCTTGCAATTCGGCAGGATCTGAAATCACCGGGCATTGATTGGGCGACTGGATGTAAGGGTGAAACTGCTTCCACTGTTGCACCTGTTTGACAATTTTGGCCAGCAGGGAGCTAATTTCCAAGCTGGTAAGTTGGGGGGCTAAAGCTGACCCCATTTCAAAAGTGAAGGAACCCTGATGGAGGCTGAGCAAGTCAAATAGGGTTTCTTGGATCATGCTTTGGATGATGTTGCGCCCCTGAGCTGGAGTGAGGATGTGGTTTTCTAATAGTGCCCAGAGGTAGCCGTATTCTGGGGCATTGGTTGATGCCATATAAGGAACTTGGATTTTGTCGAGGGCGGTGTCTGCTTTGTAGCGACGCAGGTAGTCTCGCAAGCGAAACAAGCTGCCCGCACTCTGGGTGGCGTAAATAATCTGACCGTTGGAACAGAAGACAAACCAGGATTGTCCTGTCTCTGAGCGTTGGGTAGGTTGAATACCCGTGCTGCTGCCGGTCGAGCTGTATGCCTCTACGAACAGTTCTCCCGTTCGCTGACCCAGCTCTATCAGTTGCAGGATGCTGCGGATGTCTATTTCACTCAAATTTCCCTGCATGCAGCTAAAATGTTCTCCGTCAATTTCACTAACAATTTCACTGACATTGATGCTTGCAAATCTGTTTTGAAACCACAGATCGCGCTATACCTTATCGATTCGCCCGCTGCTCGCTCGCAGGCTAAAGTATTCCCCTATTCTAAGGCAGCACGGTTCAACTGATAACCGCAGGATTCCCCTTCCTCGCGGAACGAAGCGACGAGCGATACTTAACTGCGAAAGCTGGTATAAAATGCAGAAAGTTATACGGAACGGGCTCCACAGTCCCGGCAGTTTTGCTACTATCGATCGAGTGGCCGAGCGAGTGGCTTTTGGTACTGCAAATCAGAAGTCCATCGAACGGCGAGACTGCGATCGATTTGAGTTAAGCTTTTTGAGTTAAGCTTTCAGTGATGCAGTACGCAGCCTTTGGACTGGCGAGTGCCTGCACTGCCAGAGGCAAGCCGTTGGCAAACACCAAAGTCCAGATTTGTCCGATCGTGGTAGCTTTGGGTAAATTTTAGATAACGGTAGTTCTTTGTTGACCCTTCCAGTTAGGCAGCAGTCTCGCTTGCTGCTAAAGTTGGGAAGGGATGCTATCGACGGATCGGGCAAACGACACCTCAAGAGGACTATTAGTGTGCTGTATCTAGCGGAAGTACAAAAACAGAAAAGCGGCTTTGGTCTCGGTGGCGGTAAGGCTGAACTGAAACTGCTAGCTTGTCAGCGGGCCGAACACAATTGGAGTGCTGTCCCGGGGGATGATGCAATTCCTGTTGAGGAAGCTAATAAGTTTAATGATGGGACGCTGGTACTGGTCGAGCTGAGCGCGAGCAAGCAAGTGCAGCGGATTCAGGAGGCAGCCCGCCAGTTGGTGAGCATTCTGCAAAATTTTTCGCGCTTGCAGGACAAGTTTAAGGATAAGGAAGAGGAGATCGAACAGTGGAAGGCTTCTCTGACTTTTTCGAGCCAGGAACTGAATCGCCGGGAAATGGAAATGCAGGCCCGGGAAGAGCAGTTGGCTCAAATGGAAGACGAGCTGGAACGCCTGGAGGCTCAGCGCTCGGAAATAGAAAATACTCGGGATGAAGCTAACCGACTGCGAGAAGAGGTCGATCGCAGCCGTCAAGAAATTGAGACGGCTTGGGAACAGTTGCGGGGCGAGCAGCAACAAGTCGCGCAGCAGCAGTCTCAGGTTCCGCAGGGGGCTGTAGTTGACGAGCAGCAGGCCTCTCGGATTCGGGATCTGATACAGCGACTGTCCGGGGCGATTGCTTCTGCAGGAAGCGTGCGCGAGCAGTTGAATCAGTCTTTCGGTGTGGTGGCGGCCCAGCAGGCTATTCTGGATTTGCACTGGCAGCAGTTGGAACAAAAACGGGCTAATGCCCACCAGCAGCAAGAAGAGGTTGACAGGCAACACCAGAACATCCAGAACCGCTGGCAGGAATGGCATCAAGCTGCTGATGGTTTGGCAGTCGCCCGATCGGACTTGCGGGCGCAGCAAGGCACTCTCAGGGCTAAGGAGGAGCAGGTCGAGTCGCTGTCGGCTCAGGTGCGGGCTGTTGAGGAGCTTTACGGGCAGGTTTTGGGGCTGTCTTCAGGTGCGGGTGCTGGAAGTAACGAGCCGAAGGTGGATTTGCAAGCTCTGGAAAAAATGCCGATCGAGGAGTTGCAGTCTGTAGTGCAAAATCTGCAGCAGGATTTGGAAAAGGTGTCTCGGTTTGTGAACGATCAAGAGGAGGAGCTGACACTCCAGCAGGAGACGATCGAGGAATTGCAAGCTAAGATTCAAGCTGCTAGCGAGTACGATCGCATGGCTTTGGAAAATGAAATGGCGGACGAGCTGGAAAGTTATCAGATGTTGAATGAAACTCTGGTGGGACAGCGCCTGCGGTTGCGAGAGAGGGAAGATGTTTTGAACCAGCATCAGACAGTGCTGTGGCGTCGCCTGGGTACTGCGAACCCGAAAAAACAAGACAAAGAGATCGATCTCGGGCCGATCGTCGCCCAGCTTAACTCTCAGCGGGAACAACGCGCCGGGGAACTCCAAAGCTTGCAACAGCAAATTCAACAGTTGCGGGATGCAATATCACAAGCTGAGGGAAATGTCAACCGCCAAACTGGGGAACTTGAGGCTAAGCGGTACGAACTCAAGCAGTTGGAACAGAATTTGTTCAATCAGAAAGGGGCTGTGGGAGAACTCTGGGGTCGCGTGAACCTATATCAAGAAATGTTGCAGCCAGTGCAGGATAATTTGAGCGGGCTGCGTCAAAAGCTTGAGTCTGTGGGGGGAGAGCTCGATCGAACCCAGCAGGCTGGAGAACAACAAGAGCGGGTGGTTGGCGAATTGCAGCAAGTTCTTTCCAGTTTGATGCAAGGTTAAGCAAAGTTAAAGTTTAACAAATTTCTAAAATTATCGCAGGATGTTCGACTCGGGCGATCGCGCCTCCGGGAAACGGATCGGTTTGGGATTTGTTGGGGGCTGCAATTAATTCCGCGAGTTTTTCGACGCTTTGAAAATTTGGTTCTGCAGGCAATATTTGTTGCAGTAACTGTCGCATTGCCCGCCGCTGCAAAGCGAGATGTGCTTGGCGCAAAATCAGGCGATTTAACTTGACTGGTAGCTGAAAATTCAACGATGCGCTGTCTGCAATTTGAGACATTGCGTGCTTTAATAAGTCTCTGGCTGCAAATTCTAGATATTCTACATCGGCGCGGAGGAGTTCGGCTGTTTGAGCGAGTGCTTGTTGGGTTTTGGGGTTGAAATGAGTTTCTAAATAAGGCAATAATTCCGATCGAATGCGATTGCGCCTGTATTGCAAGTTTTGATTTGTAGAATCTTCCCAAATTGGGAGTTTTTGCTCTTGACAAAATTGACCTGTTTGTGTGCGAGTAATTTCTAGCAAGGGACGAACCAAGTGGATTTTAGATTTTAGATTTTGGGTTTTCGACTGAAGATTTTCATCCAAATTTTCCCATTTAAAATCGGCAATGGGCAATCTAAAATCATCTAAATTTTCCAATCTAAAATCGCGAGTCCAGGTGAGGGCGGCAAGTCCGTCAGCGCCGCTGCCGCGCATTAGGTTGTAGAGAAGAGTTTCGGCTCGATCGCTCCCTGTATGACCTGTAATAATATAAGAATAATTGTTAACTATTGCGCTTTTAGCTAAAGCTTGATAGCGCCACGATCGCGCGGCTGCTTCTGTTTGCGGAGGCCGATCGGCTGTTGTCAAATAATAGCATATTCCCCAATTTTTAGCTAGATTTATGACATGATTTGCATTAGCTTCCGAGTCAGGACGCCAGCGATGATCGCAGTGGGCGATCGCTAATTCCCAGCCCCATTTTGGCTGCAAATCTAGCAGTAATTTAATTAAACATAAAGAATCTTGACCGCCGGATACTGCTACTAACAATCGCTGTTGTTGGGGCAGTAGTTTTCGATGCAGCAGCGTTCGGTGCAGTTGAGAGTGTAAGTTCGTCCACGGGGATGATTCGGACATAAGATACAATGTAATTGCGAGTGCAATTTAGTAGAACCGAGCGATCGAGAAGATTTTAGATTTTAGATTTTAGATTTTAGATTGAGATTTGAGAGTTGAGATTGGTAATTTTATGTTATTTTCTTTCCGGTCGATCGAGTGCAAAAAGTTTGTAGTGAGGGCTAAAGTCCTCGGAAGAAGGACTAAAGTCCTCACTACGAACCTTTAGAAGAAGAACTGAAGTCCTTACTGCACAGCGCAGCACGAATATATTCTTAACTCCACATTCCCAGACTTTGAGGGTGGCTGTCCGGGTTGCGAAATGCTGGGAAATTGCTGCTAATTTCTGTCGCATTGTTGTCGATTAATTCCGGTTCTACCTCTACTTTTTCCGAATTCTCTTCGCTGAAATCTGAGGCTGCATCCCATTCCTCAAAACCTGCTGGCAGGGATTTTGGTTCTTCAAACTCAGATTCGATCGGGCAAAATTCCAGGCGCATCCTAACTTTGCCTTTTGTCCAAGCTTTTCCGGCACTTAAAAGTTCGCAATCCATACCGTCAGCAAACAATCTTTCTTCCAGCAATTTTGATTGCATAATCGTCATAAATTCGCTGACTTTAAACGTACACTGGTACATTAAAGCTGAAGCAGGTGTAGATAAAACATCGTCTTCTTTGAGAAATATTGGTGTTTCTTCCATGTTGGTTTTCCTTTCAGTAAAAAAGTTGTTGAGTGCGGGAGTTAAGAATTGCAGTGCGTGAGTCCGGCAGTCCGGCAGGGGTTTAAAACCCCTGCCTCAAAGCTGAAGTCCTCTGCAAGAGGACTAATAGACCTCTCCCAAAATTAGGTTGTTGTCCGCGTAGGGCAAGGCTTCCAGAATCTTTTTAGGAGATGTCTAATGAGTTATATCATTTCCGGTTGGGTTGGAATGATATATTTAGATCTAAAAGGTTCGTAGTGAGGACTTAAATTCTCTGAATTTGCGGACTAAAGTCCTCACTACAAACAAATCTGATGGCGATCGCTCGATCGAACTCAATGTTATTCAGTCCTCTTTCAGAGGACTTTCGCTATTAGCCAGGGAATTGATTCCCTGGCGGGCTTTGAGGTCAAGCGTTATTTGCGATCGAGTTGATACCAATAACCTAAAAATTGCCCCTATATAAAGGGAACAATCGCAATTTGTTAGTATCTGTTAGAAAAACCAGCCGTAAGAATGCAAACCCTTACCCAACAAATTAACGCCCAGATAGCAAATCCAAACTACCATAAAACCCGTAGCAGCTAAAATTGCGGGGCGTCTTCCCTGCCAACCTTTAGTAATTCGGGCGTGCAAATAAGCAGCAAATACCAACCAAGTAATTAGCGCCCAAGTTTCTTTAGGGTCCCAACTCCAGTAAGAACCCCAAGCTTCGTTCGCCCAAACCGCGCCGGCGATGATACCAACTGTCAGTAACGGAAATCCCAAACCGATGATGCGATAGCTAATGTTATCGAGGGTTTCTGCTAGGTTCAAGCGCTGGGGTGAGAGGGGTTCTGCGGTTTGCGAGGCGGTATTTGCGGGAGTTTGAACTGTTGCGAGGAGGACTGCGGTGTTGCCGCTGTAACCGTTGTTGGTGTTGAAAGCTGCTTCGTTAACTAACAGTCCGTTGTCTGCGGGTGAATTGGAGTCTTGAGGGCGTTGGAGACGGTAGTTGCTGTTGCGATTGCCGTTAGTACCGAAGGAACTGCCGGTGAGTTCGATTTTTTGGCCGCGGGTGACGATTAGGAAGGCGATCGCCAGCAGCGATCCTACCATCAAGGTTGCGTAACTGAGCATCATGACGCTGACATGCATCATCAGCCAGTTGGATTTGAGGGCGGGTACTAGGGGCTCGGCCGATTGCATGGTGGCGGGGAGAGTCAGGGCGGCAAAGGCGGAAATTGCCATTGCTACGGGGGATGTGGCGGCACCCACCAAGCGCGATCGACTCATGTTTTCGGCGACGAGGTGGATGGCGGTGATTCCCCAAGTTAAGAAGAATAGGGATTCGTAAAGATTGCTGAGGGGGAAGTAGCCGGCTTCGATCCAGCGTGCGCCGAGTAAAGTGGCGATCGAAAGATTGGCGACGGCCATTCCTGCTGTCCCGAAAGCTTGCAGGTAGGGAATGCCGGGAAATGCTGCGCCAGTCCAGTAAACCAGCATTGTCAAGAACAAGATGGCAAAAGAGATGTTATCCAGCGTGTTCTGGAGTACAACCAGATCCATATAATTTACTCCGGTAGAGTTTTTGTATTTATGTTTACCTAGATCGATCGTACTTGGCTTGGGCTGTTTTGGGCGGGGAATTATTGGGGACTGGATGCGATCGACCGATCGCACCCGATATTCTCCCATCATAAAATACTGTAGGGGCGGGTTCACCAACAATAATTGCCTAAAACCGACAATCTCAACAACCCGCCCCCACCCCACGACAAATCCCTATCCTTGAATTAATGCTTGAAATTTTGGGTGCGATCGAATGCTGTCAAAATCCGAGTCTGTTTTTGCTATTTGTCGGTATTTGTCAGGATTTATATTGTCACCTATCAGCCATCATTGACTTAGAAAATCCTACTTGAGAAAATCGTACAGTTTTTCTGCAATTTGAGCCTGTGTATCTGATGACAATTCACCCAACTCACGTTGAACAACGACTGTAGAAACAGTCACCAGTTGATGCAGCCGTATCGCAGATGGAACCCGCAGACCCGAAGCAGGAAAGTCAGGATGAGAAGCATCTAATACGATATCAGTTTCCAGTAGATTTGTTGGCAGGCGACTTGTAATATAAGCAATAATAACATGACGCCTTGCTCCCAAAGGGTTAGTCAAGCAAGCTACTGGACGCAGTTTGTTTGCCGATAAGTCATCATAGGGAAACGGTACTAGGAAAATCTTACCCTTGGTCATGGAATGGTTTGCCGTCAGCTATAGTATAAATGTCTTCTTCGGGGTCGAGTATCGAACCAAAATTAGGATCGATCGCTACTGTTTTCATCCATTCTGAATCGTGGAATGGTAAGCCATCAGCTAAAGTGTAGATATCTTCGGCTGAGTCTCTAAGAGAATCAAAGGCTGGATTTTCGATCGCAACTTTTAGCCATTCATATTCTTCTAGTTTGGCTTTGTTAATTAGGATGGCTTCTAGTGCTTCCAGTCGCTTCAGATCGGCATAAGTAACGATCGCAGCGATCGCCCTTCCTTCCTGTTCTATGACGATGCGTTCTCCGGTATCTTCAACGCGGGCGATGAGTTCGGGAAATCTATCATTAGTTACAGTTACATCAAGTTGAGTCATCTTTTTTCACCTCGCTATTAATTATTGTATCATATCGCGCCTGCTAGCTTCGGTTGAAGAGTGTTCGTGATGCTGTAGGGGCGGGTTCAACAACAATAATTGCCTAAAACCGACAATCTTAAAAACCCGCCCCCACCCCACGACAAATCCCTATCCTTGAATTAATACTTGAAATTTTTGGTGCGATCGAATGCTATTAAAAATCGAGTCTATTTTTGCCATCTCCCGGCATTCAGCAGGATTCAGAGTGATCGCTTGCTGCAAGTTTTGCAGAGATAAATCAACCTGACCTTGGAGTGCATAGCAGACAGCTTTATTATAAAATAAGCTGTAGTCATCTGGTTTAATTTCTAAAGCTTTGTCGTAAGAGGCGATCGCTTCTTACGACTTGCCTAATTTACTCAGTGCATTGCCTCGATTGTTCCAGGCTTTGCAGTCATCTTGTTTAATTTCTAAGGCTTTTTCATAGGATACGAGCGCCTTGTTAAATCTTCTTAAATCACCAAGTGTATTGCCCATATTGTACCATATTTTGTGGTCATCTTGTTTGATTTTTAAGGCTTTTTCGTAAGAGGCGAGTGCTTCTTCCAATCTGCCTAATTCATCCAGGACAATGCCTCTATTGTACCAGATTTTGTAGTCATCTGGTCTAATTTCTAAGGCCTTTTCGTAGGAGGCGATCGCTTCTTCTAATCTACCTAAATTATTCATTACATATCCTCGATTGTACCAGGATTCGTGTAAATCTGGTTTGATTTCTAAGGATTTGTCGAAGGAAGCTACCGCTGCTTCTAATCTACCTAATTTACGCAATGCAATGCCCCTATCGTACCATAATTCGTAATCATCTGGTTTGAATTCTAAAGCTTTGTCGTAGCAAAATATTGCTACTTCTACTCTGCCTAAATTAAGCAGTCCATTGCCTAAATATTTCCAGCCTTCGTGTTTGTCTGGTTTGAATTCTACGGCTTTGTCGAAGGAAGCGAGAACCTTTGCATATTGTTCAGCAGATAGATATAATAAAGCTTGTTCCCCACACAATTTAGCTTGTTGCTCTCTTGTTTGCCCGTCTTCATCAATTAAAGTTTTAATTTTCACCAATTCCCGTTTGCGTTCTTCTGGAGTTAAAGATAAATAATAATCTTCTCCTCTCCCTCTTTCAGAACAAGCTAGTATCGATTCCATTTGCAGCAATTCTTTATCCATCGAAAACTTAAATAAGCCCGATCGCCAATCAAAAAAATCCGGAGCGCGCTGAATAAAATAATCCACAGCAAACTTAGGCAAAAGAAACACAAAGCAAATTTTAAAATTATCTCTAAATCTTTCCCGTTGCTGGTTTAAATTAATTAAAATCGGTGGCACTCCCCGCCAACTATAAGAATAAATATCCTTACTTTCCCATCCGATCGCTCTTTTCTCTTGTTCGTACTCGTAAAGCGAATATTCTACTCCCGCGACAAACAGGATATTGATTTGCTCTCGATCGGGCAACTCTTCAATTAGATTGTAAAAATTATAAACCGCCTTATCCAACCGCAAAACCTCAATATTTTTCTGCCGAATATCGGCTTTAACTCGCGAAATCAAGCATTCTCCCTCCGCCGGCGAACACTCCACAAACAACAACCCGAAACCATCTATCCGCCTGAGAGTGCGAACCAAACTTTTATATTCTTCCTCCGGTTCTGCAGGTGGCAAATCGTCGTTACAATCAATTGCTTTTGGTGTCATGACTCAAGTAATGCAACAGCTTCCTTAAATTCCTGAATACCTTTAATCAGCGGATGAACGTCATACCAAACCTGCTTTTCATCATCCTCATCATAGTAGTGATATTCCAAAATACAGCGGTTAAATAGTAACTCGCGGTATTGTTTATCATTGATTATCCTGCGAGAAACAGATACTTTCGCTAAAATCGACCAATCATCTTTTGAGGGAGTTTTGCGGTAGACATCACGCGCGTTCGTACTTCCCAGTTAGTTGATATTACTTCAACAGCTAACTGAATCGGCGATTCAAGTGCTGCATAAGCTTTGCGTTCGGAACGCCACAAAGTTCGATCGATAACACTGACATCAGGAACTCGTCCTTGTTCCGCACCTTCTTTTGTTGTAGTTTTGATGGTAATACCTCGTTTGACGACATAGTTAAGTTTCAATCGTTGAACTTCCCCATACAACTGTCTGTCTGTAAATTCAGCAACATCATCATGATTTCTAGTAGTTGCCATTTTGACAACTTCTCCGTTCACCAATTCATAAACACCATCTTCCGGGCAAATCTCAATAAATTCGTTAAAACTTAATTGTTGTTTGGCAGTTGCTATCATTTGATAAACCTCGCTTTTAGCTAAGTCTCGCTCCCCCTAAATCCCCCTTAAGAAGGGGGACTTTGAACTCGTTTAGCAGTTTTTCGATCCCCCTAAATCCCCCTTAAAAAGGAGGACTTTGAACTCATTTAGCAGTCTCTCGATCCCCCTAAATCCCCCTTAAAAAGGGGGACTTTGAGTAATTCCAGTCCCCCCTTGAAAAGGGGGACTTTGAGTAATTCCGGTCCCCCCCTTCTTAAGGGGGGCTAGGGGGGATCGAAATCTAAAACTCAAACAGCAAATTTCTACTACGCTTTTTCAGCTTGATATTTTTGCAAAGCTGCAACTTTGTCAGGGAAGATTTCGATCGCCATTTTATCATCTTCCTTCTGGCTCAAAGACCGCCGCACTTCGCCTAAAAATAGCGGTTGAGACACGTTCGGTTCTGGATGTACTATTGTACGCACGCGGATTGTCATGTTGTCTGTGCCGCGCCCGCCGCGCCCTGGAGAGTACAAATCAACAGCAGCTTGCTGCATTGTAGCTTCTAATTCTGAAGGGGCGATCGTGTAGGGTACTGCTATTACTGCTTGAGAACCGCCCGTATCGTAAACTAAAGAATAGCGCACTGCACCGGGAATTTCCGTGCGGGTAAACAATCCCAAACCGAGGGCGAATATGCTGGCAGAAATCACGCCCATAAAGCTTGTTACCCCTACCAATCTGAATCTAAATCCCCATTTTAAGATAAAAGCCACTACTGTTAAAACTGCAAGGACTCCTGTCAGGATCAGGGCCCATTGAGAATACATTAAAAGGTCGGAATTTACGTTCATTTTTCGATTTTGGTAATTGGGAATATCTCGGACGATCGATCGCAATAAGTCAGGTTTGCTGTCAGGAATTTAGTCCTTTGCAGGTGCTGACTTAAGTTCGCACGCTCGATCTGTTGTTATTACAACGTTATTACAAGCAGTCGATCGGACACGATTTAATTGGTAATTGGTAATCGACGCGAAATGTCGGCTAAATTACCTATAATACCAGATCCGGGTATCATACACCCTTGATTCCTGAAACCCGCACAGGCGGGTGAAAGTTTGGAAAAGAAGCGATTTCAATCGTGTCCGTCTTATCGGAGATATCTAACCTGGATTTGGTATAATTCCAAATTTTTGTATCGGTTGTGTGAGACCGGGGCGAAGCATTCGGATATCAATCCACGGACTTATTGCAGAAATTATCGCCCGAATGCTTCTGGCCTACAAATATCCACAACAAATAATATCAATTATCAACCACCAATGATACCAATGATATCGTTTCTGATATTACTAATAACTAATGACTAATAACTAATGACTAATGTCAACTTTTCCTGCCTACCAACAGATAAGTCATCATATCGCCTTTGCCTTTCACCGAAATCACGCCGCGTTCTTGAAACACGTACTTATCCCGCAGCCGTTCGTAGGTAGCAACTGTTACCTGAATGCCACCCGGTACGCCTTGAGATTCCATCCGCGAAGCTGTATTTACCGTATCTCCCCACAAATCGTAGGTGAATTTTTTGATACCGATAACTCCGGCTTCTACCGGACCCGTGTGGATGCCGATGCGGATGCTGAGGGGCTGGCCTCCAGCAGTTTGCATTTTCGCGATCGCGCTTTGAATTTCGATCGCCATTTCGGCAATTGCCTCGGCGTGGTTGTCGCTCGGCATCGGCAAGCCCCCGACTACCATGTAAGCATCGCCGATCGTCTTAATTTTCTCAAGTCCGTAGCGATCGGCCAATTCGTCAAAAGCTGAAAAAATCTCGTTAAGCAACTCTACCAACTCGGCCGGCGATAAATGAGTTGACAGCTTGGTAAAACCTACCAAATCGGCAAACATCACCGTCACTTCGTCGAAACTGTCGGCGATCGTATTTTCTCCTTGTTTGAGGCGTTGGGCGATCGGACCTGGCAAAATATTCAGCAGCAAACGTTCGGATTTTTCCTGTTCCTCAGCTAACTTTTGCAAATAAGCTTGTTCCTTATCCCGCAGCCATTTCTTCTCCAAACAAGCACCGATTCGAGCCTTCAGCAACACGGGATTAAAAGGTTTAGACAGATAATCCTCCGCCCCCAACTCAATGCAGCGGACGATGCTGTCGATATCGTCCACCGCCGAAATCATGATTACCGGGATGTAGCGCAGCTTCTCGTCCGCCTTCAGGTGTTCGAGCACTTGATAGCCGTTCATCTGGGGCATCATAATGTCCAGGAGCACCAAATCGAAAGGCTGCGATCGCATCATTTCCAGGGCTTGAAACCCGTCCTCAGCAACGCTTACCGCGTGACCTTGACGCTGGAGTCGGCGCGCCAGCAAATCGCGGTTCACCTCATTGTCGTCAACAACCAACACGCAGCCCTCTTCACCTTTCATTGCGCAGCCTCTTTCAGAAGCGTTTCGATCTTACCTAAAAGTCGGGGAAATTCCACCGGTTTGGTGTCATAATCGTCGCAGCCAGCCGCCAGACACTTTTCGCGATCGCCCGCCATCGCGTTGGCGGTCAGCGCGATCACCGGAATCGTGCTAGTTTCGGGATCTGCCTTAATTTGCTCCGTAGCGCGCCACCCGTCGAGTACCGGCAGGCTCATATCCATCAGAATCAAATCCGGTACTTTCGATTTGGCCATCGATACCCCCTCAGCGCCATCAACGGCAATAAATACCTCGTACCCTTTGCGGGCGAGGCGTCTGGAAAGCATATCCCTGTTCATTTCGTTATCTTCGACCAACAGGATTTTAGCCATTGGTTTCCTCCTTACCCAGCAAACGCTCGGACTTTTCCTGTTGTTCGTCGGTGAATTTTTGCAAATCATCTTGCTCGCAATTCTGGGTTCGCTGTTTTGCCAAACCAGCACCGATCCGAGTCGCCAGCAGCACGGGGTTAAATTGAGACCTGCCTTTACCAACACTCACCGCGGGGTCTTGACGCTGAAGTCGGCGCGCCAGCAAATCGCGGTTCACCTCATTGTCGTCCACAAGCAGCAACCAACCCCCGTCACCTTTCATTGCGCAGCCTCTTTCAGAAGCGTTTCAATCTTACCCAAAAGTCGGGGAAATTCCACCGGTTTGGTGTCATAATCGTCACAGCCGGCAGCCAAACACTTTTCACGATCGCCTGCCATTGCATGAGCAGTCAGCGCAATCACCGGAATCGTTCTAGTTTCGGGCTCTGCCTTAATTTGCTCCGTTGCCCGCCATCCGTCGAGCACCGGCAGGCTCATATCCATTAGAATCAAATCCGGTACTTTCGCCTTTGCCATCATTACCCCCTCAGCGCCGTCAACAGCAATAAACACCTCGTGTCCTTTGCGAGCGAGACGCCTCGACAGCATATCCCTGTTCATTTCGTTATCTTCGACCAACAGGATTTTAGCCATTGGTTTTCTCCTCCCCTTGTCTGTACCTGCGGTCGAGGCTAGCATTTACTAATTCGCGCACTTGGCGCAGCAAAGTATCGCAACTGTACACTCCTTTTTGCAGTACGCGATCGACACTGCCCTCTAGTTGCTGGCTTTCGATCTCAGTCAATTCTTTACCTGTAATCACTACAATTGGTATCGCTTTTCCCGATTCCGATTTGCGGAGTTCGCCGATCAACTCAAAACCATCCATTTCCGGGAGCATCAAATCTAATAGGATTAAGTGCGGTCGAGCCACCTCTAGCTGCAGCAAAGCAGCGCTGCCGCTGTTTGCTGTTGCCACTGCCCAGCCGTGTTTTTCTAATATGCGTCGCACGATCTCGCGGGTAGCAAAATCGTCTTCCACAATTAAGATCTGACCGCTCGAATTGTTACTAGCAACACCATCTCGATCGCGTCGGTACTTATCCAGCAGTGCAGCCAGCCGTTTGCTGTCTACTGGCTTGGTGAGGTAATCTGACGCGCCCAGTGCAAAACCGAGACTTTTGTTGCCAACAAAGGATAGCAGGATTACGGGAATCTCGGCAAGCTCCGGATCTGCCTTGAGGGCTGAAAGTACCGCCCAGCCGTCCATTCCGGGCATCATCACGTCGAGGGTAATCGCATCGGGTCGCAGTTGCTTGGCGAAAATCAGGGCTTGTTCGCCGCTGGCTGCGTGTTCGATGCGCAGTCCCTGGCGAGCCAGAGTCCGCTCGATCAAATCGCGGGAGATGGGATCGTCATCTACTACCAGGACTGTGCCGGCAACAGGCGCGCGGGGCGGGGAACTGCTAACGCGCACTTTTTGTTGGATTTCCGGATGTTTGATTTCACTGGGCAAGAGTACGGTGAAAGTGCTGCCCGTGCCTAAATTGCTTGCCACCTCGATGCTGCCACCCATCATCTGGCAGAAGCGCTGGCTGATGGCAAGCCCCAAACCTGTACCGCCGTACTGGCGAGTCGTTGAGGCATCGGCTTGGGTGAAAGGTTGGAAAACTCGCTGCAGTTGTTCTGGTGTCATGCCGATGCCCGTGTCGGTGATGCGGAAACTTAAAAATTCGGAATTGCTAATTAAAATTTGAGCAGCTTCCTGTTGGTGTTTCATTCTTAATTCTTCGTTTCTAATTGTTTCAACTCCGATCGATATTTTTCCGTTTTTGGTAAATTTGGCAGCGTTGCTGAGCAGGTTCAGCAGCACTTGCCGGACTTTGGTCATGTCGGCGTGCATGGTTTGGAGGCTTGGGGAGCACTGAATCTCTATGGTGTTGCCGTTTTTCTCGACCAGTGGCAGCGCGGTGGCCACCGCGCTGTCAATTAACGACGAGATGTCAAAGGTTTCTAAGTAAAGCTCCATACGCCCTGCTTCAATTTTAGAGATGTCGAGGATATCGTCGATCAGGGAAAGCAGGTGTTTGCCGGCACTGCGGATTTTTTCGAGGTCGCCAGCAAGTTCGAGCTCTTCTGCATCTTGGGCTTCTTCCCCGAGCATTTCGCTGTAGCCGATGATCGCGTTGAGGGGAGTCCGCAGTTCGTGGCTCATGTTTGCCAGAAATGTGCTTTTGGCGCGATTGGCTGATTCTGCTGCTTCTAGAGCTCGGTGCATTGCTGACTCTGCTTGTTTGCGTTCGGTAATGTCTTGGACTGTACCTTCGTAGTACAGGATGTTGCCGCTGCTGTCGGTAATGCTGCGGCAGTTTTCGGCAATCCAAATTATGCTGCGATCGCGGCGGTATACTTGCGATTCAAATCTCGATATTTCTTTGCTCTCCTGCATGGCTGCTACGAACTCGGCGCGCCGGTTGGGGTTGACGTACAGTTGGCGGTTGATGTCTGTAAGTTCGGCGAGCATTTGGGCGCAGGATTCGTAGCCGTAAATCCGGGCTAGGGCGTGGTTGGCGCTGAGGTAGCGGCCCTCTGGGATGGTTTGGCAGATGCCTTCGACGGCGTTTTCAAAGATGCTGCGGTATTTAGCTTCTGCCTGTTGCAGGGCAAGTTCTACGCGCTTGCGTTCTAGGGCGTTGGCGAGCATTTCTCCTACCATTTTCAGCAGGCCGGATATTTCTGGCGAGCGGTTGGCTGCAGGGTTGGCGGCGTCGAAGCCGAGAAATCCTACTGGGGTTTTGCTGCAAACTAGGGGAATTATTATTAGCGATCGCTCGTGTTTTTGAGGTATTTTCGATCGCAAATTGTTGGTGGTTTTAAATGGTAAATTTTCGGCGATCGCGCTCTCGTCGGATGTTGAGTTTTGACTGCAAATGCAGGCAATTTCGGCTAATATTTGAGGCGGCAGTTTGTCGGTTTCTGGGATGTGGATGCTTTCAAAAGTTTGGATTTTGGCTGCGATCCAGGGGATTTGGGCGATCGCGATGGTTTTGAGGTTCTCTGCGGGCGGTTCTTTGCCGGGGGCGCACCATTCGTAGGTTTTTTCCGCGCGGGTTTTGTCTTCTGATAGCAGGTAGATGTAACTGCGATCGAAGCCGCTCAAATTTGCGGTTGCTTGCAAGGCTTGGTTGATGCCCCGATCTATTTCTGATACTGACAGGCTGATGAAATGGGTTGATAAACTGGTAATTAAACTCTCGAATTCTACGCGATACTGCAACGCTTCTTCTACTCGTTTGCGCTCGGTTACGTCTCGAAAGCTCCACACTCTGCCTACTATTTTTTCTCCTACTTTTGATGGCAGCGAATTTAATTCTAAAATTTTACCTTCTTTAAATTCTAGTAAGTCTTCGATTTGAGCATCTGGGTGAGCTGACACTTTCATCACGTTTTTGAGAAATTTTTGGGGGTGTTTCAATTGGTGCATGGCAAA
The DNA here is from genome assembly GCA_025454405.1 of Oscillatoriaceae cyanobacterium Prado104. Lineage (GTDB taxonomy): Bacteria > Cyanobacteriota > Cyanobacteriia > Cyanobacteriales > Microcoleaceae > Microcoleus. The sequence goes on along the minus strand of JALOON010000051.1, from coordinate 17,593 downwards.
GGGAAACATGGTTTTTGCCTGTCTTTTTAGCTCGCTGGTCTCCGTTAGCGAAGACTTCCCATGAGCGCGCCCCAACTTTTCATTTGCTGCTGTCAAACCCCACATTTCGATAAATTTTTGATTGTAACTGCATATATTGCCGTTTCTGTCAACTGCGAGGATGCCTGCATCGGCGGATTCTAACACTCCTTGCAGCATGGAGAGCGATCGCTCTTGTTCTCTGGCTCGGCCCTTGGCTTCTGTAATGTCAAAAAACACTAAAACAGCAATTTTACTGCCATCGGTTGCGGGGTTGAAGAAATACGAAACGGGTAAAACTTTGCCGTCGCGACAGAGGAATCGATCGTCGGGGCTCCTGCAAGGTTGGTTTTTAGCGATCGCTTCTTTTAAAGATATTTTAGTTTCGATCGGGGAATTGGGAAGCGAATTCTCTGGCGGCTGTTGGGAACGCAAAACTTTCGATTTCTTAGCTTTTTTTGGCTTCAGAAAAATGCGATCGAGCAGCAAGGTGCCTGCAAGTTCCGACTCGCGCCACCCCAGCAAGCGTTCGGCTTCTGGGTTGACGGCAAGGACGGATCCCCGAGGGTCTAGGAGGCACAATCCCGCGCCCAAACTGCTAGCTGTTGCGCGCAGGCTCTCGATTTCTGAGTCTGTTGTGACGCTGGGGAGAGATTGTTCTGTGGGGTTTGCCTGGGTCCGAGCAGTTTCGGATTCCTCTGGCTGCGGGGACTCGTTTTGCCAGCAGCGATAGGTATCGCTGACCTGCTCTAAAAATAGCTGCCACTGTCCGGCAGTAAGTGAGGGGGATTCGCCGGCTAAACCGAGCTGTTCGAGTTGGCGCTGGAGGTGGGGATGCATAATTTCTGGCGCTTGGCAGGCAACTTTGTCGAGTATAGTTTTGTTTTTTGAGAGACTGCTTGGCTGGCGAATCAATTTTTGCGATCGAAGTTGCACATCTAACTATTTGTTTTTAACTGTTTTTAATTGGTTTTTGGAGGAATAGTTTCTTGATTATTGACGGCAACTTGCCGCATTCGACAGACAAAATAGGCTAAGAGTGCTAATCGTTCACTTGGGCGACTTTTAACTGCTGCCTGCTACCATCTTACAGAATTATGGGATCGGAGACATTATTTCAGTGAATGACACCAGTCGCGGGTTGTGACAGGCGGATCGCCTGCTGCGAACCTGAATAGGCATATTTACTGTCCTGCCAAATCCTACCGCAGATCGGCGTGCTATCGGCGATCGGGCCCCTCCTTGCCTGCTGTATTCATTGTTACTGAAAAACCAAGAGCCGAAGTGCGATCGCGATCGCAAAAGTCAGGCATTATTTATTGGTAGTAGGTAATTTGTAATTGGGTCCTTCGGCGTGGCTCGCTCTCCCTTTCTCCCTCTCTTTCTCTCTATCCCTCCCCTTATTATTTCTTCCCTCTTCTATTGAATAACACAATTTTATTGAAATGTTATCGATCGGAGTTTTCGGTCGATGTCAAAGTTTCATTGATGGTAGCCGGCAAGCGAATTGTAAAAGTAGAACCTTTTTCCAACTCGCTAATGGCGATAATATCTCCGCCCATCATCTCGCAGAATTTTTTAGTAATTGTCAGTCCCAAACCCGTACCGCCGTATTTTTTGGTTGTAGAAGAATCGGCTTGCGTGAACGGATCGAAAATTCTATCTAACTGTGTGACACTCATGCCAATACCAGTATCTTTGACGGTAAAAACAATCCATTCACCCGATAGAGATACAGTCAAAACAGGAGAGACATTAGATGAGTTGCTGTCTTTTGCCAGCAGTTTCTTAGGCTCGCTAACAGCCTGTTTGATGCTGCCGAATTCGCGAGTAACAATGAGAGTAACTGTGCCAGATCTAGTAAATTTAGAAGCATTGCTGAGGAGGTTGAGCAGGCACTGGCGGAGTTTAGTCAAATCCGCTTGCATCGAACCAATATTGCCAGCACAATGTATTTCTAAGATATTGGCATTTTTGTCTGCTAGCGGTGCGATCGTGGAGACTACCTCCTCAACCAGAGTCAAAATATTGAAAGTTTCAACGTGCAGGTTCATGCGGCCGGCTTCAATCTTAGAAAAGTCGAGAATATCCTGAATCAGTGCTAGCAAATGTTGACCTGCGGTACTAATTCTCTTGAGGTCGTCTACAAACTCTTCGGCACCGAGGTCTTGGGCGTCTTCTTGCAAAAGTTCGCTGTAGCCGATGATCGCGTTGAGAGGAGTTCTGAGTTCGTGACTCATGTTGGCAAGAAAAATGCTTTTCGAGCGGTTGGCAGCTTCAGCAGTTTCAGCGGCCCGGCGGAACTCTTCCGATCGCTTGCGTTCGGTGATGTCGCTCGTCATGATTAACAGACACTGAGTGCTGCCGAGGTCGATCTGCTCGCCCGACACCAGCCAGTCGCGCACTTCACCAGCTTTGGTGCGAATTTTGAGTTCTTGATTGGCGATCGAATTTTGTTCGCGCAAAATCTGGGCTAACCGCCTGCCATCTTCTGAATTGACCCAAATTCCCAAATTGTCGGCGGTGCGGCCGATCAATTCGCTGCGTTCCCAGCCCAAGGAACGCAAAAAGCTTTCATTGGCATCCAAAAAACATCCGTCTGTCAGGGTGCAGATGCCGATCCCGACTGGAGAAGCGTGAAAAGCCTTGGAAAATCGTTCTTCTGAAGAACGCAGGGCGGCTTCAGCCTGCTTTCTGTCGGTGATGTCTTGGACGGTACTGCTGATGTAGGCGGAGTTGACGGCAGCCTGTTCGCAGACTGTGCGGTGACTGCCGTCGGGGAGTAGGATGCGGTAGTCGATACTGTAGGGTTGTTTCTGAAATAAAGCGGCTTTAATAGATGTCCTGACTAATTCTCGATCGTCGGGGTGTACGTAGGTCAAAAAGCCTTGGATGCTGGGTTCGATCGTTCCTGGAGGCAATCCGAGGATGCGGTAAATTTCGTCTGACCAACGCAGTTGCCGGGTGCTGCGGTCTAGGTCCCAGTTGCCCAACTGGGCGATGCGTTGGGCGTTGGCGAGGCTGGCTTCGCTGGCTCGCAGGGAGGCTTCTGCTTGGCGGCGTTCGGCGACGGTGGCAGCGAGGACCAGGCCGGTGATGGCGATGACGGCGATGAAGGCTTGCAGGGATAAAAGTGCTTGGGGGATGCTGCTGGCGTGTTTGAGAAACGGACCGCTGCCGCGGGCGACGCCCCAGATGGCGAAACCGCAAAGGATTAAGTTGGCAAGGGCCGTGTAGCGCTGGCCGAAGCGAAAGGAGCTCCAAACTACGATCGGAAATGGCAGGTATTCTAGGGGATAGCGGGCGTAGGCGGCGCGGGTGCGGGAGCAAAAGACGAGCCAGCCGACAGCAAGCAGCAGCAGCAACCACATTGCGCGTTCGGCAATTTGCCTGCGTTTGAGTCGGTTTTCCGGCAAGGTGCGCCAAGTCAGCAGCAGGGGGGCGACGAGCAAAATTCCCATGGCATCCCCTACCCACCAAGTCGCCCACATTGCCCCCCAACGACTCCAGCTAGACAAACCTGTCAGGCATTGGATGAGGCTGCCGGCGGTGGAGTTGATGAGGGTGGAGCCGAAGGCTGAGAGTCCTACTATGCCTACAATGTCTTTGAGTCTGTCGAGTCCGGGGCTGAACCCGATCCGCTGCAGCAGGTATGTTCCTGCCACCGCTTGTAGGGTTCTGCTGGCGGCTGAGATGAGTGCTGCGAGGATATTGACTGGGGTTTCGCTGAGGCTGAACAGGAAGCCCCCGATCGCAATTCCGGGCCACATTTGCTGTCCGAATAGCAGGAGGGCGACTTGGGCAATTCCTGCGGCCGGCCACATGGGGGAGACTTCTGAACTCAATGCGAGCATGGAAATGGCAAATCTGGAGGCTAAAAAGTAGATGAGTGCGAGCGCGCTTACTTTGAGGAAGTAGCGCCAGGAATGTCCTTTGATGGTGTTAAGGAGCTTTGTCTGCATCGTCATTTGGGGGGAAAACTGGAGGATTTTTGAGTTTGATTAACAGTAACTATATATTTTTCTAATATTGACTCACAATTGTTCGCATTTGCGATATACGATATATTTTATGTGATGTACGGCGAGCGCTAGATCGAATGTAGGTACAAATTTTTAAATGCAAATTTTTAAATGCAAATTTTTAAGTGCAAATTTTGACGTTAAGTATTTGACGTTAAGTATTTGACATTAAGTAACTTATAGACGAATCTGTTACTCTTATATTATTATATTTTTAAATCAAACAATCAACTTGTCTGATTGCTTTCATCTATAACTAAGCCGAACGCAATATTGGTGTTGTTAATCTCTACAAACATCGCTCGATGGACTTCGATCGAACTGAAATCTCATTTTATTTATTTATTTGTTAGCCAATGCTGGCAAAACAAGTAGCGGTATTAGTAGATGTACGGAACGGGCGCGCGACCTGGGAAAATAGGAGAAACTATATTTTTCTGAGGTCACGAAATGTGAAATAAGTAAATTTTAGGAGCTACAATGTCCGATGTTATTTCTCTATTTCCCATTTTTTATTTCCCTGCTGCTGGATCTAAATCTAATGTTAATGCCAAGCGCTCTTGGGCTTCTTTGAGGGCGTCTTGGGGGGAGCGGCCGAGAAGGGTTGCTTCGATCGCGCGACCGAGGTTTTCGGACAGGCGAGAGTAACCCGAGATAATCGGGCGAGATCGGGCTGACTTCATCTGTTCTAAAAATACTCTCAAAATGGGGTTTTTTTCAACAAAGGTTTGATAAGTTTGGCTTTGTCTCGATTTTAAATTAATTGGCAAGTAACCAGTTCCTAAGGCCCAGGCTGTTTGGAATTCTTCGCCGATCGCGTATTCTAAAAATTCTAAGGCTGCATTTTCGCGTTCTGGGGATGTTTTCATTAAAAATAGGTTTTCACCCCCGACGACGGCTGCGGGGCGTTTCAGGGCGGGTACGGGCATCGCTGCGCAGTCGATACCGCTTTGCTGCAACTGTGCTAAAGTCCAAGGGCCGGTGATTTGCATGGCGACTTTGCCTGCGATGAAGTTATCTAGTTCGTAACCGCGTTCGGGTGCCGAGAGTATTGCCGAACCTTCTTTTAACAAATCCCTCCACAGTTCTAAAGCGGCGAGAGCTCCTGGATTTTCGATTTGAGGTACGGAAGTTGGAGAAGTTTCAGCAAGGAGTTCGCCGCCAGCGCTGAACATAAATGGCAGCCAAGTAAATACCGTCCATTCTCCTTTACCTAATGATAATAATATGCCGTGTCGGTCCGATCGGCCGTCGCCGTCGGTATCTCGGGTGAGTTGGCGGGCGGCTTGTTTGAATTGTTCCCAATTCTGAGGCAATTCTTTAATTCCTGCTGCTTGAAACAAGCTGGGACGGTAAAATACGGCAGCGTTGTTCGTGGCTAGGGGAATTGACCAGGTGTGTCCGCCGAGTTCCATTGACTCAAAGAGTGAGGGATCGATTTCGGCTTTGAGGGGAGATTTGTCCAGCCATTTTTCTAATGGTTGAATTGCTTGCATTTCTGCTAGTTTTCCGGCAATTGTGGGAACGTTCCACAGGATGTCGGGCGGGGCATTACCAACAATTGATGTGAGAATTTTTGGCAGTTGTTGGTCTGGCTGACCGATGTAAAGTGCTTTGATTTGAATATTGGGATGGGTTGTGTTGAATTTGTCTGTGAGGGTTTGAAATACGTCGCGGTTAGGTGGGGGATTGATGCCGTGCCACAGGGTGAGTTCGATGCGATCGCTATTTTTGGCAGTGTTTTGGCAGCCGCTTAATATTAGCAAGTTTAAGACGATAAAAATGCAGGCAGCTAGTTTGAGTTGTTGTTTAATTGCTTTGAATAATTTGGATAAAATCATTTTTTGATGTAACTTAGATAAGGTTGTTTTTTAACCACAGTTGCAAGCAGATGAACGCGGATGCAGGCGAAGCCTTCGGTGAAGGGTAGGCGGATAGGTAGGAGATTGTTAGATGTTGGTGAAACGGGCAAAATCTAAGAGGTCTGGGGGTAGTGAATTTGTTGGTGTTTCTGCGATGTTTTGCAATAATATTGTGAAAGCTCCGGCTCCTAGTTTATCTTGCGGCCACATCCGATAGCAAGGGATAGATGTGAGGTGCGATCGATATTTTGCTAAGTGAGGAACTTCTACTGGCTGAAATTGGGGAAATTTGTTTAACAGCCATTCGCTAACTTGTTCGTTTTCTGCTGTTGAATAGGTGCAAGTCATGTAGGCGAGATAGCCTTGGGGCGCGACAATTTTGGCGGAATTGGCGAGGATTCTTTTTTGGCGGCTGGCGTTGTTGTTGATGGTGACGGGATGAAAGCATCCCGGTGCTTTGTCTCCTTTTGCTAGCAGGGATTGACCGCTACAAGGTGCGTCGGCGATTACTAGGTTAGCAGTTGCGGGGATTTTTTCGGCAAGTATTTTTGAATCGAGGTTGATGGCGGCTGATGGTTCGATCTGGCAGCGTTTTAAGTTGGATGTTAGCATTCCCAGGCGCTTGCCGATGACTTCGTTGCACAAGAGCAATTTGGGATTTAATGTTTTCCAAGCAAATATGCTTTTGCCTCCAGGGGCGGCGCACATATCTAAGATTGTATTAATTGGTTGAGATATGGTTAATAATGTGGAGGCTGCGAAGACTGAGGAAAAGTCGAGGCAGTAGTAATTTCCGGCTTGATGTAAGGAGTGTTTTCCGGGTTGGGATTCTCGGGAAAGTCGATCGACAAATTCCGGCTGCCATTCCAGGGGAATTTCGATATTAAATGGATGTTCAAGTGGTCTGGGTTTCAGCCACAAAATAGCTGGATTAAATGGTTGGGGATTGGTAACAGAGGCAACAAATTTTTCTTGTTCTGCGCTATCTGCAAATAAGCTGCGACTGAGTTTGAGCAGTAAGTTAGAGGGTTTTTCCATGTATGGTAAGATAGTTGACACTTGACACTTGACAGTTGACACGATCGAAAATCCTACAATCCTGCAATCCGACAATCCTAAAATCTAAAATCTCCTTGACACTTTTCAACCCCCGGCGGATTGGTGCATTAGCGGGGGGAATTTTGTGGTAATATTATGTCCGATTGCAGCGATTACAACGCTTTGATGAAGTTTTGAGATTGGCAAATTAATTTCAAGGTAAAGATCTGGAAAACGCGCGATCGAACAATAAAGACCATCCTTAAACCAAACTCAAAACCTGCTCTCTCAGCTTCGATATCAACTCATTCACACCACCTGAATTCAAGCGATAACTCAAAGGATTGGCAATCAAATAAGCCGAACTTTCAAACAACACATCAATCTCGATCAAACCGTTTTCCCGCAAAGTTTTTCCCGTCGAAACCAAATCCACAATTGCCTCCGACATCCCCGTTATCGGTCCCAATTCCACAGAACCGTAAAGCGGCACAATTTCCACAGGCAAATTCAAATCGTGAAAATATTCCCGCGCGCAGTGGACGAACTTAGAAGCAACTCTACCGTGAGGCGGCAAATCCACAGTGCGGCGGTAAGGACTCGATTCTTTTACCGCTACCGACATCCGGCATTTGCCAAATTTTAAATCGATTACACGGGCAACTTTTGGCTTTTTTTCCCGCAAAACATCGTAACCAGCAACTCCCAAATCAGCTTGACCGTATTCCACATAAACTGGTACATCGTGCGTTCTTACTAATAAAGCTTTAGCTGTTTCCGTAGTGTCATAAATTTGCAGTTGTCGGTTAGATGGATCTAGAAAAGCACTGAAGTCCAAGCCAACAGATTTTAACAGCCGAATGCTGTCGCCTAAAAGAGCGCCTTTGGGAAGTGCAACGGTAATCATATCAATTTTTAGAGTGCAGATTGCTTAATTTGGAAATGGTCGAGCGCTGCACAAGCAGCAACAGCCTTTGCCCAACTTAGAATAACATATAGAGTTTGCCGATCGAAATTAACCTTTCTGTCGCGCTTTCGCCTGCACTCTGCCCTGCGCCTTGCAGCAAGTGCAAAAAACTATGTTCTTCTGTTCGGACGCACGCTACTCAATCTGCTTGTTGGAGATGTCTCGATCGCTCCCGGCTATTGCCCCGAAATTAATTTGGGTATATTATTGTATTTAGTGACTGTAAAAGTAAGGGACGATCTCGCATTCGCAGCTACACTATGACCGAATTGACACTTGTTATTGGCAACAAAAATTACTCCTCTTGGTCGTTGCGTCCTTGGCTGGCGATGAAACAAGCCGGACTGAAGTTTTCCGAAGTCAAAATTCCGATAGATATACCTGAAAGATACGCAGAAATTCGGCGCTATTCTCCATCGGGCAAGGTACCTGTTTTAATCCACGGCGATTTAAAAGTATGGGAATCTTTAGCAATTTGCGAATACATAGCCGAACGCTTTGCTAAAGATTTATGGCCGGTCGATCTAGCTGAAAAAGCAATCGCCCGTGCCATCTGCGCGGAAATGCACGCCGGATTTCAAAACTTGCGCGAAAATATGCCGATGGATTGTCGCAACCGCTATCCGGGAGAAGGAATGACTGCGGCAACTGAAGCTGAGATCGATCGAATTATTACTATTTGGCGGGAATGCCGCCAAAAATTCGGAAAAGGTGGCGATATGCTGTTCGGAAATTTTACAATTGCCGATGCTATGTTTGCTCCGGTAGTTTTGCGTTTTGTTACCTACGATGTCAAGATACATTCAGAGGCAAGAGATTATGCCGAAGCAATTTTAGCTCTGCCTGCATTGCAGGAATGGGTAGCAGAAGCGTACAGGGAAACGGAAAGTATTTTATATTATACCGCGTAACAGAGAATCAGCTTCAAAACCCTGGTGGCAATATTAATTAACTTAAATCTAAATGCGGATTCTTTTAGTTGATGATGAAGTCGAGTTGACCGATCCTTTAAGCCGAGTTTTGACCCGCGAAGGTTATACAGTAGATGTGGCTTTTGACGGGGCAAAAGGCAGCAATTTAGCGATCGATGGCAATTACGATTTGCTGATTTTGGATTGGATGCTGCCGACAAAAACCGGACTGGCAATTTGCCAGCAATTGCGATCGCTGGGACGGAATACACCCGTGCTGTTTCTGACGGCAAAAGATACTGTTGACGATCGCGTGCAAGGGCTGGATGCGGGTGCGGATGACTATTTGGTAAAACCCTTTGAGTTGCGGGAATTGCTAGCAAGAGTTCGCGCCTTGCTGAGGCGGCCGGCTACTTTTGATGCTGACGTTACTTTGGGGCGCTTGCAAGTAGCAGGCTTGGAATTAGATTACGAAAATCAATTAGCTTACCGGGGCGATCGCACGATCGAACTGTCGGAAAAAGAATGCCAGTTGTTAGAATATTTAATGCGCCATCCGGGTCAAGTTTTAACTCACGAACAAATTTACCAATACTTGTGGACGGAAGCCGAAAAACCCAGCAGCAATGTATTGGCAGCTCAAATTCGCCTGCTGCGGCGCAAAATAGAAGCACCGGGGGAATCGGCATTAATTCACACTGTTTACGGCAGGGGTTATCGATTTGGAGAACACAATTAATGCAACGATCGACTATCAACTCTCAACTGTCAACTCTCAACTATTAACTGCCATATTATGGAATTCAACTACTCCTACAAAGGAAATACCGGAGTTACTGAAACGGGCGGCCAAACTCAAATGTCCTTTTCCCCAGACACCAAACGCCCGCCCACCTATTTTATCGGAGAATTACGGCAAAACGTCGCATTTCGCGAAGCAATTAGCGCCCTGCATGATGTCGTTGTCTCCGATATGCGCTTCAAACCGAAAGACAAAACAGCCTATAAAGAATGGGCAGCCCAACAACAGGAAATCGACTGGCAGCTAGTAGCTTCCCGCCAGGAAAAACTAGCCGAGAAAATTCAGCCACTGCAAGCAGAATTAAATGAGTTATATCGCCGATTAAACGAGCGCAAAGCACCGTTCGATGGCGCAAAACGGGAATATTTCAACTATCTTTATCAAAAAGATAGGGATGCGTGGTTCGTACTCGATCCGGTAATTACAGTGCATCCAGACGAAATATTCTTCGAGTGCTTCAGTCAAGACGAATCGAGTTACGGCCGCCTCGGTGCCAGCTACGAAGTGTTTAAAAATATCAGCGAATTTGCGTGCGGTACAACTAATATAGATTACTCCGCAGCGCTTTACGATGAATTTCAAAAAATTCGCAGTTACAAAACAACTTCCCTGCAAGTCGATCCGTCCGGTTTTGAAGTTCAAACAGCAAACGAAGAGAATTTTAAAGAAGTCAAAATTGACTTGCCCGACAGTTGGGTGAGAGGATTGTTGCAAGTTAGTTCGGCGATGTCTTTGCCCGCAGTGCGATTCGATTTGCAGCCGATGGACATCCACAATATTTGTTTTGTCCTGCGCCGCCACAAAGAGAAACAAGGACCGCGGAGTATGCGCTACATTTTGAAGCCGGGGGAACCGGTGCGAGTGATTTTTGACCCGTGGGGAACCGAGATTGTTTGCGCGCGATCGATCTATACTGGTTCCCAAGAACAGCAAATTCGAGTTTGGGGCAGGCGTCGCATTCACATCCTCGAAAGACTGATTCCCGTTGCCAAAAAATTCACAGTTCACCTGTTAGGAACGGGAATGCCTTCTTTTTATGTTACCGATTTGGGCGATATGTCATTTACATTAGGATTGTCGGGATGGAGTGCTAACGATTGGTCGCAATCCGGTAACTTCGATTTAATGGCCCCGCGTGCCGATGTTGATGCTTGGACGCAGCAATTAATCTTTGATGCCCTCAAGGAAAATTGGCGGGAAACAGCCGATAGTTTGGCTGCGAGATTGAACTTGAGTCGAACTGCTGTTTTAGGTGCATTGAGTGCCTACACGCAGGCGGGAAGGGCAATTTACGATTTGAACAAACAGGTGTATCGCGTGCGAGAATTGAGTAGAGAACCTTTGCCATTAGAAAGTTTGAGATTTGCCAACGAAAGAGAAGCCAAAGCAACTCGCTTCCTGAGCGAGAATGCCGTGCAAGTGACGGATTTTACCTGCGATTCCTCCGGTGCGCTCGCATTGCGGGGCAGCGTCCAAGACCGAGAAAAAACTTTCAATCCGCACTTGACAATTGATGCAGACGAGCGCATAATAGAAGCAGAATGTACTTGTAATTGGCACCAACAAAACAAACTGTACAAAGGACCGTGCGAGCACATTTTAGCCCTGCGAATGCAACATTCAATGCAATATTAGCAGAGCATTTTATAACTTAATAAATCGCGCGTTTCCGTTGGCAAACAGCCTTGCTATTCGGGCGGTGGATCGCCGTCCTTGCGCTTAGTCCAGACAAGCATCACTGGCCTGCTCTTGACTGTGCGGGGCTTCAGGTACTGTCGGTGTTGCGGTGTGGCTTCCGCGAAGCCAACGACCGACAGTACCTGGCCCCGCTGGAGTTGAGCAGTCCAGTCCGGAGGGGTTTACGAAGGGGCAACCAATTGGCAGCGCGCGATTTTTTTTGTGAATAACACAGAAGTTATATTAAATTCGGGGAAAGTCATCCCCTTTATTTTTGAAGATAGGGGCATTGTCTGATGGGGGAGGGGGAGAAATTAGTCTGCTTCTTTATGCTTGGCAATAAATGTGGGGGTGAAGCATTTGGGCGATAATTTATGCTGACAACCCAGAGATTTTCTGTCCAAATGCTTCACCCTCCCCCACCTACCACGATCGAACACTTTCAGCCTAATTTCTTTTTAAAAGTTAGTTAATTATTACTAGAAATTGGCCAAAACAACTTTTGATAATTCGGAATAATCGGCTATAATGAGAGAAAAGCTATAATTTAGTTGGCACCTTAAATCAACTAAAAACTACTGCGAAATTGGTGTGGTAAATGAGCTTGAGAATCTACGGCAACCGCCAACTTAAAACTCTGCCGGGACTGGTAACTCGCCCCACACCTTCGCGAGTCAGAGAAGCTTTATTTAATATTTGGCAGGGGACGATCGCGGGTTGCAGGTGGCTGGACATTTGTACCGGCAGCGGTTCGATGGGTGCAGAAGCTTTGTGTCGCGGGGCTTTAACTGTAACTGGCATCGAACAATCAGCAAAAGCTTGTGCAATTATCCGCGAAAATTGGCAGCAAGTAGCCGATGATTCCCAAGAATTTCAAATACTTCGAGGCAGCGCGATCGCCAAATTAGCCTTACTATCGGGACAGCAATTCGATCGCATTTACTTCGATCCTCCCTACGCTAGCGACTTGTACGAACCCGTATTGAACGCGATCGCCCGCGAAGCAATGCTAGCAGCAAACGGTGGCGAAATTGCCGTCGAACACCAGCGCGATCGGGCGATCGAACCTATCGACGGACTGGAAATCTGCCGCCAGAAAACTTACGGCAATACATCACTAACTTTCTATACCGTTACATAAGACTTATTCACATTTACTCACAACTAGACAAATCTACTATCTTAAAGTTAACAGCTATAACTTAACAATTTTAAGTTAAACCATGCCTCAATTCTATATAATTTTTTTAAGATATCACAACTACCTTTTTGAGTCAAGCTCTCAAACGCACAAAAACCGTCCGCTAATTAAGAATTTATCGCAATTATTTTTGGCTCGCAGTCAATTTCAGCCCCTATTAATAATTTTTGCGTACAAACGTAAAGAATCCTAACGCGACGGCTGTTGATTTGAAAAAGATTTTTGTACCGATTCCAACCACTCTCTAATTGTTAGATCGTCGCTGCTGGGGTCGTAGTAACACCCCAATTCCTCCAACAGAAATGTTTCTAAATCTGGTTGGGCGATCGGCATTTCTAGCAGTTGTCTGAGTTCTACCGATACAGCTGCAACACTTGCAGGCGGTGCGGTGTTGCAATAGTTTTTTACCGCATCGTTAGCGCTGTCAGCTTCCAACAACCAGTCTTGATGAAAGTACGAACTGAAAAACTGAGTTAAATGAGGAAATTGATTTATCATGTCGGGTAAGCCGTAAGAATAAAGTATCCTGGAGGTAATTTAGAACTGCGCTGGAGGACGAGTCTCAAACGAGAGGTTGGAGATGCTTTCGATGCGCGGCGGCGCAGCGTAATACCCACTGTTTTTTTAGCATCGTAATCGATCGCGTAACGATTTTCTCGACTCCTCAACCACGAGGAAATATCACGTTCATTTCTGCTAATAGCCTCCCCGATCGCAGCTTCAGCAACGGAACGGTTTGTAAAAGAAGATGCAGCAGCAATTTGCCGTTCGGTGGCCAGTCTCTGTGCTAGTTCGGTCTCGGTTTTACCGACATGTCGTTCTAAAGTATGCCCTCCTGCTTGTTCGTGAACCTCCAATCCGCCACCCGGTATTTTCGGCACTAAAACCACAGTAGTTTGTCCCGCGTCCGTGGGAATTTCTCGTACAAAAACAGTGGCAGAAACTGCAGGTATTGCCGAGTAAAAAAAGACGATTATCGAGGTAATAACACTTGCAATAGCTAAAAATTGTTTCATGCAATCAAGTTGTGTTTTCACAATAAAAAACAGCGTTGTTTGGCAGATTTACCATCAGGCATCTCCAAATAATAACACAAATTGTATCGGCTGAATTCATCTGCGTTCATCTGCGTATATCTGCAAACATCAGCGGTCAAAAACATCAAAAATCAAAAATCAACCAAAAAACTCACCCCCGCTCGTGATAAAATAAATAACCGTTGGATTCACAACTCCCCACAATGAACGAAAACCGAACCACAGCCTACCTGCAACTAATTTACAACCTGCTGAATTGCCCCAACGGACAAGAAACGCAAATATTGGAAGACAACTCAGAACTGTTAGATCGCGAATTTTTAGATACTTGTGAGTTAGTCGCCGAAACAATGACACAGCAAGGAGGAGTAAATGGCGCTCAATTCTTGCGAAATCTTGCCAGCCGGTTAGCGGAATTCATCGATACGAATGTTGGTTCCGATGGCGGCAACTCTGATGCTGAAAATTTCCAAGAGTATGCCAAATTTTTCCTAGAATTATTGCAAGCAGAACAAGATAGCAATAGCGATGCAGCAGTGATTTACCCGATGCTAGCGGAGCGGCAACATCTCCTGAATGCCCGTTTTGCCGAGACTTTACAGCAAGTAGCCCAAAGGTTACTTGACGGCGAAAATCAAGAAACAATTAGCTCGCTTGTTGCCCTCATTGAAAAATTGAGCGATCGTATTAGCGAGCTTCCCGGTGACAATCGAGCCAATAATATTGAAATTGCGATCGCGGGCTATCAAATAGTTTTAAATAATCGGGAACCGGGAAGCGAAAAGTTTCTAAAAACTCAAAATAACTTAGCTCTTGTCTCCAAAAAAAGGGTCAACAATAACGGTTTGTAGTGTGGACTTCAGTCCGCAAACAAGAGCGGACTGAAGTCCGTACTGCGAACCAACTCGATCGTTGGCAAATAAGAGCGGACTGAAGTCCGTACTACGAACCAAAGAAAATTAAAAATGTTGAAATCCTTTCGAGATTTTAAGTTCTTCATCCGCATAAGTACCCGTGCTATCTACCAGCAAAATGTCTGAACAATCGGTCATTTTACCGACGATCGCGCTGCCATTTCCTAATATATGAATTAACTTTTCAGCTAAGTCTGATGGCAAGCACAAAACTAACTCAAAATCTTCCCCTCCGTACAAAGCCCAATTAAGTGCTGTTTGAGTCGATACTATTTGCTCGATCGCGCGGGGTACGGGAATGCGCAGTCGCTCGATTCTAGCACCAACTTTACTCGCCCGACAAATTTGGACGATCGCATCTGCTAAGCCGTCGCTGCTGTCCATTCCCGCGATCGAAATTTCTCTATTTTCAGCATCCAAAATTTCCCACAACACGGGCAATACATCCAGTCTCGGAGTCGGATGCTGGTGAGAAATAATTAAAGAAGTTCGATCGACTCCTGCAAGATTTTGCCCGAATTCTGGATGTAACAGCAATTCTAATCCCGCGCGAGAAGCTCCGTGAACTCCAGTAGCAACAATCGCCCAATTCGATCGCGCGTTTGACCTGCGGATGGTACGATTTTCAGCAACTTCTCCGAAAGCAGTAATTGCAGCCGTTACAGCGGGCGATCGTACAATATCCCCGCCCACGATCGGCGCATGATATTGTTGCAAACAAGCCGTCATCCCCCGATAAAATTCTTCCACCCACTCAACAGCCGTATTGCCGCTAACTCCGAGGGCAACAGTCACAGCCAAAGGCGTTGCTCCCATTGCAGCCAGATCCGACAAATTCGCCGCTGCCGCCCGCCATCCCGCATAATAAGGTCCTGTAGTGCGATCGCTAAAATGAACTCCATCTACCAACATATCAGTAGTAATCACTAAAGATCGATCGGCTTGAGTAGCTATAACTGCTGCGTCATCGCCGACTATTTCCTGCGGGCAAAATCGCTGCAATATTGTTAAAAGTCCCTGTTCTCCAATGTCTTCAATTTTCATGATTTTTCCCATACCAGCGATCGCATCAAGCTCGCGAGCGCTAACATCATAGTGCCAGCATACCGCTAGCACTATGGTATCCGATCGCAGCTTGCAGCAACTATCGATCGCGAGTTTCTCCCAGCTCTAATTGGCGTTGGCTTTTGCGTTTAAAAAACAACCAGACAAACACAGCCGCAGCAGTTACGATGCCAGCAACTTCTGAAGGTTCGGGAACAGCTTCAGCAGAATCGATTGCCCGCATCTTAAAAGAGAATTTATCTCGATTCGATTCTAATTTAATCGGAAAAGCTCGGGGATTAGTCGGGTCAATTAACGCATCGATACCTGTAACGCTAAACTCGGAGACACCGTAACCGAGCAAGGCAACAAAATCTACTACTTCATTCGGGCGAAAGTTGCCAATTTCTTGACCGCCGACAACTACAGAAAACAGTTCGTCAGCATCAATCCCGCTAGGCAAACCGAGAATTTTTGTGAACAATGATGGCTGGGTTGGATCGGGATTAACTGCGATCGGGCTTGATTCAACAATACACCCGTCACCTCTCCCGCCGCCGTCGCTAGAAACAGCATCTTCGCCTATTTTGAAAGTAAAACCCGCAGATGTTGGTGGGTCAAACCACAGGCGATTTGCCACATTATTAAAACTGTGCCAACCATCCTCAAAATTATCCGGCAATAACGGATTTCGCTGAGAACTACCGCAGATCGGATTGAGGAGAAACCCATGATTTTGTCCGGTTGCTTTGTTAATCCCTTGACCGACAATTTGACCGCGATCGTTAATGCCATTTATTTGCTGTAAAAACCACCCAGAATCTGCCGGAATCAGACTGTTGATGTTAGCCGTTTGACCGTCTTCCCAGATGATACCGTGACTGATGTCGCTGGCAGCGGTGTTGCCATAACCGACTGCTTGCCCTTTGTTATTAATTGAAACTGCGAAATTGACATTGCCCCCGAGAGTGCCGAGTTCTGTAATTTGACCGTTTGACCAAATAACAGGTTTACTTTGCTGGGTGTTCCTATTTGCAGAATAGCCGATCGCAACTCCCAGATCGTTAATATCGTAAGCAATACTGTTGTTGTGTCCGTCCAGAGTTCCCAAGTCCTTCATCGTGCCATTTTCCCACAGGAAAGCATGAGTTATGCCAAAAGCTAAATCCGAATGGCCAACTATTTGCCCTTGATTGTTAATCGCCCGCGCCGCTCCGGCATCGTAACCGAGAGTGCCCAGATTACTCATCTCGCCGTTTTGCCACAGAAAGGGAAACCATTGTTGTTCTGAAATGGCAAACTTACCGACGATTTGCCCGGAATCGTTGATGTCATTAGCGACGCTGCTGATGCCGCCAAAGTTGCCGAGGTCAGTCCTTTGACCGTTTTCCCACAAATAGGCATTATCCGTTGAATTTTCGCTAAGATAGCGACCGACAACTTGACCGGAAATGTTGATTTGGTTAGCCCAAGTGCTGCCGGTAACTTCAGTCAAGTTACCGTTTTCCCAAATCCAACCCACACCATCTTTACCAATCGCTACTTGTCCGAGATTGTTGATACTGTAAGTGTTGCTGCGGCCGAGATCGGTAATGGTATAGGAAGCAAAACCTGTATGAATGTTCGTGGCATTTACCGGCCCAACGGTGCTAAATCCCCACAGGGCGAAAGCTGTTAGCGACAAACAACTGCGAACGAATTCGATCGATCGAGCTTGTTCGGACATTTTTTTGAATTTTGGCATATCTTGCACCGAGCGAGTTGATGGTTGGATTGGCACTGCTTGTTTGCAGAGTAGAGAACGAGTTCCCTATATATCTCTCAGGGTGTCGATCGAGATTTTATGCGCTTACACAGCAATTTGTTACAAAAATTTACTAAAATTGGCAGAGTCAATTGCGTTGGTACACCACCCGCGGCGGAGAGCTGATACTTCAGTCCCGGAGCAACAACATTAAAGAGAGCTATCAACCCAGATTTGGTATAATAACTATCAACTCTCAACTCAAAACTTTTCTTCAATTCAAAACTCAAACCTCAAAACTCAAAACTCCCGAACAACTCAAAACTTTTCTTCAATTCAAAACTCAAACCTCAAAA
>JALOON010000118.1 GCA_025454405.1 Oscillatoriaceae cyanobacterium Prado104 | reverse complement strand
TTTCAGCGATTGTACCCATGCGCGAGCGACTCTAAAATACTTGGAAGTCGCACAGTGAGACAGTTTCAAGTTTTTGCCAGGGGGGAACTTCAGTTTAGATCTAAATCTCGATAACTTAGGTTGTCTGACTCGTTTTCACCGTCTTGTAGAAAAATATAAGCTTTTTGATTGGATCGATCGTGTGCCCGATTGCGCAAAACATCTATTATTGTCATTGTGATTTGGAAACTAAAAGAGTTTTGTTTTAGATTGAGCAGCAAATACCTACTAATTAATTCGAGTGATTTTCAAATCGGCAAGAAATGCTAGGAGGAACACCTAGTTTAATGTCAACTACTAAATCTTTCAGAATGGATATATAGGCTCTTTGAAGATGCCCTTAATATTTCTCAAAATATGGGCTGGAACCCTGGCGCTATCCAGTCGCTTATTACGGATTATTAAGCACAGGTTTCCAGAGAAATAAGTAAAGACTAGCTTTTAATTAATTCGTACATAGATTAAACACCTTTTTTAATAGGGATGGTAATTTTTATAGAAAAACTTTAGATTTATAATATACTCCCTTCCCGCTATAAGATTAGGGAAAGTGGAGAGAGGGAACTTTGAGAGGTTAGCTCTCGGTGCGCTTGCGTACTGTTCCATCCTCTCGATAAGAATGACGTAAGAGGACAGCGGGTGGGGAATTGCGGTTGGGGACTCTTTCGATGTGCATAACTACAATTGTCTCATGCTTTACGCTCCAGACAAGCTAAATAAATTCTTAAGTTACATGACTACACCAACAGGTCGAGCGAGGGCCGGGAAAACTATAAGCTCGTATGCGCGAGCTCTCAGAGGAACTACCCCGCAGGGGGTAAGTTCCGCTTAAGAAGGGGGATTTAGGGGAAGCGAGACTCGGGCAAAAACGAAATTTATCTAGGCGCGCACTTTACCGCCTGTTCGCATCCGAAATCCCTTCTTTCTTGATGTCTAATTCTTCGCGACGTATTGTGTCTGTTGCCTCCACCGTCTCTTGTTCGACTTCTTTTCTGATTTGCACTTCCTCGCGCACGAAGGCTTGCTTTTTGATATCTGCTGTTTCTTCGTAGACTTCCAAACGCGCCATTTCTTGTTGCTGGAAAGCGGTATCTGGAGTTACTGGAGTGCCAGTATTTTCTGATGCGACGCGCTCAATAATAACTCGCTCTTTTTCTACAGGAACTTGGACTCGTGCCTGTTCGGTTTCAACTCGCTTGCCAATTGCTACCTCACCAGTTTTGCGGCGGGTTTTACCTGCAACTAATCGTTCTTCGTACAGTCTGAGTTTTTGATGGTCTTGTTCGTTCATTTGATACAATTCAGGCTCTCGATCGTAAGTATAGCTATCGCGATCGAAATCAGCTTTTCTAGCTGGAGGAGAAACAGGTTGCGCTTTAGGAACAGGAACAGGTGCTTTTGCAACGGGTGAGGTTTCTACAGTTTTATAAGTTCGAGATGGTGCGTCTAAAGGTAATGAGGCTTCTACTGGTACGGACGCTTCCACTGTCGGAGTGCGATAATTACCCCGCACTTGTTCTTCATAATCGTAATCAATCACCATCCCGTGTTCGTACCTGGGCAGGTTTTCCAGTTGGTCTTTACTGCGCAAACTTGTAGCGTAAATGCGCTGCGCGTTAATATCGACGCGGGAAAGAGCCACGGGAAGTAAAACTTTTTTGCCAAACATTCCCGAACCAGTTTCTACTACAAAATAGCGGAAACGTCCTGTCTCATCTACTAGCACAGTATCGATCGTACCAATCTTATCATTGGTATTTCCAGCATACAGCTCAAGCCCTTTGATATCGTCGCCATCAAAAGCTTCTTGGCGGTAGTTGGGATTAAAATCCTCAATTTTGTAAAGTAACATTGTGGTTTATTGTACTGCGTACTTCAGCCTACGCACCTACTCTAGATAAATATCATTTTTCCTACCTCTTTCTTATGAAATATTTGGCAAACTGCAAACGATAGAGAGGTCGATTTATCGCGATATTTCTCTGTCTTTAGATGGATAAATTTTAGGTTTAAATTGTATATTTTAAAGTTGGTCACGCCTTTTGTTACTAATGCTAAATTCGCTTTAATTTTCTTTTTTATAAACCGCGTTGGCACAGCGAAACGCGACCCAAACTTACCCATTCCCTAAAATCTTTGCCTGTTGCCTATTCCCTGTTGCCTGTTGCCTGTATTTTAAAGCGTTATATTGCGATGGGCGATCGAAATTACTACTTTTGATATTTGAAATTAGTAAGTTGAAAAAGATTATGCCTGCAGGTAGATCTCCCAATAATAATTATCAACGTAAATAAAATTACAAGCGATGTAAATAACAACGTAACTCAGGAGTTAATTTTTTATGACATCTTATTCAGAGCGATCGAGCAGTCAAGTTGTTGAGCCTAGAATCATCAATCCGGCGGTGGATTATCACGATCGAGTGAGGTGGGGGCCAATTTTAGCAGGAATTGCGATCGCCCTTGGAACTCAACTGGTTTTAAGTGCTTTGGGAATTGCGATCGGATTGAGCGCGGGTGCCACAGGCGCGGATGCCAATTCAGTTAGTTTGGGAGTAGGAATTTGGTCAATTATCAGTTTGTTAATTTCTTTATTGTTGGGCGGTTGGGTGATGGCTCAAAGCTGCGGCCCTATGACTAAGAAAACAGCGATTTTGAATGCAGCAATTTTGTGGGCAGCTACCTTAGCACTTAGTTCTTGGTTATTAGCAAGTGGCATATCGGGTGCTGTTGGTGCTGTCGCTGCTAATGCGGGAGAAATTGCTGAGGGAGTACAACAAGGAGGCGTTACTTTACCCGATGGAGTGACGAATGCAGGCGCAGATCGAGTTCGAGATATTGCTGGCAATACAGCTAACGCTTTTTGGTCGTTTCTACTTGGTAATTTGTTGAGTTTAGCAGCAGCAATGACTGGTGCTTCTCTGGGAGCTCGCAAACCTAGGATTTATGCTTGATTAGCTGGCTGTGTTATATCAAATCATGTCAAAATACCGCAATAAAATTAGTTTGTAGTAAGGACTTTAGTCCTCTAATTTGCGGACTAAAGTCCTCACTACAAACCGGAGCGAGCAATCTAACCGACCAACCTGAAAATCTGACAAACACAGCAGTGAGTCGGATGATTTTATGCCATTGGGATGATGCTTGATTCTTTCTTGGAGAAGATGAACGATTGCAAAACATTGTCTAAGGTTGTGGCATAGAGATTTAACAGGAGATCAAACGATGCAACAGCAGAAAATGTGGCAAAAATACACAACTTTAACAAGTTCGATTTTTTTGACGGCAACGGTTTTAGTTGCTCCTGCGATCGCCTCCGAGCCAAATCAAACACAGAATCAAGATGAAGATCTACTAGCGCAAGCATCAGAAACTTGCCGCCAGGTTATTGCCAGAAATGGTCTTTATGTTCGGCGACAGCCTACAGTTAACAGCGAAGCAATTGGCATTATCGATTCCGCCCGCAACGTAACGATTCAAAACCTGGGAGAGAATGGCTGGGTGCCGATTGCAGCCCCGCTACAAGGCTACGTTTATGGTGGTTTTCTCGGATCGTGTGAAGTCGCAACTCCCCCGCCCGATACTAACTGCCGCCGAGTTGCAGCCACAACAGGAATTAACGTACATCAAGCGCCTTCCACTGATGGCGAAAGTGTGGGAGTTGTTGCCAATGGAAGAAGAGTGACGATCGAAGGTTTGGGAACGGATGGTTGGGTGCCGATTACGGTGCCTTTGAGAGGCTACGTTCAATCTGAAAACCTGGCATATTGTCGTTAATTGGAAACAGCGATTGAGACAGTTTGTAGTGAGGACTAAAGTCCGCAGCTTTAAGGACTTTAATCCTCACTAAGAACCTGTTCGATCGCCCTACTTTTTACTATTATCGGCAACGACTGATGCGCGAGTAAGATTCATGAGAGCAGAGATATCCGCAGTTTGGGATAAGATTCAAAGCATGATTAACGGCTTCATTATCATGCTGCCGAATCTAGTGCTGGCGTTAATTGTCTTTGCCATCTTTTTCTTGATTGGCAGGGCGATTAAGCGAGTTGTCAGGCGGCTTACCCGCCACCACCGGCAAGCCCGAAATTTAGGATTGGTGTTGGGAAGGTTAGCGCAGGGTATTACCGTTTTGGTTGGTTTGTTTGTTGCTTTGTCGATCGTCATTCCCACATTTAGAGCGGGAGATTTGGTGCAACTGCTGGGAATTAGCGGGGTAGCAATTGGTTTCGCTTTTCGCGATATTTTGCAAAACTTTTTAGCTGGCATCCTAATTCTTTTAACTGAACCGTTCCAAATCGACGACCAAATCGTGTTTAAAAACTTTGAGGGAACGGTAGAAAATATTGAGACTCGCGCTACCACGATCCGAACTTACGACGGTCGCAGAATTGTAATTCCCAATGCCGAATTGTTCACCAATGCTGTTACCGTAAATACAGCTTTTGAAAACCGCCGCCTGGAATACGATATCGGTATTGGCTACGGCGACGATCTCGATCGAGCCAAGCAATTAATGTTAGAAGCAATGCTAGGTGTGGATGAGGTTTTGAAAAATCCTGCGCCTGACGTATTGGTGATGGAACTTGCCGAAAGTAGCGTCAACATTCGCGTTCGCTGGTGGATTGCGCCGCCGCGCCGCATTGACGGTTTGCGATCGCGCGACAAGGTAATTTCGGCAATTAAGAAAAAGGTTTACGACGAAAACGGCATTGATTTTCCTTATCCTACCCGACAAATTTTGTTTCACGACCAAACCGAAGCAACCGATGGCGATCGAGCCCGCCAGCGCGAAGGATGGCCCGCTGGTAAGGGCGAAGTTCCTAAACCCCTCAGCATCAGCGGTGCTCTGCGAAAATTAGCCTCCATGCGATCGCAAAGAAATGGTTCTGAAGGAGACAACGCGACAGGAAATAAAAAATATTAAACCAAGCCGACTTTATGGTTAGTTAATTGTTTGTTAAGCGTCGCGATCGCTCAAGCCGATGCGATTGCGACGATCTCGCGAAAAATTATGTTAAAATTTTTTAGTTAGTTATTTTAATTCAATCTAATAAAATCAGATTTTTAACTGTTGAATGCAGGCAATATAAGTTTTGTCAAACTCCATTTGTAGGGCGTGAAATTTTCAGATAACAAGCAAAGAAGTTTCTCGGAAGGGCAATATGCGTCAACTAATTATTCAAGTACCGCAGGGTTGCGGGCAAACGGTTCTCGATATCGCTAAGTCTCACAATGCAACTAACGCGGCACAATTTGAGGCACGAGGTAGCGGACTAATTGACTTAGTAATCGTTCATGTTTCTAACCGACAAGTTGAAAAGCTTTTGGCCGAGTTGCAAGACTTGCCCGAGTTACAAATCACCCTGCTTCCTGCGGGTGTAATTGCACTGCAACCCCCCGCCTCGGAAGCACCGCAGCAAGTCACGAATGTTGAAGAACGCAGTCCGATCGAGATTTTTCTCTCCGGTTTGCAAAGTGTTGGTTCTTGGCGGGGATTTCTGGCCTATGCAGCCGCCGCCGGTTTTGTGGTTTGGATTGGCTTGTATGCAAATACAAGCTACTTGCTGGTAGCAGCGATGCTGATTGCGCCCTTTGCCGGGCCGGCGATGAATGCAGCCATCGCTACCGCACGGGGCGATCGCATACTTTTGGGGCGCAGTCTCCTCCGTTATTTTGCGGCACTGGCAGTTACAATTGCTACAACTTTTTTACTTAGTTTGATACTGCGCCAAGAAATCCCTACGAGTTTGATGCTCGATAGCAGTCAAGTTTCGGCAGTAGCGGTGCTGATACCGTTAACTGCGGGGGCTGCTGGAGCGCTGAATTTGGTGCAATCCGATCGCAGCAGTCTGGTATCGGGGGCTGCTGCTGGGATGTTAGTTGCGGCTTCTTTGGCTCCGCCGGCGGGAATTGTCGGCATGGGTGGTGCTTTGGGCAGGTGGGATTTAGTTTCGGATGCGGTATTTTTGCTGTTGTTGCAGTTAGGCGGTATCAATTTATCCGCTTCATTAATATTCCGAATTTATGGATTATCCACTAAAGGAACTCGCTATCAACGCGGTCAAAAATGGGTAACTCGTTCGGCTCTGGCGATTACTGTTCTAGTACTCATCGGTCTTTTAACTTGGCAGTTTTCTAATTCTCCCAATCTCCAACGTTCCAGCCGCGCCCAACAAGCAAATGCAGAAGTTCAAAAGGCGATCGAACAAGTTGGTTTGGCTCAATTAGTTGAGTCGAACGCGCGCTTTACGCGACCCAATATTTCTGGACAAAATACGCTACTGAGTATCGTTTACGTCCAGCGCAAACCGGAAGTAAACCTATCGGATGAAGAAATTGGCAGCCGCATTAAGAGTGCAGTTAAAGAGCGGTTAAAAGAGCAAGGATTTAACGTAACGCCGTCGATCGATGTAACTGTATTGGAACCAGGATGAAATGCGCGATCGCGTAAAATACGATCGACCGAAACCTTGCTAAAAAACAAGTTCTAGAACAATAGCTCAGCGAGATTTTACAGCCGTGAGGCTGCATTAACGAAGTGCAACGCACCTTAGATGTTTAACTTTAGCGCAACTTTGAGTAAAATATTTATACTTATGACTTGTAAAATAGAGATAAATACGATATTTTTTGATATTTACATAATTTTTTAATCTGTTTTTCTGGCTTAAATTTACCTGCGAAAACTTAGCAGCCTTAAAATTATAGTTAGCAGCGCGATCGGGCTGCTATTGGGAATTTTGCAATCTGAGGAGACAACAGATGCATCCACTAGATTTAATTGGCAGCTTTGAGGAAAGAAACTTTCCAGATTTTCGCAACCCCACGATCGATACACTGATTTGGGGCAGCAAACGGCATCACGTCCCCATCCTGCTAGAAATTGACGTGACGGCAGCCCGAGAAGCCATCCGCGATCGAAAAGCAAAAACAGGTCAAAGCATCAGTTTTACCGGTTGGATTGTTCAATGTGTTGCTCGGGCGGTCAGCGAATACAAGTTCATTCATGCACTCCGCAAGGGCAAACGGAAGTTAGTAATTTTTGATGACGTGGATGTAACGGTTATTGTGGAACGATCGGTCGGTCAACCGGGCGCAGGCGAGACGCTACCGATGCCTTACATCGTTCGCAAAGCAAATGAGAAAAGTGCGGCTGTTATCAGTTCAGAAATCCGCGCCGCGCAACAACTACCCGTAGCAGCAGGAGAAGTACAAATTGATTCGACCCGCGCTACCTGGATGACAAAAATCTATACGATGCTGCCGCAGTTTGTGCGCGATTTGCTCTTCTGGAAACCATTATTTCGCAATCCTTTTTTGGTCAAGCGCCTGATGGGAACAGTCTCAGTGACATCCCTCGGAATGGTCGGTCAAGGCGGAATGAGTTGGGGCATTCCTATCGGTATCCATCCCTTGATTGTGGCGGTGGGAGCACTTGTTAAACGACCGGGGATTGTGCGCGATCGAATTGTCGTTCGCGAGTACGTAGGACTGACAGTGCTGTTTGACCACGACCTGACAGACGGTGCGCCAGTGGCACGTTTTATCAGGCGATTGCAGAAATTAATGGCATCTGCCTATGGGCTGACAGAAGCACAAGAGATTGATAGTTGCGAATCGGAAGAGGATGCGCTTTGAACAAGCTAAATCGTCTATTTACAGCGCAAATTGGGCGCGCGATCGCCGCACTCCTGCTGCAAATATGTGACGCTGTTGCAGATTAATGCGAGTACACCGCAAGCCATATCATAAGTTTTTTCTCTCACGCCTGCCATCAGGTAGATATTTTTTTCTGATATTAGATAGATGACAAGGCTTGGTTATTTCGATTCAATGGTAAAGAAAAGCCAAGTTATGAAATGTCGAACATAGATAATATATTTTTTATCTGAGTTTGATTTAGTTTGATTTGAATAAATAGATGTGTTTTAGATTATGAAAGGGAATCAAGATTGTCTGTTAGCTGTGTCAGAAATACCAGAGCCAGTACATTTGGTCGATCCGAGCTTGCGATTTACCTCCTACCCGCTAGCGCGATCGCACCAAAGTCCCGCATTGCCGGAGACAAATCAACGTGAAATCCCCTCGTTGTCCTCTCAGGGATTACTAATTTGGTTGCCTCTTAGCTTCTTAGTAATTTATGCAGGCGTCTCGGCAATTTTTGTTTATCGTGAAAAATCTTTTAAATACCTCAAAAGAATCTTGCCGATCGCCCATAAAATACCTTGCACTAGCTGTCGATTTTTTAATGACAACTATTATATTAAATGTGCAGTTCATCCTTGTAGTGCTTTGACTAAAAATGCAATAAATTGCTCTGACTACTCTCCCCGTCATGCGGTCGATCGACCGGACAAAATCGGTTAAAACTAAGATATTGCATAAGATATTGCAGCATTTTTAATAAGCTGTAGGGGCGGGTTCACCAACAATCTTTAATTCCTAACAACAATCTTAAAAACCCGCCCCCACCCAACCAACAATCCTCTTATTGACATGGTTGCAAGATGTCAGTTGCAACAGACAATCTTAATTCCCATCACAGCTTATGAAAAATGTCAAGTTAAGCAAACTTTGGGATTCGCTGCACTCTAGTTATTGGTTTATCCCGACATTGATGGCCCTGGGTTCGATGATTTTAGCGATCGCCATGCTAACCCTCGATCGTGCGGGAAATACACCAAACTGGTGGTGGATTTATACGGGTGGAACTGATGGCGCGCGATCGCTTCTTTCATCAGTTGCGAGTTCGATGGTGAGCGTTGTCGCTACAGCTTTTTCGATTACTATTGTAGCGCTGCAACTAGCGAGTTCAAATTTCGGCCCGCGATTGTTGCGCAATTTTATGCAGGATACTGGCAATCAAATCGTGCTTGGCACTTTCATCGCCACATTTATTTACTGTTTGCTCGTACTGCGCACAATTCATGGAGAAGGAGATGAATACAAGGAGTTTATTCCCCAACTCTCGGTTACAGTCGGTACGGGATTGGCAATTGCCAGCATCGGCGTACTGATTTACTTTATCCATCACGCATCAACAATTATTCAAGCTTCCCATGTAATTACTCAAGTTAGCGGTGATTTAGACAAAGCAATAGATCGGCTGTTTCCCGAAAAAATTGGCGATGGTAACGAAGAAAAACCGCGACAACTTGCAGAAATTCTCGCAAAATTTGACTCGGAAGCAAGCCCAGTTAAAGCCGATCGCGACGGTTATTTGCAAGCAATTGATGATGGCGAATTAATGAACATTGCCCGCGATCGCAATCTGCTGGTACTTCTTAAAACTCATCCGGGAAAGTTTGTCATCGCAGGCAGCGATTTAGCGATGGTTTTGCCGGGAGAACGGGTCGATCGCAACCTGAACAAACAGATTAACGATGCTTTTATTCTGGGCAAAGAACGGACAGAATATCAAGATGTAGAATTTCCGATAGATCAGTTAGTTGAAATTGCCTTGCGCGCGATTTCTCCTGCTGTCAACGATCCGTTTACCGCGATTCGATGTATCGATCGACTCAGCGCCGGATTGTCTCGCCTCGCGCAAAGAAATTTTCCCTCGCCCGATCGCTACGATTGCGATCGCAATTTGCGCGTCATAGCTGAAGGAGTGACTTTTGAAGAATTAGTTAATAGTGCCTTTAACCAAATTCGCCAGTACGGTCGATCGGATGTGGCGGTAACAATTCGCTTGTTAGAATCTCTAGCCAGGATTGTTCCTTACACGCGCAATTCCCAACAACGAGAAACTTTGCGCCGTCACGCCCAGATGATTTTAAATAACAGTCGCGAACAAATCTCCCAGGAGGGCGATCGAAAAGATGTGCAGGAGCGCTATCAGCGAGTTATTCAAGCTTTAGAATTAAATTAATTGGCGCGATCGCCACAATCTGTGCACCAGTACAATGAACCCCAACACTTTAGCTTTATCCGCACTCATTGCCATTGGTTTAGCGCTGACACACTTATTTTCCGGGAAATTGCGGTTTGCGCCTATCCCTCGCAGTCGCTGGCTTTCAGCCGCGGGTGGGGTTTCTGTTGCTTACGTTTTCGTGCATATTTTACCGGAATTAGAGCGGCACCAAACGGTATTGGAACAAGTAGAATCGGGTGTGATTTTATATTTAGAACACCACGTTTATTTAATCTCTTTGTTAGGCTTAACTGTATTTTACGGACTGGAACGAATTGCCAAATTATCCCGCCAGAGTCGCAAAGGCGATGTTACCAGTCCTGAAGTTTTTTGGCTGCACGTCGCCTCTTTTTCGATTTACAATGCGTTGATTGGCTATTTGCTGCTGCATCGGGAAGAACCGGGCATTGCCAATTTGCTGCTGTATTCTGGTGCGATGGCGCTGCACTTTGCAGTCAACGATTCTGGCTTGCGAGAACATCACAAACAAATTTACGATCGCACCGGGCGCTGGATATTAGCAGCAGCGATTGTGGTGGGGTGGGTGTTGGGTAGCGCTACCGAGATTGGCGAAGCTGCGATCGCAGTTTTATTCGCTTTTTTAGCGGGAGGAATTGTGCTCAACGTCCTCAAAGAAGAACTGCCGGAAGAAAGAGAAAGTCGGTTTTGGGCCTTTGCCCTCGGCGCTGGAATTTACACTGCTATTTTGTTGGCTTTATAGGGAAATCAAATGCAGCCGAAAAAGACAGTTGACAGTTAAGAAAAGTTTTGAGTTTTAAATTTTGAGTTTTGAGTTAAAGACATTTCTTAATTATAATAGCCTTATTTGTCAGTGCGAGCGTCCCCGCTCGCGATCGATTGATAATAGCATTAATCGATTAATAATAGCCTTATTTGTCAGTGCGAGCGTCCTCGCTCGCGATCGATTGATAATAGCATTAATCGATTAATAATAGCTTTATTTGTCAGTGCAAGTGTCCCCGCTCGCGATCGATTGATAATAGCATTAATCGATTAATAATAGCTTTATTTGTCAGTGCAAGTGTCCCCGCTCGCGATCGATTAATAGCATTAATCGATTAATAATAGCTTTATTTGTCAGTGCGAGCGTCCCCGCTCGCGATCGATTGATAATAACATTAATCGATTGATAATAATGTAAAACAGCTTAATTCTGATGCAACCGGAAACGATATAATGCCAAATTGCAAATAAAATTGGGGCGATTCCAGACAATCCCAGAATCACCCCAACTAATCATTTCCAAATTGAGATTCGCTCGAAAATCTCATCATATCGTGTCCGGTCGATTGACCGCGATCGGATTTGTTCGTAGTGCGGACTTCAGTCCGCTTCATTTGCGGACTGAAGTCCGCACTACAAGCCTTTTTTATTGCTGGCAATCAACCGGACTTGAGATCGATACCCAATCGAAAATCTAAAATCGCTTACGCGATCGTCGCCATTTTCACATCACTGTTAGCCAACAAACTTTGCAGTTCATCCGCATCCACAGTCTCTTTTTCTACTAGCATATCTGCCAAAGTATCGAGAACGTGGCGGTTGCCAACCAGCACATCTTTAGCGCGACGGTAAGCTTGTTCTACCAACAAGCGAACTTCATCATCGATCGTCGATGCGGTTTCTTCAGAAAAGTCGCGTTCCGCCATGATATCGCGGCCCATGAACATATTTCCTTGCTGGCGGCCGAGAGCTACAGGGCCCAATCGATCGCTCATCCCGAAACGAGTTACCATTTGTCGGGCTACCCTCGCAACTTGCTGCAAGTCACTTGCAGCGCCGGTGGTGACTTCTTCCTCGCCGAAGACAATTTCTTCAGCAATCCGGCCGCCTAAGGCTACTGCCATTTGATTTTGCAGGTAAGAACGAGAATACAAGCCGGAATCCATCCGATCTTCGCTGGGGGTGAACCAAGTCAAACCGCCAGCGCGGCCGCGGGGGATGATGCTAATTTTTTGCACCGGATCGTAGTCGGGCATCAGCGCGCCAACTAATGCGTGACCGGCTTCGTGGTACGCTACTAAGGTTTTGCGCTTTTCGCTCATCACGCGGTCTTTCTTTTCCGGGCCTGCGAGTACCCGATCGATCGCGTCGTTGACTTCATCCATCGAAACTTCGGTCAAGTTGCGGCGGGCTGCCAAAATTGCTGCTTCGTTGAGCAAGTTCGACAAATCGGCACCTGTGAAACCGGGAGTCCGGCGGGCGATTTTCTCCAAATCCACATCCTTGGACAAAGTTTTGCCGCGGGCGTGAACGTTGAGAATTTCCAGGCGGCCGGCGAAATCGGGCCGATCGACCACAACTTGGCGATCGAACCTGCCGGGGCGCAGCAATGCTGCATCGAGCACGTCGGGGCGGTTGGTAGCAGCAATAATAATGATGCCGGTATTGCCCTCGAAACCGTCCATTTCCGTCAGCAACTGGTTCAGGGTTTGTTCGCGTTCGTCGTTACCGCCGCCCAAACCGGCACCGCGTTGGCGGCCTACCGCGTCAATTTCATCGATAAATACGATGCAAGGGGCGTTGGTTTTAGCTTGTTCAAACAAGTCGCGGACGCGGGAAGCGCCTACACCGACGAACATTTCGACAAATTCCGAACCGGAAATCGAGAAGAAGGGCACGCCAGCTTCGCCAGCAACTGCTTTGGCCAACAGGGTTTTACCGGTTCCGGGAGGGCCGACTAACAGCACGCCTTTCGGAATTTTGGCACCGACTGCGGTGAAGCGATCGGCATTTTTCAGGAAGTCCACGACTTCGGTGAGTTCCAACTTGGCTTGTTCGATGCCGGCTACGTCGGTGAAAGTCACCTGAGTTTGGGGCTCCATTTGAACTCTAGCTTTCGATTTGCCGAAGTTCATGGCTTGGTTGCCGGGGCCGTTTTGGGCGCGCCGCACCAAGAAAAACAGTCCTACCAACAGCAAAATCGGGAAGAACAGGCTGCTGAGGGCTTTTACCCAGAAGCCTTCGTCGCTTTGAGGCAGAACTGAAATATCTACGTTGTTTTTGGTCAGAATGTCGATCAGTTCGGGGTCGTTGGGCAGGTTGACGATCACTTTGCTGCCGTCTTGGGCCGTTACCAGGGCTTTGCTGCGATCGGAACTGATATTGATTTTGTCTACTCTTTTGTTTTCGACTTCCTGAATGAATTGACTGTACTTCCAGACTTCCCGGCTGGGGGGCTGTTTGTCAAAGAATGCGGTTGCTAAGGCAATCACTACAATAGCCAGCAGTGCGTACAGGCCAGCGTTTCTCCACCGTTTATTCACCGAGGTCGATCCTCCTATTTTTAGTCCCTGTGGTGTGGGATTTTTTAATTATGTTCATCAATCTTAACGTAATTGTAACTTGTTTTGGTGTGATGGAAATCCCAGCAATGCCTCAACCGTCTGAGGTGGTGGAAACCGAACCAGGCGGTGCGCCGTCAAGAGATTGGGAGGCGATCGGGGCCAGAAACCGGGTTTTTTTGGGAAATACGTCGTTGTAGTCGCCAAATTCGGTAAAAACCTGGTTTCTTGAGTCGCAGCGCGTAATTTCTGGGGATGCCAACGATTCGATCGACCGCACGCCGTCTATTACACTAGAAAATGCAATTTGTCAACCCGCGACTTCAGCACCCAGAAACTGAGTTTTTTGAGAGATCGAGCCGCGATCGAGTATGTTCTTAATAACTGATATTTTACAGCAATGTCACTTGGGGGTTGTTCGTGGGGTGGGGCGGGTTTATTCAACCTGTTTGCTACATTTATATATGTTGGTAAACCCGCCCCTACAGTATTGTTAAAAATGGTGCAAGATGTCAGTAATCAGCGGGTTTCTGCCTCTCTAACGTTAAATTAAATCTAAAATCTAACATCTAACATGGAATCAAATTCGCAAGATACTTTTATTTTCAACGGTCAGCAGCTCTCTTACAACCGCTGCAAGCACAACAACAATCCTCCCTCAGAAAGAGCGGTAGAAATTCCCATCGCCTGCAACTTTTTGGCTAAATTGCCGGATAAAACTAAGCTGTTGGAAGTGGGAAATGTCCTGCAATATTATCCCGAACTTATCCCAACAGGTGCCGCCATTCAAGCTAGAAGAATTATCGACAAATACGAAACTGCGACTGGCGTTGATAAAGTCGATCTGATGGAACTTGCTCCTGAAGAACAATATAGCAGTATTATTTGCGTTTCGACAGTAGAACATATCGGACAAGGAGTCGATCCGAATCAAGCTTACGGCGACACACTCGAAACAACCGATTGGCAAGGGCCCTTAAAGGCGATCGCCAAAATTTACGATTTGCTGTCGGATAACGGTCAAGCTTTAATTACAGTACCTTTCGGCAGATTTCTCGAAAGGGGTTGGTATATCCAGTTCAGTCAAGAATATTTGAATTTGTTATTCGATCGTTACGGTGTTCCGAAAAATGCGATAAATTTCAGCTATTTAAAATTAGTTAATGTTGACGAAAAACAGCCGCAGCCTTCTATTTGGGTGCAAGCAAATCCTCAGGAACTTGTTAGCGCGGAATACAATCGACCCTTTCATTATGCAAATGCGATCGCAGTTTTAGATATTGTTAAGATTCCGGGGGCGCGATCGACCCTAACTCAACAGCCACCAGCATTTAATAGAATCACCAGCAAACTGTGCGTCCAGCGAGATTTTCAGACAGATTACTATCAATATTGGATCGAAAAACTGCAAGCCCCTGAAATGATTAACCGCAAATTTTGGGAGTGGGTAGTGATGTCTCAAGCTTTGCATGAAAGAGGCTTTCTCAAACCAGGAAAAAAAGGCATGGGTTTTGCTGTAGGTAACGAACCTTTACCCTCAGCTTTCGCGTCTTTGGGGTGCGAAATTATCGGCACAGATCAAAGTTACGACATTCCCGAAGCCCAACAAGATTGGGGAACTAGCGACCAACTTTGTCGCGGCAAACAAGCCCTTAACGAGAAAGGAATTTGCCCGCCAGAAAGCTTTGACAAACTTGTCAGCTACCGCGATGTTGACATGAACAACATCCCGGCGGATTTAAAGCAAGGACAATTTGATTTTATTTGGTCTTCCTGCGCTTTTGAACATATAGGTTCGATCGACCACGGACTCAGATTTGTCAAAGAATCTTTGAAGTGTTTAAAACCGGGAGGAATTGCCGTTCATACAACCGAATTTAACTGTTCTTCAAATAAAGGTACTATTAACGCCCACAATTTAGTCTTTTTCAGACACCAAGACATTCAGCGTTTAATTACCGAACTTGAAGCCGAGGGATATCGAGTAGAACCGCCCGATTACTGGATGGGCGACAGCAAATTCGATCGGACGCCGATGAGACAGCCGCACAATCACCTCGCACCCCATTTGAAAATAGAATTGAGCGGTTACGTGGCAACTTCTTTGCTGTTAATTATCCACAAACCGCAGGAAATAAAAACAGAAACTTACCCGCCAATTTTGGGATTTGGAGGAAAAGAAAGCGAGTTAATTAAGATTTTTTATGACATATCAGTTCTGGGATACGGACATTACGAAAATCGTTCTCGAACTGGTGTTGCTAGAGTTATCGAAAACATCGCTTCGGGTTTAATTGCTTCGCAACAGTTCGACTTATCTTTTTGCGCGACGCATTCTTGGTACGCGGTGAATACTTGTTTGGATTACTTGGAATCGGTGCCGGAATTTCGGGGGATACCTTTAGCGCATTCCAGTTTTTTCAAAAGGTTTCAAAACCAAGCGAGCGAACTTTATCATATGCTGGAAAATCGCGACAAATTCGGCATTACACCCAGCGAAGAATTGCAGTACAAACATTTAGCAGAAAGTTTGAAACCGTACCTGTCAAATTCAATTTCGATCGCGCAACAGTATAGTTGTACGATCGATCCTAAGAGGTTGAGCGAAGCCGATATTTTTCACGCGACATTCTACCACATTTCGCATCAAACAAGAAGTTGCAAAAATATCAAAAATTTTGCTACAGTTTACGATTTAATACCGATTATTTTGTCGCAGTTTTTCATCGGCAAAAACGACGCAGACTATCAGAGAATGCACGCCACTTTAAACAGTTTGACAGCCGAAGATTACATTCTCTGCATCTCCGAAGCCACCAAGAATGACTTGTTAAATAGCGTCAAACTAGATCCGGCAAAAGTATTCGTGACTTATTTAGCAGCCAATCCGGCATTATTTTACCGCTGCGAAGATGCAAGCGCGATCGAACTTGTCCGAAAAAAATATCGCATTCCCGAAGCACCTTATATTTTGGGAGTCAGCACCTTAGAACCTCGCAAAAACATCGAACATGCGATCCGCTGTTTCGCCAAAGTCGTGCAGCAACAAGGCATCAAAGACCTCAATTTAGTATTAGTCGGTGCCAAGGGTTGGGAATACGAAAAAATCTATCAGGAAATTGTCAACTTTGGTTTGTCAAAAGAGCGTATTATTATTACCGGCTATGTAGCCGATGAAGATTTAGCGGCGCTGTACAGCGGCGCGATGGTTTTTGTTTACCCGTCGCTGTATGAAGGTTTTGGTTTGCCGCCTTTAGAAGCAATGCAGTGCGGAACTCCTGTCATTACGTCGAATAATTCATCGCTTCCGGAAGTAGTCGGCGATGCGGGAATTATGCTCGATCCAAAAGATGCTGACGGACTTTGCCACAGCATCCTCAAGTTGTACAATACTCCTAGTTGGCGGCAAGAAATGTCGTTAAAGTCGCTGGCGCAAGCGCAAAAGTTTAGTTGGGAAAGATGCACTCAAGAGACAATTGCGGCTTATAAAAAAGCGTTGTATGGTTGATGGGGGGCTGGGTTTGGAGGGTACATATGGGCGGTTGGTGGGGGGGCGGTAAGCAGCGGATTTTGTAGCGGATTTAGCGGATGGGTGGTTGGTGGGGGGCTGGGTTTGGGGGTACATATGGGTGGTTGGTGGGGGGCGGTAAGCAGCGGATTTTGTAGCGGATTTAGCGGATGGGTGGTTGGTGGGGTGCAGAAGTTGAAGGTAGCAGGTGCTTGATGGGGAGATGGGGGATGGGGAGAGGGATTTTAGATTTTAGATTTTAGATTTTAGATTGGGAACTGTCAACTATCAACTGTCAGCTTATGTTAATTGCCAACGAACATCAAATTAAGGTAATTTACGATATCTCTGTTCTCGGACAGGGACATTTGCACAAGCGCGCGCGAACGGGAATTTTTCGAGTAGTTGAAAGTATTGCGGAGAATTTGGCAATCTCGAAAGAATGCGATTTGTTATTTTGCGTCAGCCAGTACCTGCATTTGTTGGATGCCAGTTTGGATTATTTGGAAACCAACGCGAAATTATCGGGAATTCCGCTGCTGCATTCAAGTTCGATCGGGAGTTTTTACAAACGCCTGATGGAGACTTACAATATGCTAGAACTGCAAATGCAAGCTAATGAGGCTGGCAGTGCAATTGCAGATAAATCTGTTTTCGAGCATTTGAAAAACAATCTAGAAAATGTTTTAAAAATTGCTGGAGGTTATGCCATTCCTGTAAACTCCGATAATTTAGAAGCTGCTGATATTTTTCACTCGCCCTACGATGAAATTCCCGCTGTCGCACAGCAATCGAATAGAGTTCAGAAATTTTTGACCATCTACGATTTAATTCCTGTATTGTACCCGCAATTTTTACTGAGCGAACAAATTCCTTTACTTTACAAAAAAACTTTGGCCAGCATTTCTCAAAAAGACTGGGTAATTTGCATCTCGCATTCAACGAAAAATGACTTGTGCAACTATCTAAATCTTGACCCTTCCCGAGTTTTTGTCACGCACTTAGCTGCGGAACCTAGTATATTTTATCCTTGCACCGATGCAGAAAAAATCGCCACAACTCGCAGCAAATACGGCATTCGCGATGCTGGCTATATTTTGAGTTTGGGGACGCTGGAACCTCGGAAAAATATTGACCATGTAATTCGCTGTTTTGCTAAACTGATTCAGGAACAAAACATCAAAGATTTGTATCTGGTGTTAGTGGGTACTCCGGGATGGAAGTACGACAAAATTATGGAGGAAGTTTCTCAAAAAAGTTGGCTGAAAGAGCGGATAATTTTTACTGGATACGTGCCGGAATCCGATTTAGCGGCACTTTACAGCGGCGCTTTAACTTTCGTTTATCCATCTTTTTACGAAGGTTTTGGTTTGCCGCCTTTGGAAGCCATGCAGTGCGGGGTGCCGACGATCGCGTCCAATACATCTTCGCTGCCAGAAGTAATAGGAGATGCTGGAATTATGCTCGATCCAAAAGATGCGGACGGACTTTGCCAGAGGATGCTGGAAATCTATAATCGACCGTTATTGCGAGAAAAAATGTCGTTAAAATCGTTGGAACAAGCTAAACTTTTTAGTTGGGAAAGATGCGCGCGGGAAACTATTGCTGCTTATCGGACTGCTTTGGCATAAAATGGAGCTTACTCGGAGGAGATCCCCCCTAGCCCCCCTTAAGAAGGGGGGGACCGGAAGTGTTCAAAGTCCCCCTTTTTAAGGGGGATTTAGGGGGATCGAAACTTCTGGTTAATCGAGGGGACTATAAGCTCTCGATCCTCCCTAGCCCCCTTAAGAAGGGGGGAACCGGAAGTTCTTAAAGTCCCCCTTTTTAAGGGGGATTTAGGGGGATCGAGAATTCTGGTTAATCATCAGACTTAATCTACTCTCTTCCCGCTAGAAAACTATGTAATTCTTTCTTCTTCTTCTTCTTCTCTTCGCGTCCTTCGCGTCTTCGCGGTTCATTCAATACAAATTCTTCGGGTGGAAAGAGAGTAAGTCACAATAAATTTACGAAAAATCAAGAATCATGAAAATAGTTATTGACGGTATTTTTTTTCAAACTAAGCAGAGAAGCGGCATCGCTCGCGTTTGGCAGTCGTTGATGGCAGAATGGGTGAAAGATGGTTTTGC
Source organism: Oscillatoriaceae cyanobacterium Prado104 (assembly GCA_025454405.1). Lineage (GTDB taxonomy): Bacteria > Cyanobacteriota > Cyanobacteriia > Cyanobacteriales > Microcoleaceae > Microcoleus. The sequence goes on along the minus strand of JALOON010000118.1, from coordinate 15,131 downwards.
TAACAATCTAGTAATGCTCGATCGCGCCAATACATTACCGAAAATTCCCGGCATTCGGTACGAGTCGGTGCCTGTTTACGATTATCATAACACAGATGCCGATCGCCAAATGTTGCAGCAATTGTGCGATCGCGAAAATGCCGATCTATTTGTTTCCACTTACTACACGACTCCCGTTGCCACGCCCTCGGTATTTGTTGCTTACGACATGATTCCTGAAGTTACGGGCGGCAATCTCAGCAATCCAATGTGGAAAGAAAAACACTGGGCGATCGACAAAGCATCATCCTACATTGCGATTTCTCAAAATACAGCCAAGGATTTAGTCAAGTTTTTCCCGCAAATATCTCTAGATTCGATCGCGATTGCTAGATGCGGCGTTCCCAACGAGTTTTCTCCTGCTAGCTTGCCGGAAATTGCAGCATTTAAAAATGCGAGAAAGATTGAAAAACCTTATTTCTTAATAGTGGGCGATCGAACGGGATTTAACGGTTACAAAAACAGTATTTTCTTCTTTCATGCTTTAGCAAAACTGAGTACAAAACACGCCTTTGATGTAGTTTGCACTGGCGGTCAACCCGCACTGGAAGCTAATTTGCAACCGCATGCTGCGGGAATTAAAGTTCACTTATTGGATTTAGAAGATGCCGAATTAAAAGCAGCTTATTCAGGCGCGATCGCGCTAATTGTTACCTCGAAATATGAAGGTTTCGGACTGCCAATCTTGGAAGCAATGGCCTGCGGTTGTCCGGTAATTGCTACTCCTAACAGTTCGATTCCAGAAGTGGCAGGCGAAGCGGCGCTGTACGTAAAAGATAACAATGTTAAATCCTTGGTAAATGCCTTGCTTGACGTGCAAAAACCAGATGTTCGCAATTCGTTAATTGCTGCGGGACTCGGACAATCGCGCAAATTTTCTTGGTCGAAAATGGCAAAAACAGTTAGTGCTGCTTTAATAAAAGCTGGCGGCAATTCGCCTGCATCCCCACCAGAAGTACCGCAAGTCGTGCATCATAATTTGAATACTTTCTCGGTAATTGTCGAACAGTATGTCAAAAATTCTGCCGATGCAACTGCGCTGGCAAATGCCCGCGAAGTCAGAAAACAAATTGCGGAAACTTGGCTGACTTTAACTGCCGAACAACTTGCCAGCAACTATGCAGGTGACGCGGGCAAATTGCATCAAGCGCTGCTGGAAAGCAACATTAAAGATGAACCTTTAACCGCACAAGAACAGGCTTTTGTTAGCGAATTATTAGCTAATATAGCGAAAGGTTTTAATGACTCCAAAGCTATCAATTATTTGGTGGCTGCCATGCTGTACTGCAGGGCAGACAAAATGCCAATTAAGTACGATCGCGCCGCCCTGCCTAACTGGTTTGCTAACGAATATCTCAAATTCATGTTTGCCAGTCCGAACTTGTTTCAAACAGCGGGAGAAGCAGATAATTACTATCAATTCATGCAGGGTTGGGTAGATTACGTACACAGAAATATTTTTAACCAGGCAGATTCGCAGCTTTGGCAAAATATCGCCTTGTTTTTCTCGCAGGTTGCTAACTTTATCCCGCTGTATTTTACAACGGCAAACCTGCGCGACATTTATATCAAACGCGCCGAAATTCTCGAAGTTGCTCTCAAAAATCGCGGCAGTTCGATCGACTGTATATTCCCCGCCAGATCCGAATCGCGGACAAAAATTCGCTTGGGAATCATCAACGACCATTTCATGCCGCAAACCGAAACATTCGCTACAATTCCGGTTTTCGAGCATTTAAACCGCAACGAATTCGAGATATTTCTCTACGCCCTCAACACTAGCGGACACCAACTCGAACAATACTGTCAAAGCCGCGCTGACAAATTAGTTACGCTGCCGAAAGAATTTGCTGCCCAAGTTCAAACAATCCGCGCCGATGATTTGGATATCCTGTTTTTCGGCACCAATTTAACAGCAGTAAACAAACCGACTACCGCCCTCGCAATGCACCGTTTGGCACGCATTCAAACGACATCTTTCTGTTCGCCAACTACCACGGGCAGCAGGCACATGGATTACTACATAGCTGGAAGTTTTGCAGTACCGGATGCCAGCTATCAAGAACAGTATCGAGAACAATTAGCCATTCTAGAAGGCAGCGGTTTTTGTTTCAATTACGCAACAGAATCGGAAGTTGCTTTAGTTAAACCTACTCGCGAAAGTTTGGGACTTGACGGCAAAACCACTGTATTTATTTCCGGTGCCAACTTCTACAAAATCCTGCCGGAATTGAGAGAAACTTGGGTGAAGATTTTAGCCACCGTACCAGGTTCAGTCTTAATTTTGTATCCCTTCGGCCCCGCCTGGACTCGCAATTATCCTACCGCACCTTTTGTCAACAACTTTAACGCTGTTTGCGCCAAACACGGCGTGAATAGCAACCGTTTGTGCTTCGTCAAACAACTGCCCAGTCGCGCGGATGTCAAGGAATTTTTGCAGCTAGGAGATGTTTATCTCGATTCCTATCCCTACGCCGGCGCAACATCATTAATCGATCCCTTGCAAGTAGGATTGCCGACAGTAGTTGTAGAAGGAAATGCTTTGCGCTTCCGACAAGGGGCGGCGATGTTGCGAGAATTGGGAATTACCGATTTAATTGCAAAAGATGAAACATCTTACATTCAGCTAGCAGTTTCCCTCGCCACCAATCCCCAACTGCGGCAGCAAAAACGGCAGGAAATCCAGCAAAAAATGCAGGACAATCCGCGCTGTTTTGATAGTTTTGCATACGCAGGGGCGATCGGCAAATTATTTCAAGAATTGTTTCAAAAATGGCAAAACAGCCACCAACAAGCATCGCGCACTTTTCAAGAAAGCCGTCCCGAACCGCATCTCGACTTGTTAAATACTCTCTCAAATGCCCTCAAACTTTACAACAGAAATTCATCCAATACATCTGCAATATCGGAATTGCGCCAACTCCGCAAACAAATCGCCGATTTCTGGCTGAAAGTTCCGGTGGAAAATCTCGAAAACTCTTACAATAGCGACCCCGGAAAAATCTATCAAACCCTGCTGATTTCCGAATTCCAAACGCAACCGCTAATGGAAGAAGAACAAATATTTTTGCAGCAGTTAACGCAAATTAGTAAAGGATTGGTACACCCCCAAGCTATCAATGCCCTGCTGGGCGCGATGCTGTATTTCCCACCGGGAACCATGCGAATTCCCGAAGCTCGCAACCGCTTACCCCACTGGTTAATCGACGATTACGAACGAGTTTTTGAGCCAGAAAATGCCGTCAATTCCGCATCGAGTTCGGACTTGCTAGCAGAATACATTCAATCCCCGCAATTTGTCAATCAACTGTTAGGATGCGCGAATCTTTACCGCATCGATCCCTCTGACGGTTCCGTGATTTTAGAACTCCGGCAACTCAGAAAACAACTGGCTGATTTTTTGCTGGCAGTTCCCCCCGAAAAGCTAGAGAATACTTACAGCGGGGAACTTCGCCAAGCATATCAAGCATTAATTAGCAGCGGCTTGCAAGCTGAAAAACTAACGGAAACCGAAGAACAGTTTTTGCAGCAATTAACTGAACTTAGCAAAGGGTTAGTACATCCCAAAGCTATCAACGGTTTGTTGGGTGCAATGATGTATTTAGTGCCGGGAAAAATGCGAGTTACCGACGCCCGCACGCGCTTGCCGCAGTGGCTGATTGAGGATTACGAAAAGGTGTTTGAGAGCGCATTTGGTGGTGCGGAACCAACAGTCAAAGAAAATTATTTGCCGCAGTTTCTGAATCAATTAAGTGCAGCTATGAATCTTTATACAAGCGATCCGACAGCAGAAAAAGCAATAGCAGATTTGCGGCAAATTCGCAAGCAAATTGCCGATTTGTGGTTGAGTGTTACGGAGGAACAGTTAGAAATGTTGTACTGTAGCGATTTCGGTAAAGGTTACAAAACGCTGCTCGATAGCGGGTTTATTAACGAACCTTTGAATGAGGTCGATCGAACTTTTTTAAATTCCTTAATTTCGCAATTAAGTAAAGGTTTTGGAACGCCAAAAGCAACAAATCATTTGTTAGCAGCAAGGCTGTACTGTCGCGCCGGACAATTGCAAGTACAGGATGCAAATTCTTGTTTGCCTCCGTGGCTGTTGGAGGATTATAACAAACAGTTGATAGTCGATCGTTGATAGTTGACATTTGACTGTTGACTGTTGTCACTAGTCATTTGTCATTATTTAGGGTTCCCGATATTGACTCGGAAAGCGAAGAGGAGCAAAGATTATCGCACAAATTTCACTACGTAGGGCTTGCTGAATAAAACTCCAAAACCATCGCACTGTTTCCTTTGTGTGGTGTGTCTAATTCCCGACTCGAAACGGAGAAAAACTATGCCCTATGCCCTATGCCCTATGCCCTATGCCCAATGCCCCCCTCACCAAAAGACTTATTCAGCAAGCCCTACGTATTTGAAGATATTTTGGTGAATATTTCTACCCTATTTAGATATGCTGAAATTGGCTGGAATCTAGCCTGCTAGAGTATCAGTCCAGCACAACCACCTCATTGGATCGGGTCAGTTTTTCGTTGCTCGATCGACTGCCCAAACAACCATTTTTTGTTGAGAATCATTTTACTGGACTGGCGCTCTAATATTTGCCAGGACACGACAATCCTTTTGCTTCACTTCCCCTCCGCTACGCTCCGCCCAAGGCCTGTCAACAACCAACTCAAAAGTAGTTAGAGACTGCTGTTTAACTATTAAATCTAGCTCTAAATGTCAAACAGCAAAATCATCCAATTAACCGCAATTATTTCAAGCCTGCTATCAATTGCGATCGCGCCATTTCCAGCGCTTCTTTCAACTTGCTAGCATCGCGCCCGCCCGCTTGCGCCAAATTCGGCCGCCCGCCACCTTTGCCGCCACAAATTTGAGCGATTGGGCCAATAAATTTGCCCGCTTGCAATCCTTTCTTGTTGACTTCTGGACTAAAAGCTGCTACCAAACTTACCTTATCCACCTCAGGAACTGACGCCAAAACTACCGCAGCATTGCCCAATTTTTGCTGCAATCTTTCTGCCGCACTTTTCAAACCTTCGGCATCCACTTCCGGTAACTGGGCGACAATAATTTTGGACTCGCCAACAGGTTCAGCAAGGCTCAATAATTGGTCGGATTTAGCAATAGCCAATTCCGCTTTTAAAGCAGCTAACTGTTTCTGAGTATCTTTCAACTCGTTCTGCAAATTGGTAATCCGGTTCGGCAACTCTTCGGGTTTCGCTTTAAATCGATCGCCCAAATCCTTAACCACCTTATCCCGGACGTTCAAATAATCCAAAACAGCTTGTCCCGAAACCGCTTCAATCCGGCGAGTTCCTGAAGCTATCCCCGCTTCTGCAACAATCTTAAACAGCCCGATTTCTGCTGTATTGCTGACGTGAGTTCCGCCGCACAATTCCATCGAAACGCCGGGAAAATCGATGACTCGTACCACATCGCCGTACTTCTCGCCAAACATCGCGATCGCCCCTTTTTCTCTAGCAAGGTCGATCGACATTTCTGCTACTTCCGCAGCGTGGGCTTCGGCAATCCAAGTGTTAATTTGCTCTTCAATTTTATCCAACTCCTCCGCCGTTACCGCCCTCGGAGAATTGAAATCAAAACGCAGTCGATCGAACGATACCAACGAACCGGCTTGCGAAATCGAAGGATCTACAATTTGCTTCAAAGCTGCTTGCAATAAGTGCGTTGCCGTGTGATTTGCTTGCAGGCGGCGGCGGCAAGTTCGATCGACTTGCGCGTTTACTAAATCCCCAACTCGCAGAGTTCCCGATTGAATGCGACCGAAGTGCACGAAGAAATCAGATTCTTTTTTCACGTCCTCTACGGTGACAACAAATCCGCTGCCGTTCATCAAGCCGCGATCGCCAATTTGTCCGCCCGATTCTGCATAAAACGGCGTTTTGTCGAGGATAACCTGCACTTCGGTTCCGGCGTCGGCTTCCTCTACGGATTTGCCATTAACTAACAGTACTTCCACGGTGCCAAACTTTGCCAATTCCTCGTAACCCAAAAACTCTGTGGCTTGAATGTTTTCCGCCAATTTATCTAAGGAACCTTGCACCGTCAAATCGATAGTTTCGTGCGCATCCCGAGCCCGATCGCGCTGTTTTTCCATTTCCAACTCGAAGCCTTCAGCATCCACAGTTAAATCGCGTTCTGCAGCAATTTCTTGAGTTAATTCAAAGGGAAATCCATAAGTATCGTAAAGCTTAAAAGCATCCTCCCCTGCGATTTGAGTTTTGCCTACTTGCTGCAACTTGTTGATAATTTCTTCCAGCAGTTTTTCTCCCCGTTCCAAAGTTTTGAGAAACTGGGATTCTTCTCTAGCCAATTCAGCTTTAATTTGTGCTTCCCGCTGGCGGACGATCGGATAAGCAGATTCCGAAAGGGCGATCGCGCTTTCTGCTACCCGAACTATAAATTCTCCGCCAATTCCTATCAGCCGCCCGTGGCGGACTACGCGGCGGATCAAGCGGCGCAAAATGTATCCCCGTCCGACATTTGAGGCGCGAATTTCATCGCCGATCGCGTGGACGACAGCCCGAACGTGGTCGCCAATTACTTTTAGGGAAACTTTGGTTTTTTCATCGCTACTGGCATAATCAATTCCGGCAATTTCCGCTGCTGTTTGGATAATCGGAAAAATCAAATCTGTTTCGTAATTGTTGGGGACTTTTTGGAGGACTTGCGCCATCCGTTCGAGTCCCATTCCCGTGTCAATATTTTGATTTTGCAGCGGTGTTAATTTGCCTTCTGCATCTTGGTTGTACTGCATGAATACCAAGTTGTAAAGTTCGATAAACCTGGTATCATCTTCGAGGTCGATATCGTCGCCTTTTTCCGGGTGGAAATCGTAGTAAATTTCCGAACAGGGGCCGCAGGGGCCGGTGGGGCCGGAGTTCCAGAAGTTGTCAGCTTCTCCCATGCGCTGGATGCGGTGGGCGGGGATGCCGATTTTGTCGCGCCAAATTGCGAAGGCTTCGTCATCTTCTCGGAAGACGCTAACCACCAATCTTTCTGGAGGCAAACCGAAGACTTCGGTAACGAGTTCCCAAGCCCAAGTAATGGCTTCTGTTTTGAAATAATCTCCAAAGCTGAAGTTGCCCAACATTTCAAAAAATGTATGGTGTCTGGCGGTACGGCCGACGTTTTCGATGTCGTTGGTACGGATGCACTTTTGGGATGTTGTGGCGCGGGGAGATTCGGCTTGTCGCTGGCCGAGAAAAATCGGCTTGAACGGTAACATTCCGGCGATCGTCAGCAATACGGTAGGATCTTCGGGGACTAATGAAGCGCTGGGCAAAATTTTATGTCCCCGCTGGGCATAAAAATCGAGGAATGTTTGGCGGATTTGGCTGCCGCTGAGGGATTGAGGGGGCTGGGAAGAAGAAGACATGACAAAAAAAGTTAAGTATGTAAAGATGCAGAAAGTATATAACTCACATCTATTTGGATATTTATATCATTATAATGAGAAATGTAAAGAGCTATCAACATTGATAAAAAGTGCTTGTCCCTGCAAAAAGGTCGTGTTAACTTAACAATAGACACCCGGACAGGAAGAAAAGGAGGTCTACATAATAGTTATCCAAAAATTTCGAGGAGATAGACATGGTGTCTCCGGTCTAGCTCCCAGGCGCAGCAGAAATTAAGAGACCGCAGCTATCAACAGTGGCAACACTCCGATCGAGAGTCAATCTCAAGATTAAAGCATCGAGAGTAAAGCCAAACCACAGTCGAGTATGACTAAGCGCGATCGAACTTTAAAAGTAAAGCTGCAAGAGTTGTAAACCCTAGTAATTAATTTGTTCAAAGTCACAAGTTCAAAAGTTACAAATTCATCTCGTTTGTCAGAAAATCTAAAGTTCGTCTATTAGTGGGTTCGATCGAGCGCGATCGGACCCTGAAATTTTTTTAACCAGTCTGCGTTTGGCAAGGTATCAACTTAAGACTGAAAGCCACCAAAAAAATCGTTTTTACCTGAGTTTCGATCCCCCTAAATCCCCCTTAACAAGGGGGACTTTGACCGCAATTGGAGCTCTCGTTTTTACCTGAGTTTCGATTCCTCTAAATCCCCTTAACAAGAGAGAATTTGACGGCACTTCCAGTCCCCCCCTTCTTAAGGGGGCTAGGGGGGATCTAAGTCTAATTGTTAATAAAAATAAAATCATTCCCTCCCGTCTGCGTGGGTAGCCCGCACCTGCACCCCCGCCACCACAAGTCCCCGAAATTTTGCCGATTGTCCGGGCGCAACTGTCGCAGGTTGAGCTTCAATAAATCCGCTGTCAATTAAATTGCCAGCTTCATCCAACACCTCATAATTAACTCTAACATTATTGACGATTTTGCAGCCTTGGTTGATAACTTGACCGCTCAAAAAATTGCCGTCATAATTCGCACTCGCGATCGACATTTTCGCAGAAATGCTGTTGCCAGCAATGCAATTTTGAGAATTTTTAGGATCGGGCTGTTTTTCGCACAACTTGCCCAAATCTAAAATGCGACCGTCGGGAGTTTGCATATAGCAAAACGGTTCATCAATTCCTGAGTTTTGGACAAGGATATTTGCCGGATCTGCAAGCCAAGAATTAGGGGCGATCGGCTCGATTAACACAATTGCTAAAGCGACTGTCAAATGTAAACTTTTCATTCGTACAATTTCTCTCTTACTCCCTCCCTGTGGTTTTAGGGAGCCACTGGGATCTTGGGGTGTCCCCAAGGGTCGGAAGTGGCGTGAGAGTTGGGGTGGGGGAAAAACTTTACGACTCATTTAGACCCACTATAGATATGCTATAATAGCAAGTACAATAGCACATATTCACTTAATTGAGAGCGAATTATGAAAGCTAAAATTCAAAACTTAAAATTCAAACAACACCGCTTTGCCAAAATAGGTATTTTGACTGGTTTATTTTTTGTGGCGATCGCCCATATATTTGACATCGATTATTTTGAATATTTCAATCAGTTTTTAGAAAGATACGAATTTCTAGAACTTGATGAAATATTCATGCTGATATTTTTGATTGCAGCGGCGGAAATATCGAGAAAGCAGTTGTTTCAAGTAAACTGTTTATAATTACTTCTCGCCTCTTGAGTTAACTTCAGTTTCTGTTCTAGAGCTTGCCAATTTTCCGACTCAATATCTCGAATAAACTCATCTAAACTGTCGCGATAAATCGAGAGCGATCGCAACAATTCTTCTCGATTGTACTTCGATACCATCACTCCCAATTCGGGGTTGCCTCCACCCACTCGGCTAGTATCTCGAAAACCCGAACTCGCTAATTTGCTGGCTAAATCCGCAATATTTCGCTCGCCCTCTTTCTCGCAAGCTGCTAACAAATTCGCGCTAACCAACAGTGGCAAATGAGAAATCCAAGCAACAGCGCGATCGTGCTCTTCTGGCCCGCACCGATAAACTTCAGCACCCAACAAACGAGCAATTTCTTCTACCTCAGCCACCGCAGCCTCTGGCGTTTCAGGTGTTGGAGTTACCACGTAAGGCCGGCCCACAAACAAATCCGGTATTGCCGCCTCAATGCCGCTTTCCGCAGTCCCCGCCATCGGGTGTCCCCCCACAAAATTCGGCCATAAAGCAGACAAAACCCGGACGATGGGTGTTTTTACCGAGCCCACATCTGTTACGATCGCATCAGGAGCAAGGTGAGGAATTAACTCTCGGACGATCGGCTCGATCGACCCCAGGGGCGTGCAGGCAAATATCAAATCTGCTGTTGCTAGCAAAGACAAATCCCTGCCGGCTTCATCAGCAACACCGCGGGCGATTGCCTTCTGGCAAGTTTGTTCGCGACTGGATACCCCAATAACATAAAACCCGCGCGATCGCAAATCCAGGCCGATCGAGCCGCCAATCAAACCAAGCCCTACAATACCAATTTTCATACCATCTCGCGGTAAAGTGGAAACCGCCATCATTATCGATCGCATACTGGAGGAAATACCAACACCGCCTGCAAATTTAACAGTACGACATCGTTTCTCTGATACTATCAAAATCGTAAACGTTGGATAGCGGGTCTTATCGACTCGCCAAGCAACAACTGTTGAGAATCCCCTTTCTCAAAGGAGGAGATGTCAAACATACAGCAGATGAGCAGCGATCGAGTCAAATGCAATTACTTAGAAATACGCAATCGGCCGACAGCACAGGTTTTGGCAAGCAAGTAGCGGTCGTTAACTTAAAAATATCTACTAACAGGGAGTCAGGAGCCCCATAGCTAAAGCTAGGGGCTTCCCGCTAGTTTTTCGGTGAATTAGGTAATTTTTCCCGATCGCGCTACAGATGAAACGCTCGTGCATTACACCGGGCGTTAACACAATGAAAAAAAAATCACTTCAAAAAGTCACTGCAAAAAAATCTTGGAGCTGTTATCCTGCGTTGCTTGAAGTGGTTCTCTGCAGAAGTTTATCAGATGCTAACACGTTTGAATGAATTAAAGTATTTAACTAGGAGTTGTAACTAAAATTATTAATTTGTAGTAAAAATAATGACTGTGTTCCTTCTTCCCTCTTCCTTCAACATCTGACTAATAACGATCGCGAGCGATGGCAGCTCGCACTTGTGACTGATGACTAATGACTAATGACAACTGTCCTAGGTCAACTGTCAACTCTTCCTTCTTCCCTCTTCCTGATTCTTAGCTTTATCCAGATTTCTATGAGCGGTGCCGCCCCCATGACAGTTGAGGAAATCCTCAAAAAATATGCTGCCGGAGAGAGAAACTTTGCCGGAGTCAACCTAACTGAGGCAAACCTCAGCGGTGTCAACTTGAGCGGGGCAAACCTCAAAGGCGCAAATCTGAGCGTAGCCAACCTCAGCGGTGCCAACCTCAGCAAAGTCAACCTCAGCGGAGCTAAACTCAACATCGCCAGACTCAGCGGTGCCCACCTCGTCGGGGCAAACCTCACCGACGCCGACCTCAACGTCGCCAACCTCGTCCGAGTTGACCTCAAACGAGCCCAACTCGCAGGAGCCAAGCTGATCAGAGCCGAATTAATTAGAGCCGAACTCAGCGGGGCCAACCTCCACGGTGCCAACCTCAGCGGCGCTACCATCACCGAAGCCACCCTCAGAAAAGCCAACCTCACCCAAGCCAACCTCCGGGGAGCCAACCTCAGCGGCGCTTCCCTGACAGAAGCCAATCTCGAACAAGCCAACCTCCAAGGCGCAGACCTCAGCAGAACCGACCTCAGCGGGGCAGACTTGCGATCGACCGAACTCCGACAAGCCAACCTCACTCAAGCCATCCTCAGCGGTGCCGACCTCAGCGGCGTCAACCTCCGGTGGGCCACCCTCAGCGGCTGCAACCTCCGGTGGGCCGACCTCAGCGAAGCCAAACTCAGCGGTGCCGACTTGAGCCGGGCCGACCTCTGCCACGCCAACTTGCTGTGCGCCAGTTTAGTTCACGCCGACCTCTCCAACGCCTACCTGATCCGCGCCGACTGGATTGGAGCCGACTTAACCGGAGCCACCTTAACCGGAGCCAAACTGCACGGAGTTTCGCGCCTCGGTATCAAAACCGAAGGTTTGATTTGCAAGTGGGTTGACCTCAGTCCCAACGGCGACCACAGCCAAATTTACTGGTTGAATTCGGGGGGAGGACAGCAATTTTTTCACGACACCCTGCCCACAGTGCGGATTGTCATCGACGCGCCGCTAGATCAAGGCGCTCATTTTGCCCTCGCAGCAACCTACTATCAAATTACCCAGCAATACCCAGGTTTAAATCAGCCGCCGACGATCGAAGTCAGTTCCCGGCGCACCGTCCTCGCCTTTAAAATGGACAGCGACGATAAATTATTCGCCACCGCTTACGTCGCAATTATCCCCTTTAACGACGCCGCCACGACTCAAAAAAATCTGATTGCCCTGATGAAAATGATTCAATCCCACGATGCCGGCAATCTCAACGTTAAAGAATCCAAGCACGTCCAACTGACCAGCAAAGCCCTCAACCAAGCAATCAGCAAAGTAGACCAAATCCGCATCTCAAATGCTTTTCCTAAAATTGGGGAAAGCATCAACTTTTTTCAAATTCCCACACAAATGCTCTTAATTAATTCCCGAGATCAAAAACTCAGCGTCTACCATCACCCAGCCTTCGGCAAACGCCTGATTAAAAAATACGACTTAACCAACCAGACGGCAGGCAAGTTAGTGGAAAGTACCAAATTAGCTCAATCTAACCTCAGCAATATTTTAGATTTTATTAAAGGCTTTCACAATGATACTTAGGCAGATTTCATTTCCACTCAAAGATAGGTAGTCCGCAGAAGGTAGTATGATTCATGTAGTTAAGGAAGTTGCATAATGCTACTCGGTTTCAAGACCCAGTTAAAAATAAACGATCGACAGCGCACAGCATTAATGAAGCATTGCGGTGTAGCTCGTCACGCCTGGAATTGGGGATTGTGGCTCACCAAAAACATTCTCGACCACAACCGACAAAACCCCCAAGAAAAGTTGAAGTTTCCTAGCGCTATTGACTTGCACAAACTGTTAGTAGCGATGGTGAAATCAGAGAATGAATGGTATTACGAGTGCAGCAAATGTGCACCGCAGCAAGCTTTGATGGCGCTGCGCGAGGCAAAGTAATAGACCGCGATTTGAACGCAGCGATTAATTTGTCAAAAACCGTCAGTTAGACGGAGTTAGCCTGCAGACTGGTGAGTGCCGACACTGCCAGAGTGAAGCAGGAAATAAACTAAACTCAAACTTTTGAATAGCTTTGATAGGTATCGATCGAGTTTGAGTAGGATTTATATAACGGAGACGCACCAGTATGGACGCAGAAGAACTCATCACAAAATACACCGCCGGAGAAAGAGACTTTACTGCCATCCTGCTGTGCGAAGCAAATCTCAGCAGAGTTAACCTCAGCGGGGCTAATTTCAGCGATGCAATCTTGAGCTTGACCAACATGAGCGGCACCAATCTCTGCGAAGCCAACATGAGAAAAGCTAAACTCAATGTTGCCAGACTCAGCGGTGCCAACCTTAACAAAGCCAACCTCAATGGGGCGATTCTTAACGTCGCTAACTTGATCCGCGCCGACCTCAGCGACGCCCAACTCGTTGAAGCCACTTTGATCCGAGCCGAACTGATCCGAGCCGACCTCAGCGGCGCCAACTTGAGCGGAGCCAACCTCAGCGAAGCAGATTTGAGAGAAGCTACCCTCAGAGAAGCCAACCTGGAACAAGCCGACCTCAGCGGCGCTCACCTGAGAGGGACAACCATCGCAGCGGCAAATTTGGAACGGGCGAACTTGCACAGAGCCGATCTCAGCCGCGCCGACCTCCGGGGAGCCAGCCTCTGCAACGCCGAACTCAGACAGGCAAATCTCTCTCAAGCCAACCTCAGCGGTGCAGATTTGCGGGGGGCTAACCTGCGGTGGGCAGACCTCAGCGGTGCTAACTTGACCGGCGCTGACCTCGACGAAGCGAGATTGAGCGGGGCTAACTTGTACGGCGCAAATTTGAGCAATGTCAACCTGTTGAACGCGACCCTGGTACACGCGGATTTGACCCAAGTAAATTTAGCTCACGCTGATTGGGTAGGTGCTGATTTGACGGGTGCCGCACTGACGGGAGCTAAACTTTACGCCGTGTCCAGATTTAATTTAAAAGCCGATGATATTACCTGCGATTGGGTGGATTTAAGTGCCAACGGCGATCGCAGCCACATTCAACGCTTCAGTCCCGAAGAAGCCCACCGTTTTTTTAATGCTACCCCGCCCACAGTCCAAATTATTGTCGATCGAGCCCTCGACCCCGAAGCTAACTACATCCTGGCAGCTACTTACCGCCAAATAGCTCAGCAGTATTCCGGCCTGTGCAGACCTCCCAGCATCGAAGTTAATTCGCGAAGGACGATCGTATCATTTAGAATAGAGCAGGACGAGCAACTATTTGCCACTGCTTACGTTGGCATCATTCCCTTTAGCGACGCCGCGTTTACTCAGAAAAATATCATTACTTCGATCAAGATGGTTCAGCCCCAAAGCGGCAACAACCTAGGTGTCAGAGTTTCAAATCTCGTAGCTCAATTGAGCGTGGGGCTAACACAAACAATCAGAAAGATCGGGGAAATGAAAATTGGGCCTGTCCATCCAGACGATCGAGCTGTGTCGGGGTTTTTCCAATCGCCGACTCAGACGGTACTGTTTAACTCCTCTGCCGAAAGTTTGATGGTTCACTACCACCCCGACTTTGGCAGGCATTTGGTCAATGTGCCCGGAGTTGGCAAAACCTCGGTCAATCCCGCAATTAAAGCCCAAAAACTAACAACGCCACCAATCAATACAGTGGTTGAGTTTATCAAAAGCTTTTACCAGTTTGGTGATTAAAAAATATAGATTAATTTTAAATGTTTTTCGCCCCGATCGCACTTTATATTAGGTAAGCACAATGGAAGCTGAAGAACTCCTCAAACGGTTTGAACTCGTCAAAAGATACACTGAAGGCGACAGAGATTTTACGGGTATCAATCTCAACGAAGCCAACCTCAGCCGGATCAACCTCAGCCAAACAATTTTGACCGGAGCCAGCTTCTTTGTCACCAACATCAGCGGTGCTAACTTGAGCGAGGCAGACCTCAGCGATGCGAATCTGAACGTGTCTCGGCTCAGCAGCAGCAACCTAACTCGGGCAATCTTAAACAGAGCCACTCTCAACGTTGCCAACTTAGTTAGGGCCGATTTAACCGAAGCTCAATTAATCGGAGCATCGCTAATTCGGGGAGAACTAATTCGAGCTGAACTCAGCAAAACTAACTTCAGTGGCGCTAACCTGACTGAAGCAGATTTAAGAGAAGTCAAACTGACACAAGCTAACCTCAGCGAAGCGAATCTTTCCGGTGCCAATCTCAGGGGTTCTTCGGCAAAAGATGCCAATTTTGAAGATGCTAACTTGCACGGCGCTGACTTGACAAAGGCAGAGATGAACGGCGTAAACTTCAGCAACGCCGACATGAGACAGGCAAATTTGCAGCAAGTGAATCTCAGCGGTGCCGACTTGAGCGGAGCCAATCTCAAATGGGCGGATTTGAGCGGAGC
>JALOON010000117.1 GCA_025454405.1 Oscillatoriaceae cyanobacterium Prado104 | reverse complement strand
TTTGCCACCGCGCACGGAAGCAAAATCAATGTAGTATTGATAATCTCCTGGGTCGCCCGCGACAAGGGTCTTGCTGGGGTTGCAGGCTTTATAGAATCTATCTAATTCCAGTGCGATCACAGTTAGCGCCGACCAAAGGTGAAAAATTAATGGAAAGGTTAAAACTTTCCAACTAGAGTTTAGTTTGACCTTCTGTATTTTGCCCTGTGGGGTGAGGCCCTTAAAGACCCAAACAACCTTTTTTGCTAACTAGCTTTCGACTTGTTATTTTTGATTATTGTGCGGCGGTGGTGGTTTCCGTAGAAATGCGGAGGCGCTGACGGCGAGAAAACTCGTAAAGACCGACATACGGTAGGCTCAAAAGAGCGGAATTGACTCAGCAGAGAGGCTTTTGACCTCAGGTCAGTAGATTTTGACCGATCGGGGCGTAAATTTGGGTGATTTTGCTGGGATCTGGGATAAATAAAGACAGGGCTTAATGGCCGATGTATGCTGTCAGAAGGTAAATTCATCGGCATCCCTAGGTCGAAAGAATCTGAGTAGTTTGTCAATCAATTGTCAAAAGGTAGATGGGTAGTTTTGCACCAGTTTCAGAAACAGAGTTGGGGCGCAGGCGACAACAATTGCAGCGGCAGAGGCGGCTGAAATTGGCGGCTGTAATTTGGCAGACAATGGCTGCAAGCGCGATGGCTGGGGGTTTGCTGTGGTGGGTAGTGCAGCCAACTTGGTCGATCGCCCGATCGGACCAAGTGAAGGTAGAGGGCAATCAGTGGCTGTCGGAGGCTGCGGTGCGCTCTCTGGTGCCCCTGTCTTACCCGCAGTCTTTATGGGGGATTCAGCCGCAGGTAGTGGCCGAAAAACTGGAGTCAACGGGTCCCATAGCGCAAGCCAAGGTGACTCGCAATTTATTTCCGCCGAGTTTGACGGTGGAAGTAACCGAACGGTTGCCGGTGGCACTGGCACAGCCTGCTGCGGTATTGAGGAACGGCGATCGGGAAAAAGTGGGGTGGCTGGATGCTCGGGGCGGTTGGATGCCTTTTGACAGCTATACTTCAGACAAGCGCTCGGTCCAGGCACCCCAAAGTGCGAACGGCAAACCCGTCCGGCAGTCTCAGGGTGCTTTGCCAACGTTAAAAGTTATCGGGTCGATCGAACTTTATCGAGCTCAATGGCCGCAATTTTACCAAGCGCTGAGCTCTATAGCTGTTAAAGTGTTTGAGATCGATTGGCAAAACCCTGACAACTTGATTCTGAAAACAGAAATCGGCACCGTACACTTGGGCCCCTACAGTTCTCGGACTGCCGAGCAACTGAAGGTTTTAGACCGAATGCGACAATTGCCAAAACAGCTAGATTTAAGCAAAATCGCTTACATTGACTTGAAAAATCCCGCTGCCCCTACCGTCCAACTGCCGGAACCCGCAGTGAGTTCCGAAAGTGCAAATTCAGAACAGACTAAGGCTAGGGATTGAGCGGGTGTCCGAGGTGGGTATGCAGGTGTCTGGGGCGCGACCGGCAGCAGGTATGCGGCAAGTGAGATCGAAATATTTTAGGCGGTTGAATACTTTGTGCTGAAAGCTTTCAGCCTTTTTTGGGTAAAATTAGCATCGAGCTAGTTGCCCGGTAAAATCTAAGATTGCTAGTATTAAGCCGCGCTCGCGCCTGTTTTTCGCACAACTTAGCCTATAGTTGAGTGTTAATTGGCGATAACTGCGTTAAAAATCTGTAATCTACCATCCCCCGACTATAATGACGCTTAATAATAGACAAGGGCCTGACCAAGAAAGTCCCGACTCGGAAGAACAGAAAAATTTTCCAGTGGCAATTGAGTCCGCCAACCCGTTCAGACGGTCCAGTTATGTAAATGTAGATAGTATTGAAATCGAACCTATGGTCAATCCCAAAGAAATCATCCCCAGCAGTGTAGCCAGAATTAAAGTCATTGGCGTCGGCGGCGGTGGCGGCAATGCTGTAAACCGGATGATTGCCAGCGAGATTTCCGGTGTAGAGTTTTGGTGCGTGAATACGGATTCTCAAGCTCTAGTTCTGTCAAATGCTCCGAAACGCTTGCAAGTAGGACAGAAATTGACTCGCGGTTTGGGCGCGGGCGGCAATCCGGCGATCGGGCAAAAGGCTGCTGAGGAGTCCCGAGACGAGGTGGCAAATGCTCTCAACCACGCGGATTTGGTGTTTATTACGGCGGGTATGGGCGGTGGCACGGGTACGGGGGCGGCTCCGATCGTGGCTGAGGTAGCGAAGGAAATGGGCGCTTTGACGGTGGGCATCGTAACCCGGCCTTTTACCTTTGAAGGGCGTCGCCGTACCAGTCAAGCTGAGGAAGGGATCGCTGCTTTGCAAAGCCGGGTGGACACGCTGATCGTGATTCCCAACGACAAGCTGCTGTCGGTGATTTCGGAACAAATGCCGGTGCAGGAAGCTTTCCGAGTGGCTGACGATATCCTGCGCCAAGGGGTTCAGGGTATTTCTGACATTATTACGATTCCCGGTTTGGTTAATGTTGACTTTGCTGACGTGCGGGCCGTGATGGCGGATGCGGGTTCGGCCCTGATGGGCATCGGCGTGGGTTCGGGCAAGTCGCGGGCTCGGGAAGCGGCAATGCAGGCTATTTCTTCACCGCTGCTGGAGTCTTCTTCGATCGAGGGCGCTAGAGGTGTGGTGTTTAATATTACTGGCGGTTCTGACATGACCCTGCACGAGGTGAATGCGGCGGCCGAGACGATTTACGAGGTGGTCGATCCGAATGCCAATATTATTTTTGGGGCGGTGATTGACGAGCGACTTCAGGGCGAAATTAAGATTACTGCGATCGCAACTGGTTTTTCGGGGGATGTTCCACCACCTCCCAAGGCTGCGCGCGCGCAAAATCCTAATGCCCCGTGGCGTGCTGCTGCGGCTGCTACCCAAACTCCTAAGGAGGCTGTACCGGAAGCACAACCCAAGCAGCAAGATTTGGGTTTGGATATTCCTGAGTTTCTGCGCAACCGCCGGCCAACAAGGTGATTTTAGATTGGGGATCGGGCATCGGGCATCGGGCGAGAGCATCAGTCTAGTAGAACTTGCAGGATGGGGTTTGGGGCAGTGAATCGTTGCTGTGAAACCGCTGAAACAACTATTGTTTGTTAAGAATCATTCTACTGGACTGGCGCTTGAGGTGAGGGGTAGTAATTGTTACCTAATTTCCAGACATTGTTACCCATTGCTCGACTTTTTGGGCTGGCACATCGAAAATCTTAAATCAAAAATTTCAAATCTCCATTGTTTGTCCTGGTGCGGGTTCGAGGAGTTGGGTGGCAAGTCCCGAGTTGGCAAGTAAGTCGCGAAATTCGGGAATGCTGCCGACCGATCGCACTAACATCGGTAAAATACCAGTTGCACGAATATCTCCCGTTGTTGTAGGTAAAAAATACTTGGGTTTTAAAGTTTCGGCGAGGTTGAGAGCTTCTTTTGGGCCGATGATGACTTGTCCGAGGAAGGGGAAGATTTGACCGATGACGGGGGCGATCGCTACATCTACTGCGTTTATTTTCTGCTTAACTTTGTCTAATGGCGGTAAGTGCGGTTCGTAATAAAGTGTCTCGCTGCTGCTTAAATCTGTTAACAAATAGCCGTTTTCTTCCTGTCCCGGCTGGATTTCGGCTCCAGGTACGGCAACAATTTGTAACTTTTCTTTAAATTTAAACTCTTGCCAATTTGCCAAAGATGTGATATTGGTATAGCCTAAACTGCTGAGAACTTTGGCGGCCGTGGGGGAGGCGATCGCGGGAATGGCGCGATCGAGCTTTTCCAGTGTCGGTTTGTGGCAGTGGTCGTCCAAGCCTTGAGAAATCAGGAGGAGGTCGATCGGGGGTAAAGTTCTGGGAGTAAAGGCTACGGGTGTATTGTGGTAGGCGGTAAACAGCCAGGGTTGACCGTAAAATACCAGGGGATCGACCAGCCAGGGATCGACGAGGATGCTTTGGCCGCCGATGTGGAAGATCCAAGAGTTGAGGTCGATGCGGGTGAGTTTCACAGTTATTTTTGCAATAATTATTTACATTTAGTTTAATGATAGCTTTTGCAGCGAAGATAATCACCGAAGGGAAATCGGGGAGTTTGCGAGTATACACACAAAGAATAGCAGACACGCACAAAAGAGCCGGCTAGCCGAAAGGAAGTCGGTCTATACAAACTTTCGCCTGCCGAAGCCTGCTGCAATGCCTAACGGCAGGCTGTGCCAACGCGGACTGGAAGAAGAGGAACAATCATCGATAAAAAAAATGTTACAGTCAAAATAGTTGAATCCTTAACGATGCAAGCTAGAGCAAGATGGAAATTAATCAGAATCCACTAGAATTACTAACTATAAAAGTACAAGAAACTGTTGCCGATACCCAAAACTTAGCTAGCGAAATAGCTGATAAAGTTGAGGAAAATGCAGCTTTAGTAACTTCGTGGATAGCATCGGCACCAAGTTCAATTATTAGTGCTGGAACGATCGCTGCTGAAGAAGCTTTTAAAATCGCGCACAACATCCGTTTTGAGAATCTGCCAAGCAACCTGCAATTAAAATTTGCTAGGGCAGGCGTGCGTGACGGAATGCGCAATGTTCTAGAAGCAGCAAAAGTATTTGAATCCATCCCCGCTCAAATTAGCGCCAAAGGCCCGGAAGCAGTTCGCAATTTTTGTCAGGATAAAGATTGGAGTCACATTCAATCCCGCGTTAATGGAGGTGGCGATGAAGCTGCTAACGGGATTTTTGAATATTTTTGGGTGAATCGCGCCCGCGGCGGTAAAAACATGACGGCAAAAGAATTAGCAGCGGCCAAGCAAGTTTTAGCGGCTGCTGCTTTTAAGGCGGCGGTTGCCGAAATCGTTGGGGCAGTAGCTAAAGGGGCGATCGCGGCAGCGGTAATTGAGTTAGTATTTTCGATTTTAGAAAACTCGTTGTTGTGTGTTGAAGGCAAAATTACTCAGTCACAATTAGTCGAACAAGTCGGCACCGCCACCGCTAAAGCTGGTATTGCTAGTGGCGCAATTACGGGAATTTTGTTAACAGTTTGCATGCTATTTCCCCCTATTGCTGGAGTTTTAGGTGCCGCAGCGGTGCCTTTAGCGGTTGCAGGTATTGGTTTGATGGGAATTCGCGCCTGGGAAATTTTTTGTCACGGCGATCGACTGTTTAATATTACCGAACAAGCGCAAAAATTTCTGGGAATCAACGAGCCGATCGTTGAAATCAAATCCTAATCATAAAATCTGATTAACAGTTTGTAGTGTGGACTTTAGTCTGCAACTTGAGAGCAGACTAAAGTCTACACTACGAACGATCGACCGGATGCGATATTACCTGAAAACTGCTGTAATTATGCCGGAAATTAAGAAATCAAAAATACCAGTTGCAATGACGATCGCGGGTTCCGATAGCGGTGGGGGTGCCGGGATTCAGGCGGATTTGCGGACTTTTGCGTTTCATTGCGTGCACGGTACGAGTGCTCTGACTTGCGTGACGGCACAAAATACTTTGGGAGTGACGCGGGTGGATGCTTTGCCTCCGGAGGCTGTGGCCGCTCAAATTGAGGCGGTGGTTGGAGATATTGGGGTGGATGCTGTGAAGACTGGGATGCTGCTGAATCGGGAGATTATGGCGGCGTTGGCTGCGCAGGTGGAGAGTTTGAAAATTGGAAATTTGGTTGTCGATCCGGTGATGGTTTCGCGATCGGGCGATCGATTGATTGATGATGGGGCGATCGCGTTTTTGCGGGATGTTTTGATTCCTTTGGCTGTTGTTGTAACTCCGAATCGGTTTGAGGCTGAAATTTTGAGCGGTTTGGTGATTGTTTCTTTAGATGATATGCGATCGGCTGCGCAGCAAATTTATCGATCGGGCACAAAGGCTGTTTTGGTGAAGGGTGGCGGGATGGCGGGAGATTTGCGGGGTGTTGATGTTTGGTTTGACGGTAAGCGGTTGGAAACTTTGAGGGTGGAAACTGTTGATACTGGGAATACTCACGGGACTGGCTGTACTTTGAGTGCTGCGATCGCTGCTAATTTGGCTTTGGGTAAAGATTTGTTTGATGCGGTGACTTTGGCTAAGAATTATGTTACTACTGCTCTCAAATATGCTTTGGATATTGGTGAGGGTCAAGGGCCGGTGGGGCATTTTTTCCCGCTGTTAAGGAAGGAAGAAGGAAGAAGGAAGAAGGAAGAAGGATGAGGGAAGAACGAAAAGGAAGGAAGAAGGAAGAAGGATAAGGGAAGAAGGAAAAAGGGGGGAAAGTTATCAAGCTGGGGGTTGACAGTTGTGGAATTGGCTGTTTTTTGAGGGTCGATCGCCCTCGATTTGCTGGGGTTTGGAGGTGTGGGGCGAGGGGGCGATCGCGTCAGCCAAGAAAGTGACAGTTTGCTTTAACTGTCAGTTGAAAAAAGTTCTTATTGTTAAATCATCGAATTTAACGATCGCCCTATGGAACTCCTCAACTACTACCTTCAAACTTCTACTTCTTTCCAACCTCTCTTCTATCAGGTCAAATATGTACTTTCCTATAAAATCATCCGCCGTAACAGTCAAGAAATGCCACCGATACCCCTACTCAATAAATTGTAAACTCCTCCTCTTCCTTTCTTCCTTCGCGTCCTTCGCGCCTTCGCGGTTCGTTTAATTTCTCAATTTTTCAGGCACCAGAGCGATCGATACTAAATCTTCTATTTTTTTTATATTCGGATCGCCTGCTAAATAGCCAATTCCTCGGTGCAAGTGCAGTCTAAATTGTGCAGCTAGGGTTTCTTTTTCTGTCCCTAAATTATCTTGATGGCAGCGCTGTTTGAGGGCAATTACCAAGATATCTGCCATGTCGCCGCCAAAAACATCCCAACTTAATTCGACGTTGCTGTCGCTGGGAATCGGTACAGGAGAGGGAATGCTGGGTTCGGCGAGCGATCGGCAAAATCCCCACCTGCAAAGGATGTTCCATTGGTCGATTTTGGTGGCGCGCCTGAGTTTTAATAGTTGGTCTTTGCCTGTTTGGGAGAGGCGGATGCGATCGATTGGTGGTTCCATGAGTTGGTGAGATTTTTGTTGCAGTAGATGCGGGTAGATTAACACTGATTAAGGCAGTTTTATGCGGGCGATCGAACTTGATTGTAACTGCAGTTTGTTAATATTTTTTTACATGGTGCGGGCTTGATTTGTAGGGGGGTTTCTGGTACTATAATTTTAGTAGGATAATCCTACTAACTAAATAATGGGATGGTTGGATTAAAAAACTAGCGCAACCATCCCATTATAACATATATAATAGCGCAACCTTCGAGGCAAGTCAAGGGGGTTGCGCTATTTCTTTGGCGAATTTTCGGGGTAAATTGTTATTCCCAGAAATAGCCCGGTTCGACGGTGGTTTCGCGTTTAGCGGAGTCGTATTTGAGGAGGTAGCTGCGGGCGATCGCTTCTAATTTTTGCAGTTTTTCGTACTCTATGTTGCTAATTTCGGTGTCGGTGGAAAGCAGGATGACTTGGTGGCTGGCTGAGGGAAAATACTTTTCGACGAGGTTGTTTCTGTGCGATGAATCGAGGCGACCGAGGGGAGTGTCGATCGCGACTGGTAATTGCCTGCCGGATACTCTGGCTAATCCCCATAAAAATGCGATCGCTAGCAGTTGTTTTTCGCCTGCGGAAAGTCGGTGTTTGGGTACTGGTTTGCCTTCTGAATCGTAAATCGCCAGGCTGAAAGTTTGGGTGTCGATCGCGACTCTGTGTACTAAATCGGTTTTGTGCAGCAGGTAGCTAAAACACTTGGTGATTTCTACTTCGAGCTTGTTGAGTTTTTTGATGGTAAGTTGTTCTTTGAAGAGTTTGAGGGTAGTTTGGACTTTGGCGATCGAAGTGATGGCGTGTTGGCTGTTTCTGACTGCGATGTATTCGCTGCTGTAGCTTTCCAGTTCTTTTTGAGTTTTGCCTAATTCTTTTTCTAATTCATCTGTACGGTGTTTAGCTGATTCCCACGCAGCGGCTGCAATAGCGACTGCTTTTTGGGTATTTCTGACTTCTAATTCTAGTTTATCGTAGGCTTCGGGGGAAGCGGCGGCGGCGAGTTGTCTGTCTGTGAAGTCGATTTCTGCTTCGATGTTTTGAAGTTTTTCTATATGTTCGCTAGCGGCATTTTGCTGGAATTTAATTTGGTTGTTTAGCAGGTTGTCTATTTGTTGGATGCTTTTTTTTCCGGCGTTTAACCAGGGTGGCGTTTCGGTTGCTGCTTGTCGATCTAGATCGAGGTTTTCTTGGCAGATGAAGTCTTGAATTTTGTCTAATTGTTGGGGGTTTAATGAGAGTTCAGCGATGTACTTGAGGAGTCGATCGCTTCTCTGTTCGATGACTGTTTTGGCGATGGTCGCTTGCTGTTGGTTTGCTTCTGTTTCAGCTTGGGCTTTGGCAGCAGTTAGTAAGGGGGTAATTAGGGCTAGCGGCATGGTATTTGATGCTAATTCTTTGAGGCGATTGCGGGTGTTTTCGGCTTGAATTGTGCAGTCTTTAAGTTGCAAGTCTAGTTTGGTGCGATCTGCCGCTATTTTCCCGCCTTCGTAAATGAATCTATCGGAAGCTTGTTGCTGTCTTTTTTGAGCTTTTTCTAATTCGTTTTTTAAGCTAGCTTGTTTTTGGGCGATCGCATCTTTCTCGGATGTAATTTGCTGAAAAGTTTGTTCGATTTTTTCTAAGGTTGCCAATTCTTTTTTTCCAGCAATTTCTTTCCGCTTGCGACTGGCTAATATTTCTAAATCGACGGCGAGGCGATCGGCTAATTCTAAGCCTAAAAGAGATTTAATTGCGCCGATGACAAATTCTGGTGGGGTTTCGAGTTCGGCGAGTTCTTTGACTTGTTCGCCGTCAAACAAAAATAAGTTTGATATGCCGACTGGTAGCAAGGTTTCGATGTATTCGTCCCAGGTGTTGGTAATCGCTTTGTCGGACCACCAATCGCTGACTATTTCGCTGTATATGAGAATGCTTAAGTTATCTTTGGTGTCGGGTTTTTTCCAGTATCTAACTATTTTATATTGGGTTGGTTTGTCGTCTTGGATTTGTTCAAATGTGAGTTCGACGCGGGTGTCTTCTAATGGAGGTGTGTGGCGGTTGATGCACTGATTGAGGAAGTCGCTGTAGCTTAAGTTGCCTCTGGTGGAACATTGGGCTCGAGCGCCGTAAAGGGCGAGGCGAATTGCGTCGAGTAAGGTGGTTTTTCCGCCTCCGTTCATGCCTCCAATTAGGATGACTGGGCAGGGATTTTTGTCTTTTTCGGGGCGGAGGTTGATGGTTTGGTTGCCTGCGTAGGGACCAAAGTTTTTGAGGGTGAGTTCGAGGAATTGCATGGTTAGTGTTGTTGGTGGGATGCAGAATTTGGGGGGTACATATGGGTGGTTGGTGAGGAGGCGGTAAGCAGCGGATTTGGTAGCGGATTTAGCGGATGGGTGGTTGGTGGGGGGCGGAGTTTGGGGGGTACATATGGGTGGTTGGTGGGGGGTGGAATTTGGGGGGTACAGACTCTTTTTGCTACCAATGAATTACATCGGTTGAATCTTCCTCCTGGTTTTCAGGCTCAATGTTTGGGGGAATGCTGGGAGGTGGGTGGAGTTCGGCATCTGTTTCTTCATTTTTCTCTTAAACCTCTTTGCGTCCTTCTGTGTACTCTCATGGCACAGCCGATGATACTGTACGTAAGGTATTGATGGGGAATGTTGGGGTCAAGTTTGCTCATAAATTGTGCAAATTTTAATCGATCGCCCTTAGCTAATGCTGCGGTTAATCGCCCGCCTTAACGTTTGATATTTTTGGCATTTAACCGCAGGCTTGTTGTTGCTAATCTCTATTTTTTTCCTCTTCTACATTGGGTGTTGAAAATTTGATGTCCGCCCAGGATAATTGTCTGCCTTCAATGTTGTTACTTTCAAGTTCTTCTCTCATTTTGGTAGCATCAATGCTGCGATCTTTTGCGGAAGTGTTTGTTTGCGCGATCGCATCTTTGACTTGTTGAATTTTCTCAGTCGGATTTGCTATGACATCGGCAACAGCTTTTTTGAGATTCCTCTGGTAGTGGGCGTTGCCGATTGCTTCATCTTTCGATCGAGAACTGGTTTCAAAGCATTTATCTAAATCTGCATAAATCCCATTGCGCCGGGGTTTGGTGTAGTATTGACGTTCTGTATCGAGGAGTTTTGCCATTAATTCGAGGTGCATATTGTCTTCATTTTCGCAAACCTCTGCGAGTACGGTCCATTCGTCGCTGCCTAGGAGTTTTCTTTCTGCGGCGGGACGGATGTCTTCAAAGTCTTGACCGGTGACAGCTTTGTAAATTCGTGGCAAAGAATCGTCGAATTCGTGTTTTTCTTCCAGCCAAATGCGGCGGATTTCGCTAAGTTCTTCCGGGGTAATTAAGGTGATGTCGCGCATTTCTTCGGGTGCGGTTTTGCGGATGTGTGTTTGTGCTTCTAAGACTCGTCTCAGCCAGTGTTCCCGCCAGTATTTGGTGTAGGGTCCTGGTATGTTTTCGACGGAGGTTTCGCCGTCGCCTGTGTTGCGTTCAAACAGTTCTACTTTACCGTAAATGCGGCGGAAATCTCTTTTGTCGCGATCGTCTTTAATATCTAATTCATTGCGAATATCTAGGAGAGGTTGCATCCATTCTTTTGCTTCATCATTTAAAATCATTGCCTGCATAGATTTGTCTTGGTCTACCATTGTACAAACCCAGCAGCCAAAACGTGAATCCCCACAACTCGGTGTAGAAGTATCAACAACTAGAGGGCATTCATTATCTGCTGTCGCACCCCGATACATCACAAACAAGTCTTTATTATCTCCTCCCCAAGGGTTAGGACACTGCATGAGATAAAGCCAAACTTCATCATCACGCCAGTCTTCAATAGGTGTGTAAATCAGAGAGTTAATCAAACGAGAATTGGGGCTCAATCGATCGCGCACTCTACCTACTTCATGCTTTTTCATTGTGGCAGCGCGTTTGCTGCTTTCAGCCTTGCGAGTGCCTAAAACAACAATCGTTTCACCGTGAACCCTCACCATTTCGCGGATGAAATTGTTAACCGGCTGAATTTTCATGCGATCGGTACACCAGCGGAATCCATTCCGAGGAGCTGGATAGCCTCTACCCATTAAGCACACCCAAAATGTTTCTTGAACCGCAGGATGAAGCAGATGGGGTTCAACTGGCATTTTTTGCTGCTTGGCTGCTAACTTCACCTGTTTAATGCAATTGCGAACCCAGGTAGAAATTATCGGATTTTCCACCAGCGTATCTGTTGTGATTAAATGAATTGTTTTTGTGCGCTTTTCTGGTGGAAGTAACGCGATCGCATTCCACACAAGCTGCAATACTGCACTCGAATCTTTTCCAAAAGATACACCTAAAATCCAGGGTATTTCATCGCTACAGTACAACTCCTGAATTTCCCGATTTAAAATTTTTACATCCTCAAATAACTTAGGGACATTACGTTGAGGAAATAGCGAGCCTTGGATTTCTATCACGAGCAACAATTCCTATAAACGCTAGAAATTGGGCAAGAAACTGAGTTTCTGCCCAAAATCGTCAACCGATTGGCTCGCGTCCCCAAAATTAAGTCTTAGGAATGAGCCTGCGGAAGTCTTCAATTCTTAGGCTACTATAGAATAGCAGCAGTCTTGACTTATTTCAATTTAATCCCGGTTTGAGATTCAACCTCACGGACAACAATTTTAAATCCCTTATCTATTGCTGCCATTTGAGCAATTATTTTCTTGTTGCCGTTACCGTCATCAATTACCAAACTGTTTTGCCACAGTGGTGAGGTACGCTGATAGTCAAGTTTTGCTAGTGCCTCAACAAGTATATTTTGCTGCTCTTGGCTGAATTCATTACCAAAAAAAATGAAATAGCCGACTCTGCTGATGACTTGAAAACCTACAGAGTTAAAATCTAGTCTCTCTTGTCGTAATTTATAGAGATCCAGATTGACTGTTTTTGAAGCTGGTTGCAATAAAGATTGCCAAGCTTCGTTAATTTGAGCAAATTGCGTGTAGAATATTTTGGCTTTATCCAAAAGCAGTTTAAATTCATTTTTTTGCTGATTGGAGCGAGATTCAATTACTTCTTTGCGAGAAGAACCCACTAAGAATTCAGCCATACCCAGCCGAAGCTGACTCATGGTAAATATGTAGGAAGGGTCTTTGCCCACAGTTTTTGATATTTTATCAATTCGACAATCAAAAATGACTAACTCCTTGGAAATTCTTCGAGTGTGAAGCAAGGGAGAAATTTCATTAATTCACCGAACCCAAAGTCCGCCGGGGGTTCAAATCCATCGCCGATCCCAAAGTCCGCTGGGGATTTCAACCCATCGCCGATCCCAAAGTCCGCCGGGGGTTCAAATCCATCACCGATCCCAAAGTCCGCCGGGGGTTCAAACCCCCGTCTCATAGCGAAAGTCGGTTAAAAACCGACTGAAAATCAACCTCGAAATCGATGCTTCTTTAGT